>NZ_JAKKRZ010000012.1:0-167533 GCF_025653725.1 Shewanella sp. SM74 | reverse complement strand
GGCACATCGAGAACCTGCAACACTGGGTGCTTGACGTCACTTTTAGGGAAGACTGTTCAAGGATTGGTGACCGTGAAAACGCGAAGAAGATGGCGCTATTTCGTCGTATCGTGCTGAACCTTTTAGAGCAGCATCCGCTAAAAGCCAGCAAACCAACCAAGATAAGAAAAGCTGCATGGAATGGCGATTTTAGGAGCGATATTTTCTTTGGTTAAGAGATTTAACAAAGCTTAATCCCGCCCTGCCCCCTAAGAGGTATATTTTTAGCAGGGTTAAATCACTAAGTTTGACCATGGAGATGTCGTGATTTACAACAATAATGCAACACGGAGATGAGATGATGAAGAAGATGACAGGTAAGTCCTTTGCACTGAGTGCACTGGTTGCCGCCAGCTTCATGGCAGCGGGCGCAATGGCGAGTGATAAAACAGAGCCTCGCAACGAAGTTTATAAAGATAAATTTAAGAATCAATATAATAGCTGGCATGATACCGCAAAGAGTGAAGAACTTGTCGATGCGATTGGGCAGGATCCTAATATGGTGATCTTGTGGGCTGGCTATGCATTCGCAAAAGATTACAACGCTCCTCGCGGCCATATGTATGCCGTGACCGACGTGCGTAATACCCTACGTACTGGTGCGCCGAAAAATGCGGAAGATGGTCCATTGCCTATGGCATGTTGGAGCTGTAAGAGCCCTGATGTACCTCGCTTAATTGAAGAGCAAGGTGAAGATGGCTACTTCAAAGGTAAATGGGCTAAGGGTGGCCCTGAAGTCACTAACACCATTGGCTGTGGTGATTGTCATGAAAAAGGCTCACCAAAACTGCGGATCTCTCGTCCTTATGTAGACCGTGCAATGGATGCTATCGGTACGCCATTTGATAAAGCTTCGAAGAAAGACAAGCAATCTATGGTGTGCGGTCAGTGCCACGTTGAATACTATTTTGAGAAAAAAGAAGACAAAAAAGGTTTCGTCAAATTCCCTTGGGATATGGGCATAACTGTTGACCAGATGGAAGTTTACTACGACGGTATCGAGTTCTCCGATTGGACTCATGCGCTGTCTAAAACACCTATGTTAAAAGCGCAACATCCAGAGTATGAAACTTGGAAACTGGGTATTCATGGTAAAAATAATGTCAGTTGTGTTGACTGCCATATGCCAAAAGTGACTAGCCCTGAAGGTAAGAAATTTACCGATCATAAAGTGGGTAATCCATTTGACCGTTTCGAAGAAACCTGTGCAACTTGCCATAGCCAAACGAAAGAATTCTTAGTTGGCGTCACTAATGAACGTAAAGCTAAAGTTAAAGAAATGAAACTGAAAGCGGAAGAGCAATTAGTGAAAGCGCACTTCGAAGCTGCTAAAGCGTGGGAATTGGGTGCAACTGAAGCTGAAATGAAGCCTATCCTGACCGATATCCGTCATGCTCAATGGCGCTGGGATTTAGCGATTGCTTCCCATGGTGTTGCTGCTCATGCTCCTGAAGAAGCCCTACGTGTTTTAGGTACTTCAGTGAATAAAGCGGCCGATGCCCGAGTTAAGTTAGCACAGTTATTAGCGAAAAAAGGCATCACAGATCCAATCGCTATTCCTGATATCTCTACCAAAGCTAAGGCACAAGCAGCATTAGGTATGGACATGGATAAAATGAATGCAGAGAAAGAAGCATTCAAGAAAGACATGTTACCTAAGTGGGATGAAGAAGCGAAAAAACGCGAAGCCACTTATAAATAATACTTAAGTAGACTTCAAAATAATAAAAAGCTCCTATATAAGGAGCTTTTTTATATCCTTTATTAAAGTGTAAATATTAAATTTTTATTTCAATTCTATATTTTTTGCATTAAGGTGTGCGCCGCTAGGAGAGCAGGTTCGTTTAAATTTAAATGGATATTAATGATAATGGAATAAGCAACACTGAGATTGTTTCTTCGTTATCTTCATCTTTTACTCCTAGCTTATAATCATATAAGGGAATACTTTGATGAAAAAAATTACCGCGCTAGCAATATTATTAGGTTTCGTAAGTGTTAATGCCGCTGCTGCACAAGATAATCCATATCAGCATGAAGCAGGCCTAAAATATAGCGCAAATTCTGAAGAGTTCAGCGATGGTCTGTGGAACGCGAATTATCGTTACTACATTAGCCCAGTTGACCAAACTAAAGGTCCTTATGCGCTTAATGGATTTTTAGCTCAAACGTCTAATGTTGGCGTTAATTACAGCAATTATGATGAATCAGATTTAGATACCATTGGTGTTGATGGCACTTATGTATTTGCTTCTAAATGGTTTATTGCTGCTAACTATCAACGTTCTGAAATCGGCAGTTTTGACTGGAACACTTACGGTGCAGAAGTCGGTTATTACTTCAATGATAGCTCTGCAGTATCTGCTTTCTATAACGATGGCAGCGATAGCATCGAAGAGTCATACGGTTTAAAAGTGCGTAGCTTTATTGCACTGCAATCAACTACAGGTGTTGATTTGAGCGCAAACTGGACACATCAAGATTCTGACGACACATTCAATTTAGGTGCTGATTGGTATGTGACTAAGTCATGGTCTGTTGGTCTAGGCTATACCGATGATGGTCATGACGATACTTTCGTATTGAAAACCGCTTATTGGTTACGTCTGTCTGATAGCTTCTCTGCAAACTTTGAGTTAGCTAGAGAATTAGATTCAGATGCTGATGGTGTATTTATTGGTTTAGGTTTGACTGGTCGTTTCTAATTTAATGTATTTAACGATTTTTTAATATAAAGGTCACAAGTTAATGTGACCTTTATTATTTTACCCTAAATAAATTTAAGACTATTTTATCAGTTTTAATAATGCCCTAAAGCGCTCGCCTTGGGCTTGATGTTGTAATTCAAATAATAGCGATTCCACGTTAGTTAATAAGGCGCCTCTGGCCGTCATCATCTGAATACCCAGTTTTTTATTATCGGCACTGCGTGACGAGACGCCATCTGCGACGAGATGCACCGAATATTGCTGTTCGATAAGGTCACAACAGGTTTGGTAAACACACACATGGGTTTCAATACCCGCCAGTATGACGTGTTTGCGATTCGTCTTAGTTAATGCCTTTGCAAACGTGTCACAGTGCCAGCCGCTAAAATGCTGCTTGGCAATGGGTGAGCTGGTTTTCGCAAGTAAGGTTTGTAGCTCAGGGCTAGTTGCTCCGAGTTTATCGGGTAGCTGTTCTAACCATAGTATTGGAATTTCAAATAATTGTGCGCCTTGGATTAAGGTCTGTAGTTGTTGATGCAGCTTGTCACTGTTATCCATGATTTGTGCAAGTTTTCCCTGCACATCGACGATAACGAGAACACATTCTTCTGGTTTTAACATCGGGCCTTCCTTTTGCGCTTGGTGATTGTCTTAGTGATGATCTTCGCTTTTGTCTAAGAGCTTGTGTTGTGATGCTCGAGATTTCATCTCGATTTACGCTTCCCCCAGTAGACCCTAATTTAACCTTGTTACCAATAGGCCTAAGGTCGAATAGCTGTCGCACTTAAACTGCTCACTAAAAGAGTGCATCGCACCAGTTAGTGCTCGATTATGGTGCGTTTTTAACCTTAAAAAATAGTGTTAAACAATTTAAACCAATAATAATCAATAGATTAAATTGTTGGCCTAATGATTGAATTACCTTTGATACAAGTTAATAACAATTGCGTTTTTTTGGAGGTCAGGATGAAACTAGTCAGCGCTATCATCAAGCCGTTTAAGTTGGATGATGTCCGTGAAGCTATCGCCGGAATTGGTATTGAGGGCATGACGGTGACCGAAGTGAAAGGTTTTGGCCGTCAGAAAGGGCATACAGAGTTGTATCGCGGCGCCGAGTATCAGGTGGATTTTTTGCCAAAAGTAAAACTAGAAATTGCCACTAAGGCTGAAAATCTCGACATGTTGATTGAGGCCATTACCACTGCGGCCCATACGGGGAAAATTGGTGACGGTAAGATCTTCGTCGTTGATTTAGAACATGCTATCCGTATCCGTACGGGTGAACTTGATACTGAAGCGCTATAAGGGGCTGACAATGGAAGAATTAACGAAATTAGGCGGCACAGTCACTGAACTACGCTTTGCACTCGATACCTTTTACTTTTTGATTTCTGGCGCTTTAGTCATGTGGATGGCGGCGGGATTCGCTATGTTAGAAGCGGGTTTAGTTCGCTCTAAAAATACCACTGAAATTTTAACTAAGAACGTTGTGCTGTACGCGATTGCCTGTGTGATGTATCTGTTGGTTGGCTACAACATCATGTATGTGGATAACACTGAAGGTGGCTGGTTACCGTCAATTGGCACCTTAATTGGTTCGCAATCAGCAGATGCGAGCCATGCATTAGAATCTGACTTCTTCTTCCAAGTTGTATTTGTGGCAACGGCGATGTCAATTGTCTCTGGTGCTGTGGCGGAACGGATGAAGTTGTGGGCTTTCTTGTTCTTCTCTGTGGTGATGACAGCGGTTATCTATCCAGTAGAAGGTTATTGGACTTGGGGCCAAGGTTTTATCGCTAAACTGGGCTTTGTAGACTTTGCTGGTAGCGGTATTGTGCATATGACGGGGGCGACCGCGGCGATTGCTGGCGTGATATTGCTCGGTGCGCGTAAGGGTAAATACGGGCCTAATGGCCAAGTGAATCCTATTCCAGGCTCTAACTTGCCAATGGCAACCTTAGGTATGTTTATTCTGTGGATGGGCTGGTTTGGCTTTAACGGCGGCTCGCAATTAATGGTGTCGGATGCGGCGAATGCAAGCTCAGTGGCGAAAGTGTTTGTGAATACCAATACTGCAGCGGCTTTTGGTGCCATCTCAGCTCTTATCGTGTGTAAGATGATTTGGGGCAAAGCGGATTTGACCATGATCCTTAACGGTATTTTGGCTGGATTAGTGGCGATTACGGCAGATCCTCTCTCGCCTTCATTGTTAATGGCGGGTGTGATTGGTTTAGTGGCGGGCGGTGTGGTGGTGTTCTCGATTGTGGGCTTAGATCGCATTAAGATTGACGATCCCGTCGGTGCGATTTCAGTACACGGTGTGGCTGGTTTCCTCGGCTTAATGTGTGTGCCATTATCCAATGCTAATGCAACTCTTACCGGACAGTTGACGGGCGCAGCGATCATTTTCACTTGGGTATTCTGCTCATCATTTGCAGTCTGGTATGTGATTAAGATAACCATGGGGATCCGTGTTACTGAGGAAGAAGAATACAACGGTATGGATGCTTCTGACTGTGGTATTGATGCTTATCCTGAGTTTGTTACGGTCAAAAATGCGGGCTGATTAAACTTGCACATTAATGCGTGATTCACCTTGATGCTTAGCTTGGATCGAGTGATAGTGAAGCAGAGCCTAGGCTCTGCTTTTTTATGGGTAATCACTGTGATTGAAGTTTAAGCACAGGGTCATAAGCTTAATTACTGAGCAATTCTGTTTTCTTGCATAAATTAAGGAGTGTTCTATGAGCTTGAATATAAAAACAATAGGTCAATTTTCGCGACTAAGTCTTATCGTCATTTCTGGCTGGATATCGGTTT
The DNA here is from genome assembly GCF_025653725.1 of Shewanella sp. SM74. Taxonomy (NCBI): domain Bacteria; kingdom Pseudomonadati; phylum Pseudomonadota; class Gammaproteobacteria; order Alteromonadales; family Shewanellaceae; genus Shewanella; species Shewanella sp. SM74. The sequence goes on along the minus strand of NZ_JAKKRZ010000012.1, from coordinate 161,966 downwards.
CTGCCTTTGCAGGAGAAGTGATCGTTAATCGCTCAAGTGAGCCTGTCGATGCCTTTGCCGTGCGTGATCAAGTGCTCAAGGATTTTGAATGGCAGGAGTCGCTTCGTCGCCAGCAGCAAATCCAAATTCTGCAGGCTTTACCCTCAGGTTGCGTTACGGTCATGAAACCCTATCGACATTTTACCTGTGGAGAGCATAACTATCGGCCGTATCATTATCAGCAGCGTGAGTTATACATAGAAGTTGACCGACCTTCACAATAGTTAATTCGTTAAATTATTTGCAATTATTTTTAATCGATCGCGATTATCATTTTTTGTAACCATTTTATGTCGTCTTTTTCGCCATTTGTAATAAGCTCAAATAGGAGCTAATGGTGTGGGAGGGCGTATGTCGAAACTATTCCGAGCCGTATACTTGAGTACGATCTTGAGCGTTGTATTCAGTCAATTGTTTGCTTGTAGCTCGACGACCATTGAGCCTAATCCGTCGGATCTTGAGTCGTTACTTGCCGATTCACTGTTTACTCCTGTGGCCGATATTCCTTCTGTTGCTGATATCTTTTATCTGCCCCCCGAGGTTGTGACAGACGTAAAACGTCGCTATGGGATATACACTTTGTCACACAATAACAACATGTTAGCCAATGAATGGTTAGCTAGTTATATCAATGCGAGTCAAACCAATAGCGCTAACATTGATTTTCGATATCAAAATAATCTGACCCAAATTGCCCGTGAAACCTACGCCCAAAGGGCGGGTAATTGCATGTCTTTAGTGGTCATGACTTCTGCGTTAGCGGACATATTGAATGTGAGTGCTGAGTATCAAGATATCGCGATAGAACCCGTATGGGATAAGCAAGGTGATTTCTATTTAATCAATGGGCATGTGAATTTACGTTTATTTCCACCTGAAAACGCACATTCAGTTTATGTGTCATCTGCAGCTGTTTTAGTGGACTTTATGCCGGAGCGAGCTCTACGGGGATACGGTAAAACCCAAGTGGATCGGCAGACCTTAATCAGTATGTTTTACAACAACATGGCGGCAGAGTCTTTGGTGAACGGTGATTTAGACAGGGCCTATGCCTTGATCAAAGCGGGTTTAAAAGTCGGCCAGTTTGTTCCTTCACTCAACACGCTCGCCATTATTTACCGGCATAAAGGTGATGAAAAGCGGGCCGAACAGGTTTATCGCTATGCACTCAAGTTTGATGCGAAAAATCTGACAACGCTTTATAACTTAGCCTTGATTTTAGGGGAGCAGGGGCGGCTTGATGAATGGGCCGAAATTAATAAAGTGCTTGAATTAGCGCGAATACGTAATCCCTATTATTACTATGATATGGGGCAGCAAGCCTATGATGAGCATCAATACAACGAGGCCTTGGCTTGGTATCAAAGGGCGTTGGCAAAAGCGGATTATCGTCATGAGTTCTTCTTCGGTTTATCTAAAACCTACTGGGCGCTGGGGGACGAAAAGCGTGCCAAACTGAATATGGATAAAGCCTTGGCTTTGAGCCGAGATGAGTCAGAGCGTCAACGCTATCAGAGCAAGATACAAGTCATGTTACAGCATTAGCATTTGCCCGCTTTTTTCTATGGAGAGCTGGTCATCAATTATGCTTATTACGGGTAAACATCTTTGCTTGCTAACATAGGGCACCTAAATACACTTGCAGCAAATATGTTTATTCCTTTTTATCCGCCATATTCGATTTTGTTCATCAAGGCTGTGAGTTAGCTGGCATATTTGAATTTTGATTTTTTTAAAATATATTAAAACAATAAGTTATATTTGATTTTTTGAAATGGAGACAACTTGGTTGCATTGGCGCCTGAGACTCGATAAATTGAACCCAGTATTGCAGTTGAGATCCCTTATCGCAGCGATAGAAATAGCCTAAAACACCAGCGTTGGAGCAGTAAAATTATGTATTACCAAAATGATGACGTTCGCATTAAAGAAGTAAAAGAGTTACTTCCACCTATCGCGATTCTTGAACGATTTCCTGCTTCCGAAAAAGCCTCTGCGACTGTGTTTAATGCGCGTAATAGTATCCATAATATTCTGGCTAAGTCTGATGATCGTCTCTTAGTGGTGATTGGCCCTTGTTCTATCCACGATCCCAAAGCTGCGTTGGAATATGGACAGCGTTTGGTCTCACTGCGTGAACGTTATAAAGATCAACTCGAAATTGTGATGCGAGTGTATTTTGAAAAACCAAGAACCACAGTGGGTTGGAAGGGGCTGATTAACGATCCTTACATGGATAACAGCTTTAAACTCAATGATGGTTTACGCACCGCCCGTAAATTATTAGTGGATTTGAACGACAGCGGTATGCCAACCGCGGGTGAGTTTCTTGACATGATCACCCCACAATATATGGCTGATTTAATGTGCTGGGGAGCCATTGGCGCCCGTACGACAGAATCTCAGGTACACAGAGAGTTAGCCTCGGGTCTTTCTTGTCCGGTCGGCTTTAAAAATGGTACTGATGGCACGATCAAAGTTGCTATTGATGCGATAGGTGCTGCCAATGCACCACACCATTTTTTATCTGTGACTAAGTTGGGCCATTCGGCGATCGTTTCGACTAAGGGCAATCCTGATTGCCACATTATTTTACGGGGTGGCCGCGAGCCCAATTATAGCGCGCCGCATGTCACTGAGATTAGCCAGCAATTGTTAAAAGCAAAGCTTGCCGACAACATCATGATCGACTTTAGCCATGCGAATAGTAGTAAAGAGTATCAACGTCAGTTAGTGGTTGCTAAAGATGTAGCTGGTCAAGTGGCGGCGGGAAATACTGCTATTTTTGGTGTTATGGTAGAAAGCCATTTAGTGGAAGGTCGTCAAGATCTTATTGAAGGTCAAGAGTTATGCTATGGGCAGAGTATTACCGATGCGTGTATTGGTTGGGATGATACCGAGCGTCTGTTAGCCATTTTGAATCAAAGCATTATCGAACGCCGTCAGGTTTAATTATCTGCTCGAGCGAACATAAACCGCAACTATACCTGAGTTAGCCGTTAACGATTGCGGGTTAAGTAAAAACAAAGGCGCTATCCCGGCGCCTTTGTTTTATCTATTTATTGCTTATTTCAACAATGTATTCATTTGCTTTGGCTAAGCTACCAAAGGCGGCAATAAGGTTGTTTCTACCTTTATCTTGTATCTCTGGATTGCCTGATTCGATCATCATCCACACCCAAGTTTGGATCAGTGGTAATGGCGGGTATTGAACTTTAGCGGAATCCAACATAAAGCTTCCTTTGATCTTAATTTAATTTGTTTATCTTAATTCTCGCTAGAACTTGGGCGTATGAATCGCAAAATCTAGCGCGTAGAGGTTAACAAATTCTATTGATTTGTATAACCGCCTCCATGGCATTTTGGGCAAAACGGCAAAAATAATCAACAGCAGCAACTTTGTGCCAAGCCTTCTTCCATTGCACTCTTATCCTCTTACATACGGCTCTGAGGTTAAGTAAAACGGTACATGCCTGAACACAAATTAGTATAAATTCATTTATTGTGAATACGCCAGTGTAATGCGTAAGTATGATGTTTTGGCTTTAAATGCAATCAAAATAGCAGATGAGTATGTCGTGAATAAGTCTATTTGTCTGTCAGGAAAATCTGATTGATTTTATTCAGACTTTGCTAGTTTCGCTTAGCTTATGTCCGGTGTGAACTGTTACAATTGGCATAACTCATTCAAGGTTATGTCCTATGCGCCCAACGTTATATTTTGAAGGTCCAGTCGATAAATTAAACTGGCACGTCATGAAACTGCTTTGGCCTTACTTATTGGAATACAAAGGCCGTATTACGTTGGCGATGTCATGCCTCATCATCGCTAAGCTGACCAGCGTGGCTCTGCCTTTTATTCTGAAGCATTTGGTCGACACCTTAGATGCCGATAAAACTGCGCAAGCCCTCAGTGTGCCCGTAGGATTAGTGTTGGCCTATGGCGCGGTACGTCTACTAACGGCGATTACGGGGGAGATCCGCGATACCTTGTTTGGCCGCGTAACAGAGCGGGCGATCCGCCGTTTAGGCTTAGCGGTATTCGACCATTTACACCGACTTGACCTCGATTTTCATCTAGAGCGCAAAACTGGTGGCCTATCCCGTGATATTGAACGCGGCACCAGCGGCGTGAGTTTCCTCATGCGTTTTATGGTGTTCAACATAGTGCCGACCTTGCTCGAAATTGTCATGGTGATTGGCATTTTCTTTTATAACTACGGCATTGCGTTTGCTGCAATCACTTTTGTTGCTGTGCTGGCTTATATTATTTTTTCTGTGGTCGCGACCGAATGGCGTACTGAGTATGTTCGTGATGCGGCCAAGGCTGACTCGTTATCGAATACCCGCGCCATTGACAGCTTGCTGAACTATGAAACGGTAAAGTATTTTAATAATGAAAAGTATGAGTCGCAGCGCTATGACCAAGCGCTTGAACAGTGGGAGATAGCTAAGCGTAAAAACCGCTTATCTTTGTTTGCGCTCAATGGTGGACAAGCTGTCATTATCGCTTTGGCTATGACGGCTATGATGGCGCTGGCGGCATACAGAGTTACCTATGGCGATATGACCTTAGGTGATTTTGTGTTGATTAATGCGTTTATGATGCAGCTCTTTTTACCCCTTAACTTCTTAGGTTTTGTGTATCGCGAAATTCGCGGCGCGTTAGCCAATATTGAGCGCATGTTTAGCCTGCTCGATAAACATCCTATGATAGTCGACTTACCCCAAGCACTCGATTTTCAACCCACTAAGGGTGAGTTGATATTTGAAAATGTTAATTTTAGCTACGATGAGCGGCAAATTCTGCGGGACGTGAGTTTTAAGGTTGAAGCTGGTAAAAAGGTGGCTGTTGTAGGTGATAGTGGTGCAGGTAAATCGACCCTGATTAAACTGCTATTTCGATTTTACGATGTGGACCAAGGTGCGATTAAAATCGATGGACAAGATATCCGCCATCTCACCCAAGATGCGCTGCGGCGTGCCATTGCCATAGTGCCGCAGGATACCGTTCTGTTTAACGATTCATTAGTCGAAAACATACGTTATGGTCGTCCGAGCGCGACGGATGAAGAAGTGCGTAACGCGATTAAACTGGCGCACTTAGAGCAATTTATTGCATCACTTGCCCTTGGTTGGGACACAAAGGTGGGTGAGCGCGGCTTAAAGCTATCTGGCGGAGAAAAACAGCGGGTCGCGATAGCAAGGGCCATTTTGAAGGGCTCGCCAGTGCTGGTGTTTGATGAGGCGACATCTTCACTCGATAGTCGCTCCGAGCAAGCTATTTTGTCGGCACTGCGGGAAGTTGCTAAGGGGCACACTAGCCTAGTGGTGGCTCATAGGCTATCGACCATAGTCGATGCCGATCAAATTGTGGTATTAAGCCAAGGAGAAATAGTTGAGCAAGGTAATCATCAGACTTTGCTGTTGGCAAATGGTCTCTATGCCAAATTATGGCGGATACAAAATGAGCAACAACATACTCCTCTGAGCAGTTAATAGCGCAATACAGTTCAGTCTTTATTCAGCTTCGGCTCTCTATACTCAATGCCAACACATCAATCGGAAGAGATCTGGCATGGAAAATATTACACTGAGAGCTAATATTGAAGGCAAAGAAGAAAAAGTCGCCACTGATTGGTATGCCATCATGGCGACATTGAAAAAACGTGGTGTTGATTATGATTCATTGCAACGCATTCATGCTGAGTTGAACGCGGGCCTGTTGGTGACCACTCGGCGACTTACCTTGGCTAAAGTCAATCCTGAAATGGTGCTGGCAGGTGTCATCCGCGATATGAACGCGCCGACAAGTGACTTTATGGGTATGCGTTAGGTGTGTTCGCTAGTGCTTTAGTACAGTTTAGGTGATAACGTCCGAGAATAGAGGTGAGCCTCTATTCTTGATGGCTCTAGAGAGACTCCAGAGATAAAATATGGCTGAATTAAGCTACGCCGTTCAGCTTCCCCGCTTTCCAACCTTCACATAAAAGATTCAATTTAGGTACTGACTCATCTATCAAAGTGAGTCGAATGATCTGCCCTTCGCGAAAACACACCAGTTCACCTTCGATCTCGGTCAGGCGATTACAGCTCTTACAGCTAGTGCTTACAGTTTTACTGGCGGGCAGTTGGCTTACGAAGCTAGATTTCAAAGTGTTTCCTTAAGTTCAATTGTGGGTAAGACATTTGAATAATGTCTCACGTCACGGATCTTACCTCTTTTGTGATACGCATTCAAATATACCTTATGTAAACCCTATATAGACGAAAGTTGTATTCGCCATTAACCGCGAGGGTTCGTGGCTACTTATCCATATGTGCATAGTATTTATCGAGTGAAATGGATAAACCGCTATCGAGCACAATTCGGACATGTGAGGGTTTGAGTTGTCTTGGTTCTGTCACTCCGCAAGAGTGCGCAATTAAGGCTAAGTCATGGTGTAAATTATGATTATAGCTAGCAACACGAGCCGATTTATCCCTAGGATCGAGTCCTTGTTGTAGTTTGGGATTGTGCGTTGTGATGCCCGTTGGGCAGGTATCTCTATTGCACTGTAAGGCTTGAATACAACCGAGGGCGAACATATTGCCACGGGCCGATGCGATGAAGTCTGCACCTAATGCCAAAGCCCAAGCAACTCTTGATGGCACAATAAGTTTACCCGAAGCGATGACTTTGATGCGTTTACGTAAGCCTCGTTGGATCAAGACATTAACTAGGATAGGTAAGCTTTCCTTCAGTGGTAATCCGACATAATCCATTAAAGGTTGTGGTGCAGCGCCTGTGCCACCATCGGCACTGTCTAAGGTAAAGAAGTCGGGGGCAGAGTCTTCGCCACGACGTTCGATTTCATCACATAAATCTTCGAGCCACTGTACGTCACCGAGTACGGCCTTAATGCCCGTTGGTTTACCTGTAACTTCACGTACTCGTTCAACCATATCCAAAATATCGTTCACGGATTTGAATTCAATATGACCATTAGGGCTAATAGAGTCATAACCCTGAGGAATACCGCGAATATGGGCAATTTCAGCCGTGACTTTGATCCCTGGTAAAATGCCACCTTTGCCCGGTTTAGCTCCTTGACTCATTTTAATTTCGAACATTTTGACTTCGGGATGAATGGCTATCGACTTGAGCTTTTCATCGTCTAAATGTCCTTGCTCATTACGTACACCGTATTTGGCCGTTCCAATTTGAAAGACGATATCGCAGCCACCTTTTAGATGATAAGGGCTCAAGCCGCCTTCACCTGTGTTAAGCCAGCAACCCGCCTGCGCCGCACCGTGGGAAAGGGCGGTAATTGCTGGGCGCGATAGAGCCCCAAAGCTCATGGCTGAAATATGACAAATGGCTTGAGTCGTATAGGGTTGGCGGCAATTTGTGCCAATTGTCAGTGGATGAATGGGTGTGATCTCTTCATCTTGGGTTGGGAAGGCGGTATTCATAAACATAATAGTACCGGCGTTATCTAAGGGGCGAGTCGAACCAAAGGCGATAGTTCTATCAACATTTTTAGCCGCGCGGTACACCCAGCTGCGTTCAGCACGGTTGAAGGGCAATTCTTCCCTGTCTTGGGCGAAAAAGTATTGTCTGAAAAACTCACCTTGTTTTTCAAACAGATATCGAAAGCGACCAATTACAGGATAGTTATGTCTTACCGCTTGTTTGGTCTGCATTTTATCTGCGATATACATGTAAATAACCGCGAGTACTGCGAGTCCTATCACAATCAAAAACAGCCCTGAAAATAGATCGAGTCCCCACATAAACCAATTGAGTTCACTCATGTTATTTATCCTTATTCTTGTCCGTAACGGGTGGCGATCAAGCTCGCAGGTTGGTCATCATTAAGAGAGAGTAAAAACAGCTGGCTATAGTCATCTTCACTGATCGCTTGGATCTCTGGTCCGCCAAGGGCTTTAATGATCAGTGGGACAGTGTTTGAATGCCCAACGATGAGTGTATTGCCCTTTACAGCATGCACTTGTTCAACAATGTGTTGGATATGTCCTTCGATAGGTTTGGCTGCTTCTACTATCGTCACAGGTAAATGGCGATCCTCGGCGATGGGCGCGAGTGTTTGTTGGGTTCTTAGGTATTGAGTCGCAATAAGTTGCGAAAGCGGCGTGCGGCTCAAGGCAGTGATCAGTGATGCTGCGCGTATTTCTCCCTTGGGTGATAACTGCGGGTTATTGGCTGGCGTGTCGGCTTTTTCCGCATGTCTGACTAAAATAATTAGTCTGCTTTCAGCATGAGCTTGGCTAATGGGAGTAAAGCCGAGGCAAGTGAATATGACGAGGCTTGTTAGCAGGCTAAAGCGTTTTATATTGATACCCAGATTATGCTTAAAATAGTGCTTAAGGATTAGTGTAAACCCGTGAAAGCGGAAATGACTCAAACTGCGGCCTGCTGCCATGGTGTAACATCCTTTTCTATTGGCTTATGTCTAAGCTCAGCGATAGTAATGATCTGCATTGCGGTGGGTTGGCGCTTTATGCACCTTATTTAAGAATGAACCCACTTAATTTATGTGGGCCTTATCATGGCCTTGTGGTCAGATGGTACTTCAATTCTAAAAATTACTAAAGCTGGTTAAATTTTGGTCGATAATTAAGTCGACCCGAATTGAATGGATAGTCATCATGGAAATCAATAAACCCCCTCAAGTGCAAAGTACCCCTTTGCCACAGAAAAAATATGCTGAAAACGCGGCGTCTAAGGGCACCGAAGTGAGTGATTCGAAGGACGCGAAAGCCACAGAAGTAACCTCGAAGCAAACCGCGCAGCAAACGAGCAAGCAGCTGATGAATCAAGCGATTTTATCGGCACAGCAAGATGTGAATATCAAGTCAGGCGATCAGTCTATGGCCTTGCTTTATCGCGCAGCGATAGAGTCGATTAATAAAGAATTAGCGCCCACTATGGGCGAGAACGCGATTCAGACGGCTTACGATAATGGCGTAGATACTTCTCCAGAAGCGACTGCAGATCGTATCGTGAGTTTTGCGACGCAGTTTTTTAGCATTCACCAACAACAAAATTCGGGAATGAGTCTAAGTGATCAACTCGATAGCTTTATGGGGATTATTGGCGGTGCTATCGACAATGGCTTTAAAGAGGCTAAAGATATTCTGTCCGGCCTTAAAGTATTGCAGGGTGATATTGCCGATGGTGTCGATAAAACCTACAGCTTAGTGCAAGAGGGGCTGCAAGCCTTTAGAGATAGCTTTAACAAGAAGACTGATGAGACAGTATCGAGTCCGAGTTAATACCTCAGTATTTTCAGTTCTATATTCAGCGTTATAGTCATAAGCCCCTTATATAAGGGGTTTTTGTTGTGCAGAAAAAAGTCTATGCTGGAAGCCTATTTAACGTTTCGCTTGAGGGCAAGTTATGTGGATTAGGGGACAAGTGATAGAACGTATTGATTGGAGTGATAAGTTATTCTCATTGCGCATTGCTGCCGAGTTAGCTCCATTTATTCCTGGTCAGTTTATCAAGTTAAGTCAAATGCAAGATGATAAGCGTGTGGCTAGAGCCTACTCCTTAGTAAATTCTCCCGATAAACCCTATGCCGAGGTGCTCGCCGTTGCAGTAGAGGATGGCCTGTTATCGCCTCAATTACACAACCTTGCAATAGGCGATGAAATTGAAATTACCTCAACCGCGACCGGTTTTATGACCTTAGCTGAAATTCCTAAGGGTGAACTCCAAGGGAAGCATTTGTGGTTTTTAGCCACAGGAACAGCAGTAGGGCCATTTTTGTCTATGCTCGACACCGATGAACCTTGGGAGCGTTTTGAAAAAGTCGTGCTTGTGTATGGCGTGCGCGAGGCACAGGATTTGGCATATCTTGATAAGCTGCGTAATTTAGAACGCAAATACCCTGAACAATTTACATTAGTCTTGAGTGTGACCCGTAAACCCTTTGCCGATGCTTTGCAGTGCCGCATTCCCGAGGGAATAGTCTCGGGTGAAATCGAAAAAAAGGCAGGATTAACCTTAAACGCAGCTGACTCTCAAGTTATGATCTGCGGCAATCCGGGTATGATTAATGGTGCGCAAGCCGCTTTACTCGATAAAGGGTTAGTGAAGAATTTACGCCGTGCTCCTGGGCAAATTACCGTTGAAAAATACTGGTAATCTCAATTTTACATAGAAGGCGAGAGTAAACTTGTTGCCGTTCTTGCCCCTAAAAAGCCATAGCGTTTAATGCAAACAAAAGGAAATTTTTGATGAAGTTGTTAAGTTCTCAAGCTTCGCCCTATGCCCGTTGTGTAAGAGCCTTAATCCAGTATCTAGGGATTAACAATATTGAAGAGCAGTTAGTTAATCCCTTTGAAAACAGCGCAGAATTACTCGATGCTAACCCGTTAGGACAGATCCCGTGTCTTATTACCAACGATGGTGTAGCACTATTCGATAGTGAAGTGATCATGCGTTACCTAGATGCAGAGCTTGGCGATCGTAAGATGTTTGGGATCTCAAATAATAACTGGGTGCTGGAGTGTCAGTATTCTTTAGTCAAAGGCTTAATCGATAGCGCGGTGAAATTACGCCAAGAGCAAATGCGTGAAGAAGAAGGCGTGAGATCAGTATTTTGGACTGCACGTTTTGAACAAGCACTGCTGCGCGGCCTTATGCAGATTGAGCTTCAAACTGTGATCACCCAAACCACGATTCAAGCACCGCAATTAGCCTTGATTTGCTTACTCGATTATGTGGATTTTAGACATCCAGAGCTAGATTGGCGTAAGGTTGCACCTGCGACAGCACTTTGGTTCAGTGAAATGCGTGATTTACCTGCATTTATTCAAACTCGTCCCCAATAATCCGCAGAGGATGCTCAACCGTCGGTTGCGCGTCTTCCTTTTGGCCTATCACGGCGATTTTGTTCACCAAAAGCGCCGAATAATTCACGAGTAACCCCATATTCTACTCTGCGATCATTGCCTAGTTGGCGCCTGTCTTCATGGTGTTGATAGCGGCATTGGCAGTTTGCCATAGTGCATTCTTCCATCGGAATTTCGGGCGCATCTTTCGATAAAAATCGTTTTCCAGAAAGCGCTTCAATCTGCACACAGCAACTGCCGTTATTCACTATGCTCACACTGTGAAAACTGTGAGTCTTATTAATACTGGGATCTGCAGCTTGAGAAGAGTGTTTATGTCTTTTGGGACTAGTATTGAGTTTGAATAAGCCAAATAGCGCAATTGCGGCTACGCCTAGTAGCAAAACAGTTAACATAACGCCTCCTGAAAGCATTTTAATCAAATTAAGGTTCAGTTTAGTTTGATTTGAGATAATCTCAAATTTTCAGATTAATACCATTAAAAACATAAAGTTAATTAGCTGCTTGCTCTCAAGTTCTGTATCTATTACTCTTGCGAAACTGATAAGCATTATCATTAATGCGTTAGTGTTCAAATTTTACTGAACACGTCATCACTTTGGGGAGAATTCGGTAATGAAATGGGTAACTTGCGCGGCTGTTGTTGGGTTAATGTCGGTTGGGCATTCAGCGAATGCAGATGATAAATTAACCGTTTATTCTTATCGTCAAGCTTTCTTGGTGGAGCCTATCCTGACGCGTTTCACCGAAGAAACTGGCATAGGTGTGAATTTGGTATTTGCTAAAGACGGTATTGCCGAGCGTCTCGTCCGTGAAGGCCGTTTATCCCCAGCGGATCTTGTGCTGACGTCTGATTTTTCACGTTTAGTTGAATTAGTGGATAAAGATCTAACCTCTCCAGTCAAAAATCCCCTGCTAGAGAGCAATATTCCTGCGCAGTATCGCGATCCCGACGGCCAGTGGTATGCCCTGACTATGCGGGTGCGAAATCTCTATACAGCCAAGGATCGTTTAGGCCAGCAACCATTGACCTATGAAGAATTAGCCGATCCCAAATATAAAGGAAAGATTTGTACTCGCAGTGGTAAGCATCCATACAACATAGCGTTAGTCGCATCTATGATTGCTCATCACGGTGAAGCTGAGGCAAAAACTTGGTTACAAGGCGTGAAAACTAATTTAGCCCGCAAACCTCAGGGGAACGACAGGGGGCAAATTGCCGCAGTAAAAGAAGGTGTGTGTGAGATCGCCATTGGTAATAGCTACTATTACGGCAATATGTTGCAGGATCCTGAGCAAAAGGCGATCGCCGAAGCTGTGACGCTCAACTTCCCGAACCAAGCTGACCGCGGTGCCCATGTGAATGTGTCTGGTATGGTACTAACTCGCCATGCGCCTAATAAAGCCAATGCGATCAAATTGATGGAGTTCTTATCCGCCGATGTGGCTCAGAAGGCCTATGCTGATGTGAATATGGAATATCCAGTGAAAGCCGATGTGGCACCTTCATCTTTAGTGGCTTCATGGGGTAAGTTTAAGTCAGATCAATTGCCCATTTTTAAGTTGGCAGAATATCACCAAGCGGCGGTTAAGTTATTAGATGAAGTGCAGTTTGATCTCTAGCTCCAGTGCTAGCGACAAAATGCAGATTTAGGTTATCAGCGCCAGTGATTGGCGCTGTGACGTTTTAAGGATTGACATGATTTTAGGATTAGCCAGAAGCTGGTCGCTTGCTGGTTATGCCGTGGCCGCCTTGCTGGTATTGCCACTATTTGCGTTGATATTTCAAGCTTTTCAGCCTGACGAAGCCGTGTTTGGGCACTTGATGGCAACGGTTCTGCCGACATATATCATTAATAGTTTATTGCTGATTTTCTGGGTGAGTCTGGGGGCGTTATTACTCGCGTTACCTTGCGCTTGGTTGATGGCTCGTTGTGACTTTGTAGGCAGGCGATATTTGCAATGGGCGCTATTATTGCCCCTCGCTATGCCTGCGTATATTGTTGCCTACGTCTATACCGATTTACTCGATTATGCGGGACCAGTGCAGCGCGGTCTTCGTTCGATATTTGGTTGGGATTCACCGCAGGATTATTTCTTCCCCGATATTCGTACCTTAGGCGGCGCGGCGTGTATGTTGTCGCTGGTATTGTTTCCCTATATTTATCTCTTGGCGCGTACCGCTTTTATGGAGCAATCCTTAAGTTTGGCGCATGCTTCGCGCATTATGGGCTGTTCACCGTGGCAAAGTTTTTGGCGTTTATCTTTGCCTATGGCAAGGCCTGCGCTCGCCGTTGGGGTGGCTTTAGTGGCGATGGAGACGGCCGCTGATTTTGCAACGGTTAACTATTTTGCCGTGCCCACCTTAACGACAGCCGTGTATGACACTTGGTTGGGTTATGGCAATTTGACCGCCGCCGCTAAGTTATCGGCGATTATCTTGCTGGTGGTATTTAGTCTGATTGGATTTGAGCGTTTTGCCCGTCGTAAACAGCAGTTATTCCAAAAACAATCACGTATACAAGCCACTGACTTGTATCTACTCTCGATGACTCAAACCTTGGTCGCACTCAGCTTTTGCGGCATGCTATTGCTATTAGCCTTTCTGTTACCTTTCGGGATTTTATTATCCTATGCGATTGGTTACTTTGAACAAAGCTGGGATAAGAGTTTTTGGCAATTGAGTCTTAACAGCCTCAGTCTTGCGCTGATCACCAGTTTACTCTGTTGCTTAATCGCCTTACTGCTTATGTTCGTTCGCCGGATAAGCCCAAGACAGAGTGATGCTTTGCCCTCACGGTTAGCTTCGACGGGCTATGCCTTACCAGGCACTGTGCTGGCTATTGGGGTATTAGTGCCTTTAACTATGTTAGATTTTGCGATTAACGATCTGGCGGATCTTGTCGGCATAGCAGGCCCTGGTCTTATCCTGACAGGCAGTGTGATGGCATTGATTTTTGCTTTTTGTGTGCGTTTCGTGGCAATAGCGATTGGCAGTGTTGAAAGCAGTTATAAACGCATCTCGCCATCGCTAGACATGGTGAGCCTGACCATGGGGCAAACTCCTAGGCAACTTTTGCGGCGGGTGCATTTGCCTTTACTTGCCAAGGGATTGTTTGCGGGCGCTTTATTGGTGTTTATCGAAAGCATGAAGGAACTGCCCGCTGCGTTATTGCTGCGGCCTATCGGCTTTGAGAATCTTGCAACTTATGTATTCCAGTTTGCGTCCGATGAAAAACTCGAGCACGGCGCATTAGCTGCTATTGTGATTGTACTGGTGGGTTTAGTGCCGCTTATTTATTTAAACCGTTCATTGGAGCATCACAGCTGATGACAAGTACGCTCAAGCTTAAGCAAATTCATAGCGATTATCAGGGCCAGCAAGTACTTAAAGGTTTGAGTTTAACGCTCGCTCAAGGGGAAATCCTGGCGTTGTTAGGCCCAAGCGGTTGTGGCAAGACGACCTTATTACGTGCGGTTGCTGGATTACAGGCCATAAGCCAAGGTGAAATCCAGATTAATGGCCGCATAGTGAGTGGCGATAGCCAGTTTGTACCTAGCGAGCAGCGCGGCATCGGCATGATTTTTCAAGACTATGCGCTTTTCCCTCATTTGACTGTGGCGGAAAATATCCTCTTTGGGGTGGCTAGATTGTCGGGCGCAGAACGTCAGGCACGTTTGGATGAAATGCTAGCCTTGGTCAAACTTGAAGGGTTGGCACAGCGTTATCCCCATGAATTATCTGGCGGTCAGCAGCAGCGAGTTTCGATTGCGCGGGCACTTGCCTATGAGCCGCAGTTATTGCTGCTCGATGAGCCTTTTTCCAATATTGATGCCCAAGTGCGCTACGAGATGATGGCGGAAATTCGCAGCATCTTAAAACAGCGTAATGTCAGCGCGGTGTTTGTTACTCATAGCAAGGATGAAGCCTTTGTATTTGCAGATACTTTAGCCATCTTTAATCAAGGCATCATAGTGCAGCATGGTAGTGCCGAAGCCTTATATGCCGCCCCAAACAGCCGCTATGTGGCGGACTTTTTAGGTAGCGGTAATTACTTACCTGCAGCAGTGTTTGATGGGCACAGTGTTGTCACTCCCATAGGTCATTTAACGAGCCTCACGCCATTAAATTTGCCGAGCGAGTTCAGCGGAACAGTATTCTTGCGACCACAGCAATTGACGCTCAGCGCAGATGAACAGGGCGTTGGTACTATCACTGAGCGACGTTTCTTAGGCGCCTTTTGTCATTATTGGGTCAAAATTGAGGCCGCTTCCCATGCTTATTATGTGGAGGTGCGTAGCCAAATGATGCAGCTAAGTATCGGTCAAAAGGTTGGGGTAACGACAGAGCCGCATTCGCTTGTGCTGTTTGAATCTTCAGCATATTCAAACTGTGGGGACCCAATCTAAGCGATGAGTATTTATTCAATGCTGATATAGCATAGCCAACTAAAGTACGACATTTTTGCTTACGTTTAACTTGGGTCTATGCGGTATTGGTTGGTGATATTTTCGACCATCCTTGCTACTTTTATCCTCCGGTTTTGGAGGAATTATGATAAAAACAATAAATTCAATTTGCACCCTCGTTATTGTAGCAACGGCAATATCGTCTTCAGGAGTGATGGCCATGGATAGGATCACAGGTAAAGCCTTCGCAACGCGATCAGAAGTGTATGCAACCCAAGGGATGGCGGCGACCAGTCAGCCTTTAGCCACGCAAGTCGCTATTGATATACTCAAACAGGGCGGCAGTGCGGTCGATGCAGCGATTGCCGCTAACGCCATGTTAGGGTTAGTCGAGCCAACGGGCTCGGGTGTCGGCGGGGACTTATTTGCTATCGTTTGGAGCGCAAAAGATAAACGCCTCTATGGTCTAAATGCATCGGGGCGCAGTCCCAAATCCTTAAGTTTAGAAAAGCTTAAATCCCTCGGATTAGACTATTTACCGCCGCTTGGACCTTTGCCGGTTTCTGTACCGGGCACTGTGGACGGTTGGTATGAGCTGCATAATAAGTTTGGTAAATTAGCTATGGCTGATAACCTCGCGCCTGCCATTCATTACGCCCGTGATGGTTTCCCTGTGTCAGAGTTGATTGCCTATTACCTTGATGGTAGTGGTAAAAAACTGGCTAAATTCCCCGGTTTTAAAGAAACCTATATGCCTAATGGTAAGATGCCTGCCGTAGGGGAAATCTTTAAAAATCCCGCGCTTGCTAACACCTATGAGAAAATTGCCAAGGGCGGCCGAGATGCTTTCTATAAAGGTGATATTGCCAAAAGTATCGATAAGTACATGAAATCCCAAGGTGGTTATTTAAGTTATGATGACTTAGCGAGCCATACTAGCGACTGGATAGATCCCGTTTCGGTGAACTACCGTGGTTACGATGTGTGGGAACTGCCACCTAATGGTCAAGGCATTGCGGCGCTACAAATCTTAAAAACTATGGAGCCCTTTAATGTGGCTGCCATGGGCTTTAATAGTCCTGAATATGTTCATTTATTTGTCGAAGCAAAGAAACTCGCCTTTGCCGACAGAGCTAAGTTTTATGCCGACATGGCCTTTAATAAAGTGCCCGTTACCGAGCTTATCTCACAGAAATATAACTATGATCGCGCTAAGTTGATTGACCTTACAAAAGCAGCCAAGAGTGTCGATGCGGGTAATCCAGCGTTGCAACATGGCGATACTGTGTACCTGACTACCGCCGACAAAGATGGCAACATGGTGTCACTCATTCAGAGTAATTACCGTGGTATGGGGTCAGGGATGACACCGCCGGATCTCGGCTTTGTGCTGCAAGACCGCGGGCAAATGTTTGATTTAACGGAAGGGCGTTTTAATACCTACGCACCGGGCAAGCGTCCATTCCATACCATTATTCCGGCTTTTGTGACCAAAGACGGTAAACCTTGGCTGAGCTTTGGGGTGATGGGCGGCGCGACTCAGCCACAAATGCACGCGCAGATTGTAATGAATCTGATTGATTTTAAAATGAACTTGCAAGAAGCGGGCGATGCCCCCAGAATTTTGCATATGGGTTCAACCGAGCCCACAGGCGAAGTGATGAAGGATGGTGGCTACGTCAGTCTGGAATCAGGTTTTCCGGTAGAAACCCGTCGTGAGTTGATTAAGAAAGGCCATGTGCTACGTGATGGACTTGGGGAGTTTGGTGGCTATCAAGCCATTGGATTCAATGCCGAAACCGGCGTATATCGTGCGGCCTCTGAGAGTCGCAAGGATGGTCACGCCGCAGGTTATTAACACTAAGATAAATGCTAAGTTAAGCTCAACACTGAGTGAACCTGACGTCATTGATTCGATTTAACAGATTGGCGAGACTTTAATGGTCTCGTCAATTTTTATGTTTAAGGGTCTGGGGTAGGATAATGCTCCGCTATTGGCATTATCATAAACAGATCAGAGCAAACTGTGCGTTAGTTAATGTCATTTTTAGGTAAAGTTGCGGATAATATTGCCGAAAATGAATTTAGAAAAAGGGTGATAACCAAATGGATATTCAAAATATGCCGCGTGAACAGTTGGGTGTGTGTGCTGAGGGGAACTTACACAGTGTCTATTTGATGTTTAATGCCAATGACAATGTCGAGTCGCAATTACGTCCCTGTCTTGCCAACGTTGCGCAGTATATTTATGAGCTGACAGATCAATATTCCGACAGTGCATTCAATGGTTTTGTTGGTATTGGTGCTAATTATTGGGATAGCCTCTATCCTACTGCTCGCCCAGAACTGCTTAAACCTTTCCCTGCGATGCAAGTGGGCAGTCGTGAAGCACCTGCAATTGAATATGATTTATTCGTGCATATTCGCAGTGATCGTTACGATATTCTGCATTTAGTGGCTAATGAAATCAGCCAAATGTTTGAAGATTTAGTGGAGTTAGTTGAAGAAGAGCGTGGCTTTAGATTTATGGATAGCCGTGATTTGACTGGTTTTGTCGATGGCACCGAAAACCCTAAGGGGCGCCACCGCCAGGAAGTGGCACTTGTGGGTGATGAGGATCCTGAGTTTAAGGGTGGCAGTTATATTCATGTGCAAAAATATGCCCATAACTTAAGTAAGTGGCATAGGTTACCAGTTAAAAAACAAGAAGATATTATCGGCCGTACTAAGCAAGATAATATCGAGTATGAATCTGAAGATAAGCCACTGACCAGCCATATCAAGCGCGTTAATCTTAAAGATGCCGATGGTAAGTCAATGGAGATCCTGCGTCAGAGTATGCCCTATGGTTCGCTGAAGGAGCAGGGATTAATGTTTATCTCTAACTGCCGCACGCCAGAACATTTTGAAAAGATGCTGCATAGCATGATGTTTGGTGATGGCGAAGGCAATCATGATCACTTGATGCATTTTACTAAGGCGATGACAGGTTCATCTTTCTTTGCCCCCGCACTGGATTTTATGCTGCAGTTCGACGAATAAGCTTTCTATAATCAAGCCGAATTAGCATCAATCGAGACGCACTTAAGCTAACGCCTAAGTGCGTTTTTTTATGCTAATGCGCGGGAACCCATTTTTTGATATCGAGCTGCCATTGCAGGGCGGTGAAATCGATAAAGGCGCGCACTAGATTTTGCTGATAACTGCGGGACAAATATACCGCCCACAGGGTTTGGCCTGGTGTCGTAAATTCGGGTAAGACTTCTTTGAGCTGACCACTGGCAAGGTATTGGTTAGCCAAGTCACAGGGTAAACGCACTATGCCATGTCCACGTAGCGCCGCACTGACCAACACTCCCATATCGTTAGCCCTAAGATTCCCTATAACTTTGACATGCTCGGCTTGCAGTTCTTTTAGAAAAGGCCAGTTTTGTTGCGCTGAGTGTATAAGGCAGTTGTGGGCCAGCAGATCAATGGGTTCGAGGAGTGGCGTTGCGCTATCAAGATAGCTCGGCGCCGCGCAAAGTACCGCATCTATGGTCATCAAACGCCGAGCTATGAGATTCTCATCGGGCTGCTCGGTATAACGTAGCGCCACGTCGACTCTTTCATCTACCAATTGCGCAAAACTGTCCGACATCACCAGTTGAATGTTGACCTTAGGATGAATTTTAATAAAGCGATCGACGACATCAAACAGACTGTGCTGCCCAAGGCCAATAGGCGTAGCGATACGAATACTGCCTACCAGTTCACTGTTATGGCTGTGGGCACGGCTCTCCATGGCCGCAACTTCACTTAAGATCCGCTGGCAAAATTGTAGCGCTTCCTCACCCTGCAAAGTCAAGCTGGCGCTGCGCGTGGTGCGGTGTAATAAGCGTAAACTCAACCACTGCTCCACTTCTTGAATATGACGGGAAACCTGCAGGCGGCTGAGGTCTAAATGTTCGGCAGCTTTGGTAAAGCTGCCACAGTTTGCGACTTCGACGAAACTGCGTATTGCGGCAATTTTATCCACATTAGTATCCTATATTGAAACAATCATGCTCAATTATTGATGTTTATTAGGTGAAAAACTGCAAGTAAACTGGATCCAATGTAAATCATCTGAGTGAGACAATGAAATGAAAATCGCAATTTTAGGTGCAACGGGTTGGATCGGTGGTGCAATTTTAAAAGAAGCACAGAGTCGCGGGCATCAAGTGATAGCGTTAGTGCGTGACCCAAGCAAGTTATCCGTGGCTGACGTGGCAATACGTGCCGTGGATTTAGAGCAGCCATTGGTCGCCGATACCTTTGCTGACGTAGATGTCGTGATTGCCGCCGTTGGTGGCCGCGCCCAACAAAATCATGGTCTAGTGGCGAGTACGGTTCAGCATTTACTGGATGTGCTGCCTAACGCTAACGTGCCACGTTTATTGTGGGTCGGTGGTGCTGGGAGTTTAGAAGTGGCGCCGGGTGTGACGCTGGTCTCTAGCCCAGATTTCCCCGCAGCATATAAAGATGAGGCGTTAGCTCAGGGTGAAGCCTTGAAGGTATTCCGTGCGGCGCAAACGGCAATCAATTGGACCTTTGTGAGCCCAGCCGCTGAGATTTATCCCGGTGAGAGTGAAAGCCCGTACCGTCTTGGTGGCGACAGTTTCTTTACCGATGCTAATGGTCAAAGCCGTATCTCTGTAACCGATTACGCAAAAGCCATGGTAGATGAAGCCGAAAAGGGCGCTCACCCAAACCAGCGCATCAGTGTGGCTTACTGATATCGTTATAGTTGAGTTAGATATTATGAGTTAGATATTGTGCTGGAATGTGTAACGTAATCGGGACAATGGCCAAATAACCAGCGCGGTATTGCACTTCAAAATGTACAGGTAAAATAGAACAGGTCAGCTCACTGACCTGTTTTTTTATTCTGCATAATTGAATAAAGATTTGATGGTTTCTAAGGTATCGGCGATATCTTGGATGCTCGATGGGCAAATAAAGATAGTGTCATCACCGGCAATCGTACCCAAAATGCCTTCTGGTTTACCGATAGAATCCAACAAGCGGGCAATCAGCTGCGCGGCACCTGGGCTAGTTCGCACGACGATCATAGCTTGGTTGTGATCGACGTCGAGTACCAAATTCTTCAGTGGGCTACCCGCGGTGGGTACGCCTAATTCGGCTGGTAAGCAATACACCATCTCTTGCTTAGCGTTGCGAGTCCGCACTGCGCCGAACTTGCTGAGCATGCGTGACACTTTCGATTGGTTAATATTACCAAAGCCTTCAGCTTGCAAGGCGGTGACGATTTCACTCTGAGAGCCAAAGCGCTCTTCTTTTAAAATCGACTTAAAAATTCTAACAAGGTCATCCTGATTCTTGGTCGTTTGCATAATATTATTATTCGTTATTCAAAAAAACAGGCCCATTTTGAATATTTTTAGAAAAATTGTCAACAAATAACCAGATTGGTTGAATAAAAATTCACTAAGCCCCAGTGGTTAAGCGTTTGTAGGGGGCGTAAAAATCCCAATTTGAGTAATTGTTCTACATTGCTTCTACGTTATCCAGGAATTCTTTTGTCCCACGACTAAGGGATAATTGAAATTGTTGTGACATTCCAGTAATGTGACGCCAACGCAAATTAGATCCATGTCACACATATCCGAGAAATAACGGAGATAACTATGAAAGTTGCTGTACTTGGTGCTGCTGGTGGTATCGGCCAGGCTCTTGCCCTACTGTTAAAAACTCAATTGCCTGCGGGTTCACAATTGTCTCTATATGATATCGCACCGGTAACTCCGGGTGTTGCGGTTGACTTGAGCCACATTCCAACTGCTGTTGAAATCAAAGGTTTTGCTGGTGAAGATCCAACGCCTGCCCTAGTGGGTGCTGACGTTGTTCTAATTTCTGCTGGTGTTGCGCGTAAGCCTGGTATGGATCGTTCTGATCTGTTCAATATCAATGCGGGTATCGTTCGCAACCTGATCGAAAAAGTAGCGGCAACTTGCCCTACGGCTTTGGTTGGCATTATCACTAACCCAGTCAACACGACTGTGGCTATCGCTGCAGAAGTGATGAAAAAAGCGGGTGTTTACGATAAAAACCGTTTGTTCGGTATCACGACTCTAGACGTGATCCGTTCTGAAACTTTCATCGCCGAATTAAAAGGCCTGAACGTTGCTGACGTTAAAGTCAATGTGATCGGCGGCCACAGCGGCGTGACCATTCTGCCATTACTGTCTCAAGTTGAAGGCGCGACTTTCACTGACGAAGAAGTGGCAAGTCTGACGACTCGCATCCAAAACGCGGGTACAGAAGTGGTTGAAGCTAAAGCCGGTGGCGGAAGCGCGACTCTGTCTATGGGTCAAGCGGCTTGCCGTTTCGGTCTGTCTCTGGTTCGTGGTCTGCAAGGCGAAGCTAACATCGTTGAATGCGCCTATGTTGACGGCGGCAGCGAGCATGCTGAATTCTTCGCACAACCTGTGCTGTTAGGCAAAAACGGTATTGAAAAAGTACTGCCTTACGGTGAAGTGAGTGCATTCGAAGCTAACGCTCGTGATTCTATGTTAGATACGCTGAAAGGCGATATCAAACTAGGCGTTGATTTCGTTAAATAATCTTTCGGATAATCTTTTTAGATTATGACGAATTAAAAACGGAGCCATTGAGCTCCGTTTTTTTATGCCTGCGTTTTACTCTTTCTAAAGCTCATTCAGCGGCGCTTAGTGGGAATTTGGCAGTTATCGTCGCAGCGGGCTTTGCCCGTCAGTAAATAGGAGATGCGGTATCTGTGTTTTGCGAATCTGAGATAGCACCAATCGGCGACAGTTTTAATCACGGGCAGGCGTAATAGTTGGATCCAAGCGCGCGTCCCTGTCAGTGCCCACGCTTTACAGGTGACATCTAACCCGAGTAACACTTCGCCCGTTGCGGTTTCACCGTGAAGAATAGTATTGGCGTAGTCTCTATCTATATGGCTGAAACGCTCGCTAAAGTCGGGCGCATTTAAATCCTCTAGCGCAATCAAGTTCTTAGGATCGCGTGCTTTCAGTTGACGCATTTCGGCGCTACATAATGGGCAGTTACCATCATAAAAAATCCGCAGTTCCATCGGGTCCACCTCTGATGACTTGATCACAATACTTGGTCTAAGCTCTTGGCTTGTGCACTTAAGCTTGGTTTCTTCTAGCCTATACGCAGAATAAAGGGTTTTAGATCGCAGCTGATTTTTAATCGACGCTGATTTTAAATTGAATCCGCGCCTCATTTGGCTTTTTGTTAGGTTAAATTCAAACGAGTACAGTAACATCTTGGTTATTCATCAGGTTAACTTGATTGCTTACCTTTAAGTGAACAAGGTAAAGCCTGACAAATAACGACTCAAAAGGATAGGTATGACATCTCCCATCATAATCACAGGCGTGGGTAAACGCATCGGTTACGCCTTAGCCAAGCATTTTCTTGCCCAAGGTCAGCAGGTGATTGGTACTTATCGTAGCCACTACGATAGCATTGATGAGCTGAACGCTTTAGGTGCGACTCTGTATCCCTGCGATTTTTATGACGATGCCCAAGTGCAAGCCTTAATTGATGAGTTAACTCAACTGCCTCAAATTCGTGCCATTATTCACAATGCTTCGGACTGGCTGCCTGATCCTGTTCTTACAAAGAATGAGCCTTTAAAGAGTACCACTTTTACGTCGAGCCAAGTGCTGCAGCAGATGATGCAAGTGCATGTGAGCGTGCCCTATCAGTTGAACTTGGCCTTAGAGGCGCAGCTACGTGCCGCTGCTGGCGATGAAATCGGCGGCAGTGATGTGATTCATATTACCGATTACGTGGCAGAGAAGGGCAGTCAGAAGCACATAGCCTATGCCGCCAGTAAAGCCGCGCTGCACAATATGACGCTATCCTTTGCCGCCAAATTTGCGCCCGAGGTGAAAGTGAATTCGATTGCGCCGGCGATGATCCTCTTTAATACCGGTGATGACGCCGCCTATCAGCAAAAAACCTTAGCCAAAGCGTTATTACCTAAAGAGGCGGGGAATGAGGAGATAATCGAACTCGTGGACTACCTGCTTAATAGCCGTTACGTCACCGGTCGTTGCCATAATGTCGACGGCGGCCGCCAGTTAAAATAGTCATTTGATTTTTCGAGCAACAGCTAATGGCTTAAAACGTCAGTAAGCGACTTGGGGTGATAATAAACGGCAAAGGCACATCCCAATGCTCGCAGGGTAAACTCACCACTTGCTGGCAGTCGTGGGCGTAACCCATAGGCAAAGGTTTACCTTTAAGCTGCCAGTTTGCCAGCGTCCTATCGTAATAACCGCCGCCCATGCCCATGCGATTCCCCATTAAATCAAACGCCACCAAGGGCGTGATAACCACATCTAGCTCTGTTACTGGGATAATGGCGCGCACATCTAACTTAGGTTCTAAGATGCCGAATTGATTCGCCTGCATCGGGGTATCAGCACTGTAATGCAGGAATAACAGTTGCCCAGCATTGAAGGGATGCAACCTTGGCAGATAGGTGTGAATACCCAATTGCCACAGCGCAGCGATCAGCGGCGGCGTGGCGAGTTCGCCATCGTGGGTGAGATATAATGCCACATGTTGCGCTTTGTTGGTCTGCAATGCATCGAGCATTCGTTGGCTGGCGCTTAAGCTTGCTTGGGTTTGCTCGGTTTCTGAAAGGGATTTGCGGGCGGTACGAATGCTTTTGCGTAACTGATTGCGGCTTTCTTTTGTATGGAGTGCGATATTTGCCGCATAGTTTGTGACATCTACGGCATCAGCGACTTCTACGGCAAGTTGCGCCGTGTCGCTTTGGGGATTCAAATGAGAAAGTTTGGAAGATGTAGACATAGAATTAAGATGCTCCCCAGAATGCCGCTACCGGTGTAGCCCTTGAACCGTAGGTTCAAGGCGGGTAAATGATTACCTCCTAAGGCTTCTCGGTACAAGCCGAGCATGCACAATGTCAGTAAAGCATTCACCCTGAGATAAAAATTATCGGCACAGGGACATTACCAGTTGGCATGCATCCCAGGGAGCAAAACGGTATTGAATCGCTAAAGCATTGGTTTATGTTGATAATCCAGTTTAGCCATTCACTGTGCGTCAGTTGGTTTAACTCAATGAGTGTTAAATCACTAAGGTGCACAGTTTAAATCTATTTAGTTGAACGCTCAACTAAGGCACTTTCGAGGGTCGACTGCAGCAAGCTGATCCTGTCGTCCATCTGTTGCATGTAGTGCTTATTTTTTTGCTTTTCTTGGAACAACTCGTGTCCAATATTCAGCGCCGCCATGATCGCAATTTCTTCACGGCTTAGGCTATTGGTTCGGGTTTTTAACGCACTGAGTTGTTGTTCAACTCCCAACGCTACCGTACGTAAGGCATCCTCTTGACCTTTCGGGCAAGCGATAGAGTAGGTGCGCCCAAGTAGGGTAATTTCAACAGCACTGTTACTCATGTCGCGGGTGATCCTTTCGTTAGCCTCTTAGGGCGGACTATATAGGGCTGATCTTAAAAGTGCAAGGTAAGCCGCAAATGGATTGGTCTTTGACGGTTTTGTTTGCTGTTTGTGTGAGCAGTTGGATAGTTTTTTATCAGGGCGTGGCCGATTTCGCCATTATTGGGATTCAGTATTGGTTCAAGTCTTTATCTCTGCTAGCATTGCTGCTGGAAAAATCTTATTGGGATCTGATATGGCAACCCCTCCTTCGTTACGTATCGACAGCTTAAAACTCGCCTTAGATGCGGCTGAAATCGGCCAGCATCCGGTAGAAGTTCACGGTGCTTTAGTCGGTTTAATCTGCGGTGGTGTAGAGCAAACTGGCGACACTTGGATCAAGCCTTTATTCGACCTGATGAACGATGGTCAACCTTTGCCAGCGCAGTTGCACCAATTAGTGTGTGATTTGTTTAACGATTCAGTGACGCGTTTAGTGGATTTTGAATTTGGTTTCATGCCGCTGTTGCCCGAAGAAGAAGAGCCGCTCAGCCAACGTGTTGAAGCCTTGTCCCTGTGGACCCAGAGTTTTTTGACTGGCATGGCGATTATTCAGCCGAAACTGAATCAAGCCTCGGCAGAAGTACGTGAAGTGATCAAAGACTTGGCGGAAATTGCCCAAGTGGAATTTGATGTTGCCGACGATGAAGAATCCGAAGCCGCTTACACTGAATTACTCGAGTTTGTACGTATTGCAGCCATCATGTGTTACTCGGAGTTTGGTCCTGAGCTTCCCCATGGCGAGGCTGACGATACTGCGGTGGTGCATTAATTTACCGCGGTTGTTTAATGTTCAATAAGTTAACACAGTAGTGGCTTCATTAGATGTCAAAGGTGGGCAAACCTGCCTTTGAGTCCATAGCACTGGTGTTTTTGAGTGCATAGCATTGATGTTTACATCTTTTATGTTTACATGCCTTAGTGTTATGCCAAAGCTTGAATGAGATCCCCATGACGGCCACAAATCACATGGATACTTCAGTTCAACACGTCGACATCGCGATTGTAGGCGGTGCGATGGCGGGGGCGACGCTCGCGTTGGCTCTCGCGCGTCTTTCTTTATCCGCAGCTAGGCCGCTTTCCATCGCCTTAATCGAGGCGCACCTTCCTGATAAACAACACCCCGGATTCGATGCTCGCTCCATCGCTATCGCCCACGGTTCTATTTTCGAATTATCCCGTTTAGGTTTATGGCAAAAGCTCGCCCATTTGGGCACGGCGATTGAAAATATCCATGTGTCGGATCGCGGCCACTTTGGCATGACAGAACTCAATGCGGCGCAGTTTCATTTAGATGCCCTAGGCCAAGTGGTTGAGCTTGAACGGGTTGGCCAAGTGCTGTTTAACGAGTTGAATAAGAGTAGTGTCAAACTCTATTGCCCCGCCAAGCTTGCCCAAGTAGAACCCGCCGTTGAAGGTCACACCTTAGTGCTCGATACGGGCGAGCGAATTAAAGCCAAACTTGTGGTTGCCGCAGATGGTTTGCAATCCAAAGTGCGCAGCAGTTTTAATTTGCCTGTGACCCAAGTGGCCTTTGAGCAAACGGCCATTATTGCTAATATTCAAACTGCCGATTTGCCAACCAATAGGCCTCACAAACATTGGGCCTATGAGCGCTTTACCCAAACGGGTCCCTTAGCGTTATTGCCTATGGCCGATATTCAAGGTCAACCTCGATTATCTCTCGTTTGGGCGCTCGATGATGCGCGGGCTAAACAGATGCAAACCGCGCCGAAAGCGGAATTTTTAGCGGCGCTGCAACAGGCCTTTGGTTATCGTGCGGGCACGTTTATCGATGTCAGCACGCGCCATGCGTATCCGCTTAATTTGTCTTATATGCCAAGGCCAATTCATCACAGATGTGTGTTTATCGGCAATGCGGCGCAGACACTGCATCCGATTGCGGGGCAAGGGTTTAACTTAGGGTTGAGAGATGTGGTGAGTTTGCTCGAGATAATCCAAACGGCGCTCGCACAGGGTGACGATATCGGCTCCGCCGCTGTGACCCATGCGTACCTTAATGCCCGCGAGCACGACAGAAACAGCACTATCCGAAATATCGAATTTTTAGTCCGTGGCTTTTCAAACCAATATTGGCCGATGGCGCTGGGGCGTAACTTAGGATTACGGCTTTTGTCTTGGTTTCCGCCACTGAAAACCCCCGTCGCTCAAAAGGCAATGGGCTGGAAATAACTCAGTAATTTACTGGTATCGCAACGCGAAAAGGATGTACCCATGTTAAGTTCACAAGCCTATGACATCGCCATTGTGGGTGGCGGCATGGTGGGACTCGCCACCGCGATTGGATTGGCGCAGGCCGATCTGAATGTCGTCGTTATCGATGCGGGCCACACTGAGGCCGTGAGCGGCGAGCCGCGTTTACGGGTGAGCGCCATCAATAAGGCGAGCCAGCGCTTGTTAGAAAACTTAGGGGCATGGAGTTATTTAGATACTTCCCGCGCTACGCCTTATCAAAAAATGGCGGTGTGGGATAAAGACGGTTTCGGTAAAATTGCCTTTGATGCCAACAGCATCAGCGAAACCAGTCTCGGCGCGATTATCGAAAACGATGCCATTAGCTTTGCCCTCGCGAAACGCGCCAGTGAGTTTGACAATATCACCCATATTCAAAACCAACGCATAGAGCGCATTGCTTTTGGTGAGCGCGAAGCTTGGTTGACCCTTGCCAATGGCGCCGATTCTGAAATAGAAAGTGTCAGTGCCGCACTTGTGATAGCCGCTGATGGCGCCAACTCTTGGGTGCGCGAGCAATGCAAGATCCCGCTGACATTCTGGGATTACGGCCACCACGCAATCGTCGCAACTATTCGTACCGAAATGCCACACCTTGCCACCGCCCGCCAAGTGTTTTTGCAGGACGGCCCGCTAGCATTTTTACCTCTGTATGAAGACAATCTCTGCTCTATCGTCTGGTCGGTGCCGCCCGAGCGCGCCACTGAGTTATTGGCAATGGATAAAGTGCAATTTGAGCGCAACTTAACCGCGGCTTTCGACGGTCGTTTGGGGATCTGTCAGCTGGAAAGCGAGCGCCAAGCTTTCCCATTACGGATGCGCTACGCCCGCCATTTTGCCCGCCACCGTTTAGTGTTGGCAGGCGACGCTGCCCATACTATTCATCCGCTGGCTGGCCAAGGGGTGAACCTCGGCTTTTTAGATGCGGCCAGCATCATCGAAGTCATCAGCGAATTACAGCAAGCGGGTAAAGATATCGGCGATTATGCGCAGCTGCGTGCACTTGAACGTTGGCGCAAAGCCGATGCAATGGAGATGATCGCGGCGATGGAGGGCTTTAAACGCCTATTCGAAGGTTCAAACCCAGTCAAAAAGGCGATTCGCGATCTGGGCTTAAATCTGGTTGATAATGTCGCTGGGCTGAAAACAGTGTTCATACAACAGGCCATGGGCAATAAGTCGGCACTGCCTAAGTTGTGCCGTTAGCCTAGGTTGCGCTAATGTGATCAGAATTGCCGACAATATTAGCAATTTGACTGCAAGCTGCGCAAATCTGGCCTTCGCATGTAAAAAAATTACATGTTGAAGATGAGAAAATCTAATGGCAATGGCTTCGGATTAGAAAAATCTCCTGTATACAAATTTGTGACGCAAGGTATAATTTCGCCGCATTTTAGACCCTAGTATCTACACCCTACACTAGGCAGAGACCTGAAAAAGGCCGCAAAAAGGGATAACAATGGCTAACAAAACTATTCTGTTTAACAAGCACTTAGAATCAAACGCTAAGATGGTCGACTTCCACGGTTGGGATATGCCCCTCAACTATGGTTCACAAATCGAAGAACACAACGCTGTGCGTCAAGACGCGGGTATGTTCGACGTATCCCACATGACTGTGGTTGATGTGATAGGTAGCGACGCTTGTGCATTTCTACGTAAGTTGCTGGCGAACGATGTGGCTAGACTTAAAGTGCCAGGTAAAGCCTTATACAGCGGCATGTTAGATGACAATGCCGGTATCATCGACGACCTCATCACTTACTACCTCACTGACACTAACTACCGCGTGGTAGTGAACTCAGCGACCCGCGAAAAAGATCTCGCTTGGATCGCCAAGCAATCCCAAGGTTTTGATGTCACTGTAACTGAGCGTCCTGAGCTGGCGATGATTGCCGTTCAAGGTCCTAACGCAAAAGCGAAAGCCGCTGCCGTGTTCAGTGCCGAGCAAAACGCCGCCATCGAAGGCATGAAACCTTTCTTCGGTAAGCAAGCTGGCTCACTGTTTATTGCGACTACGGGCTACACAGGTGAAGCGGGCTACGAAATTATCGTCCCAGAAGATGAAGCCCAAGCCTTGTGGCAAGCATTGTTAGAGCAAGGGGTTAAACCTTGTGGTCTCGGTGCCCGTGACACGCTGCGTCTCGAAGCTGGTATGAACCTTTACGGTTTAGACATGGACGAAACCATCAACCCATTGGCCGCCAACATGGGCTGGACTATTGCATGGGAACCAAACGACCGTGACTTCATCGGCCGTAAAGCCCTCGAAACACTTCGCGATGCCGGAACCAGCAAACTTGTTGGTCTAGTGATGGAAGAAAAGGGCGTGTTACGCCATGATATGCCAGTATTTTTCACCGACGCAGCCGGTGTAGAGCAACAAGGCGTGATCACCAGCGGGACTTTCTCGCCAACATTGGGCTATTCTATTGCGATGGCACGTGTTCCTAGTTCGATTGGGGATACTGCGGAAGTCGAAATGCGTAAAAAACGTGTGGCTGTTAGAGTAGTGGCGCCAAACTTTGTGCGCAACGGTAAACAAGCATTTTAAAAAAACGGAACAAGGAACAAGAACAATGAGCAATATTCCGACAGAACTGAAATACGCCTCTTCACACGAATGGATCCGCAAGGAAGAAGACGGTAGCTACACAGTAGGTATCACTGAGCACGCCCAAGAGCTGTTAGGTGACATGGTTTTCGTTGAACTCCCAGAAGTTGGCGACACTGTGACTGCGGGTGAAGACTGTGCTGTAGCTGAATCAGTAAAAGCGGCGTCTGACATTTATGCCCCTATTTCTGGCGAAGTGATTGCCGTGAACGAAGCGCTGGAAGATTCGCCAGAACTCGTTAACAGCAGTGCTTACGGCGAAGGCTGGTTCTTCCGCGTAATGCCTTCTGACGAATCAGAAGTCGACGCTCTGCTGGATGCTGAAGGCTACCAAGCTGTCATCGACGAAGAATAATCGTCGACGCTAACGAAGCCCTAAGGGGCTTCGTTTGTTTTAGCGCAAGATTGACATAACAACAGTCCGTTAATCAGTACCCTACAGTTCTGAATTTCGGCAAATCTGGAACAAGGTTTATCATGACCAAGCAAACCCTCACTCAGTTAGAACAGCACGATTTATTCCTACGTCGTCATATCGGCCCAGATAGCAGCCAACAGCAAGCCATGCTGAACTATGTTGGTGCTGAGTCTCTGGACGATCTGACCGCGCAAATTGTGCCTGAGTCGATCCGTTTAAGCCAAGACCTGAGCATTGGTGATTCCTGCGGCGAAGCCGAAGGCATTGCTTACATTCGTGGTTTAGCGAAACAAAACCAAGTATTTAAGAGCTATATCGGTATGGGTTACTACGGCACTCAAGTGCCAAACGTGATCCTGCGTAACGTATTTGAAAACCCAGGTTGGTACACGGCTTATACGCCATATCAGCCAGAAATCGCCCAAGGCCGTTTAGAAGCCATTCTAAACTTCCAACAAGTGTCGATGGACTTAACGGGTTTAGATTTGGCTTCTGCTTCTTTGTTAGATGAAGCAACTGCTGCTGCCGAAGCGATGGCGCTGGCAAAGCGCGTTTCTAAAGCGAAAAAAGCCAATATCTTCTTCGTTGCCGATGATGTGTTCCCGCAAACCTTAGACGTAGTGAAAACCCGCGCTGAGTGTTTTGGTTTTGAAGTGGTGGTTGGCCCAGCATCTGAGGCCGTTAACCATGAGCTGTTTGGTGCTTTGTTCCAATATACTAACCGTTTCGGTCAAATCACTGACTTCAGCGAATTATTCGCAACTCTGCGTGCGAAGAATGTGGTTGTGACTGTCGCCGCCGACATTATGTCCTTGGTATTACTGAAATCACCGGGCGCTATGGGCGCCGATGTGGTATTTGGTAGTGCGCAGCGTTTTGGCGTGCCAATGGGCTTTGGTGGTCCACACGCGGCCTTCTTCGTTGCCCGTGACGAGCACAAACGTTCTATGCCTGGCCGTATCATTGGTGTGTCAAAAGACGCCCGTGGTAACCGCGCACTGCGTATGGCAATGCAAACTCGTGAGCAACATATCCGCCGCGAAAAAGCCAACTCAAACATTTGTACTGCACAAATTCTGTTGGCGAATATGGCGTCTTTCTACGCCGTATTCCACGGTCCAGATGGCCTGAAAACTATCGCATCACGCATCCACCGTTTCGCCGACATTTTAGCGGCAGGCTTAAAAGCGAAGGGCGTGAACTTAGTCAACAGCACTTGGTTTGATACTGTTAGCATCAAAGGCTTAGATGTTGCTGCCGTCAATGCACGCGCACTGGCTGCTGAAATGAATCTACGTTTCGATGCCGATGGTATTGTGGGCGTGAGCTTAGACGAAACCACATTACGCACAGATATCGAAGCCCTGTTCGATGTGATCTTAGGTGCCGGCCATGGTTTAGATGTTGCCGCGTTAGACGCGCAAATCGTGAGCCAAGGTAGCCAATCGATTCCGGCGGCACTTGTGCGCCAAGATGCGATTTTAAGCCACCCAACCTTCAATCGCTATCAAAGCGAAACCGAGATGATGCGTTATATCAAACGTCTCGAAAGCAAAGACTTAGCACTTAACTACTCGATGATTTCACTGGGCTCTTGCACCATGAAGTTAAACGCAGCGGTTGAAATGCTCCCGGTGAGCTGGCCAGAATTTGCTAACATGCACCCATTCAGCCCACTGGATCAAGCCAAAGGCTTTACTCAGTTGATTGAAGAGTTGTCGACTTGGTTAGTGAACATCACAGGCTACGACGCTGTGTGTATCCAGCCAAACTCAGGCGCTCAAGGTGAATACGCTGGCTTGTTAGCCATCAAGAAATACCATGAGTCACGCGGCGATGCGCACAGAAACATCTGTTTGATCCCGCAATCTGCCCACGGTACTAACCCTGCATCGGCGCAATTAGCCGGTATGCAAGTGGTGGTGACGGCGTGTGATAAGCAAGGTAACGTCGATTTAGAAGATCTGAAGACGAAAGCTGCCGAAGTGGCTGAAAACCTGTCTTGCATCATGATCACTTACCCATCGACCCACGGTGTGTATGAAGAATCTATCCGCGAAATCTGCAACATAGTGCATCAGCACGGCGGTCAAGTGTACTTAGATGGCGCCAACATGAACGCTCAGGTCGGCTTAACGTCTCCTGGCTTTATCGGTGCCGACGTATCACACCTAAACCTGCACAAAACCTTCGCGATTCCACACGGCGGTGGTGGTCCAGGTATGGGCCCAATCGGCGTGAAATCACACTTAGCCCCATTTGTTGCGGGTCACGTTGTGGTTAAACCGGGCCGCGTGAGCGACAACAACGGCGCCGTATCGGCTGCACCTTACGGTAGCGCTGGCATTCTGCCGATCAGCTGGATGTACATTAAGCTGCTTGGTTCAAAGGGCCTGAAAAAGTCGACCCAAACTGCGCTGCTAAACGCTAACTATGTGATGAAGAAGCTGTCAGAACACTACCCAGTATTGTTCCGTGGCCGTAACGATCGCGTCGCGCACGAATGTATTATCGACCTACGTCCACTGAAAGAAGCTTCAGGCGTGACCGAAATGGATATCGCTAAGCGTTTGAATGACTATGGTTTCCACGCGCCAACCATGAGCTTCCCTGTTGCGGGAACTCTGATGATTGAGCCTACGGAATCTGAGTCTAAGGTGGAACTCGATCGTTTCATCGACGCTATGGTGTCAATCCGCGCCGAAATCGCCAAAGTGGAATCGGGCGAATGGCCAGTGGACAACAACCCGCTGCACAACGCACCGCACACTATGGCAGATATCATGGACCCAGAGTTTGATACGCGTCCATACAGCCGCGAAGTGGCCGTGTTCCCAAGTGCAGCAGTGCGTACTAACAAGTTCTGGCCAACCGTGAATCGTATTGATGATGTTTACGGCGACCGTAACTTGATGTGTTCATGCGCACCATTATCAGACTACGAATAATTAATAATGGCTACTTGGCCTAGATAATTCGGCGTCAGCCAACACTTTTCGCTACTCATTGACACCAGTCAACTCCGTGGCGAAAAGCATCGGCTTCCTTGCCTTATCGTCGGCAGTAACGCCATTATTATTCTTCGGCTTCAGTGAATTTGAAGCATGAAAAAGCGAACCGATTGGTTCGCTTTTTTATTGGTGGATTTCTATTTATTCAATTACTAAACAAGCGTTTAATTGCTGATTCTGCTCGAGAAATTGATGAAGTTTGCTCACCCATTTCAACTTTAAAACAGTTGAAACTAGGTCCAGTCTTAGGTGACCAATCCTCAAACTGAATGACTCTCATGCTTCTACCTTGTGGTGGCAGTAAAAAATCCAATAAGCGGTTGGTAAGGTCTTCATGGTGACTAGTAACAATCACTTGTCGTTTCCACTTATCTCCATCGTTAGCATATGCCATCTTTCTGAGTAATACTGCAGCGGGGATCAATTGGTTCATATCTAACGATGTAGTGAAGTCATCAAAACCTATTACTTGATGGTTTAACGTATCTGCGAGCGCTAGATTAAGATTGATGGTCCAACAAATAGCAAGTTGGGTTTTTTGCCCTGTCGATAAGTCGGAAAATTTAACCTCATTTTGTGTTTCAAAAGTCCATGCTGGTTTTTTATCGGTACCAGTATTACTAAGTTTGATTGGGAGGAAGCCTTTAGGAAAATGAAATTTATCAAGTAATGAATTCATGTTTTCAGTCAAACTTTGTAGTTCAACAGCTGGAATCTCGCTCATAAGGTTTAGTAATTGGCTGTTTATTCCAGACTCCTGTTTACAAATTTTTATTGCACTAGATAGTAAGGTTTCCGCGTTTTCAATACTCTCAGGTTGACTAATATTTTTTTCATCAACTTGTTTTTCATACTCAATACTTGACCAATCCCGAAATGTACCAATCAAAATTTTAAGTGAGTAAATATCGTTATTTTCAAATTGAGCTTTTGGCAATTTGGCAAGTTTGTTTTTTGCGTAACTAAGTGCTTCACCGACCGTAAAAGTTGTTTCTTGGAATTTTTCTTTTAACTCAAACTTGAAACGATTGAATTGATCTGCCGCAGTACTATATAAGTTTAATCGTTGGATTTCTGATGAAATTCGTTTACCTTGAACTTCAATGTTTATACGTTGCTGGTATAGTTCTTTAAGCTTTTTCTGGCTCATAACTTTTAATTTATCAAGGTTGTCAGTCAAATCTTCAATAATTTTGGCTAAACTAACGCTTTCAGCATCATTATCAAAAGCACTTAGCCATTGGTCGATATTTTCATGAAAACTATTTAACCAGTTTTCAAGACTATCACTGTCTATAAGCTTTCTTATTGCATCAGATACTTTTTGATATTCTATTCGAAGTTCTTCTTGTTCAGGTAAAAGTTTTTTTATCTCAAGTAAATACTTATTCTCATCAACATCAACAATGAGCAGATCTAACGATGAGGGTGATAAATTATTTCCTTTGCTTCCATCGAACCATTTTACTTCTAATTCAGCAGGTAACTGTTCCAGTCTATCGAAGAGGGCAGGATCAAACTCTGGCTTTTTTTCTTGCTCAGGTTTATCTGCCATTATTTTGAACTCAACATCTCTGAGGCACTTTTCAATATGTGCTAAATATTCAGGAATACTCTCACCTATTACCTGGTTATTACTTGTTAATTCACTTAGTCCTTTAGACAGATTTCTTATTTGTGAGTCCCATTTGCTCTGCAAATTTCCATTGTTTATTGTGAGCGTAGATGACTTTAACAATGCTTTAATAGGATTGTCATTGTTAAGAGATTCTGTTTTTTCAGTGATTATTCCTGCAAATTTCTTCCGTTCTGTTTCATAATCTTTTCGGTATTTACTCTGCTGTAATTGTTGTTGCAATTTTTCTAATTCTATTTGCAGTGATTTAAGGCTCGCTTTCATTGCGTGCGCGGGCTTGTTATCCGGTTCAAGTAGCTGTATGACTTCATTGCAGGCTAGCTCTTTAATATGTTCCTGAAAGAAAAAAGTCGATACAGTCTTTAAAAAATCCCCCCCATGATTTTTTTCACCTATGTCGAACTTATTGCCATTTACCACGACTAACCCAGTTTTTTCATCTTGATTAAGATATTTATTAGGGATGCCGTCTTGGTTCATCGTCCAGTCTAAGGCTTCTAATAATGATGTTTTTCCTACACCATTTTTTCCTGTAATCAGAATTAAATCAGCATTGTCAAAATCAAAACGATTATTTTTTTGACCTTGGTTATACCTATATCCTTTAAAGTTTTGAAGCTCAATTGAACTGATAGTTTTATTAAGCGTCATTTTTTGTTCCTTCAAAGAATTGTGTACCTAACAGGTTATTTAAATCATCAACAATCTCTTGTTGCCAATTTCGAGCCATTTTATCTACTTGTCCATGCTCCAAAGCTTGAAGCACATTATCTGTATATCGCCAAAAAAGCTGTGGTTCAGTACCTGTTGGAATTTTTGCAGAAGGAATAGTCTCAAGTAAAAGTTCCTTAAAACGTTTGTTATCAATACGTTTGGGTGAATACGGCTTAACTTGTAATGCTCCAGTCCATTTATCTACAAGCTCTTTTACACTAGGATACTCTTCAGTATTTGCTATTTGGACAATAAAACGTCCACGATGCCAGTCCTGATCACCTGTTATATTAACCCATTGATTTAATATGTTTTGTTTGTTGATGGCATCAAGGTCAATGATCGCAATTAATGGTGAGAAATAATGAAGGTCGCGAAGTAAATCTGCCAATTGGTCCATTTTCTGCGCGATGTCAAAACGCATATCAGTCCAATTTATTTTGTCAGCATTAATTGCTGGCGATAACCATATAACTAAATTGCAAGCTGATGAGCAATGGACTGAGATAGGCATTACTGATAATGTTTGATCAGTTCTTTTATCTAGCTCGATGCTAAAGTAGTCATTTTTTTCCAATTGTCACTTCCTTTAGACTTGTATTAAGTAAGAGCGCTTATTTAAGCTTGGCTGGTTCGCATAGTAATAATGAGTAGGTGATTGAACTGCATTCATCAGTCTTTTATTTATAGACGAAATACTATTCAAGCGGCCATCATAGAAAATATGCTTCCATCCCAAAGCAATTATGGTGCTAGGTTGCAAGGTGCTTTTGTCCATGATTTTTGATAAACGATGTATTTGTGGTCTAGTACAACTCCCCGCATTTCCTATTAGAAGAATCAACTCTGCGGCACCAGTTATTTCATTTGATATATTTGAATCGGTTAAGAATGATGGGCTGGCTGAAACGTACAGAGATTTCACTTCATCTTTTAGCGAAATCCCAATACCTCTTTTTTGGCAAAAGCTAATCTGTTCTTTACGATTTCTATGCAAAATAAATAGCAACAGCATCAGCTCGGACATCAGCGCTTTATTTTCATTAACGGGTACGTAGTGAGCAGCTTCGTCTTGCTCATTAAAATGACCGTTTAACATCTGAAGACACGTACTAAACGCTTGATAAATATTTTCTGGTAATATTGTCCTAGCACATATCTGTTTTATCGAGCTCAACCAGTCAGGCACACTTGTTATTTGCGATGTTTCATTATCTTGAAGTTTGTCATCTTCAAGAGTCTTTTCAAAGGTCGATAAAATCTCGCCAAGTATTGTAGAAGCATAGGGAACAATTGCAGTAAAACTTGCATTTGCAGCAACAATACTATGCTTAAGCGCATTGATTAACAGCTGGCGATAGATACGCTCAAAAATAGCCTTCCATAGTTCGTCAGCAGATAAAGAACAACCAATCTTAGGGTTCCGTATAATTAACTGATCGCCATCCAGCGCGTTGAAACTATGCTGAAAAGCATATGTTTTAACAATTTGCTGTTGGTGAAAACTAGGATGTGGTGCATAAATTGCTACTATTGGTGCAGATGGTGTATAAAATAAAGTTCCTTTTTCCTTTTTGGGCGAATAGTCGGAATATTCATCCAATACTGTTTGTAATGTATGATGAATTTGTGGTTCGTCGCTACCAAACCCATTAAAAAATAATGTATTAGAACGTAGTCTGTCTTTAAATATATCTGCTGCCCATTGTCGATTACGCCATTGTTGCAGTTGACGTTCAGTAAGTAAGATTCGCTCACATTGATCTGCATTACTACCATCGCCTAGTTCTTCAGCACAACCGTTTATTTTGAAAATTTTAAGATGATTAACGACTCCATTAGACGCAGCACCGAGTTCTCGATATTTATCCAGGTTTGCGATTACATCAGCATACCCCTTGCCTGCAACTTTTTCGTAAGCTTTTTCAAAATTACAATCATAGTTGGTCGTGATAACTTCACTGATTAAGGACTCTCTAGCCAGTTTAGCTATAATTTTATGAGCAGGAGTTGGTTCGAGTTTTGTGTATTCGACAATTCTTAATAACTCAACAAGTCGTTTGTAAGGTGTTTTAGAATTATTCGATTCATCGTATTGGCTATTGGTTTCCCACAGGAAAAGTTCAGCCAAATTTCCTAGTTTAAGGTTTTTTGCTGCCGAAATTACGTCACAAAAGAAGCAGCCAGAATTAATTTTGCCAACCGATACAATTGAATGCCCTAGCTGTTGCAGTCTTATTTGGCATCCTTGTTGAACATTTATTCCGTTAATAGTTGTAATCTGGGTGCAAATTGGGCCATGAAGATTGTTATCAAAACGAGCTACTCGTTTTGATAACAAAGCACATTCTAGGGTTGATACCATCCAAGGCACAGTATGATATCTAAGCCCTTCAGGGTGTTCACTATATAGTGAAATACCAGCACCAGCGACAGGAACACATCGTCTATTTAGAATTTGTCGAACGACATATTCGAAAGAATTATTAGGGGTCATGACCACAGCCTTAATTTGACTTTATCTATTCTCAAAAGTTGAGTCAGATTTAGTTTATCTAAAATCACTTTAACACCTCGCTTTTACTTAGGCATCTTTGTGCGACTTGATAAATAATTTGTTCTACTTGTTGCTGGGTAAGTGCTTGGGTTCTGAGTGTTGGGATAGTGCCGACTAATTGTTTGTGGTTAAGGATCGGGAACGGTGGCTTGGTCTGACAGGTGACATACCAGCCGGGGAATACGAGTACTGGGGTTGAAGATACTGGTGCCCCTGTAGCCTTGGTTAACCATTGGCTGACCCATTGGGCTTGGCGCTGCGCTTGTTCAATTGGTTTGGTTTCTGTCCACGAGGGGAAGTTTAATCGCCCGTCTTTGTAAAATACTTGATAGCCTTTTTTACCAGAGACTGGGCCAGTTCCATTGGTTTGGAGTAGGTCTTTATTGCGCTTATGGCGGCCTTTGGTTTCAATGGCGAATACGCCATTTTTGCCTACGACAAGATGGTCGATGTTAAAGCCGTCAGCTTGTACATCGTGAAACACTTGATAACCCAATGCTTGTAAGCCTATGAGTTCATTGGCTGTGGCAATTTCAGCGGTATGACCGAGGCGTAACTTGGTGAGCTTTGAAAAGTTTTTCCATGTTTTAAAGCCGCAATAGGTTAAGCCCATTAATGCTGTGATGCTTAATAACCAAGGGAATTTACCTACGGCGATATGTGCTTGAATGCTGTTGAGTGCAAAGGGGAAGCAAAAAATCACGGCTCCCATCATCATGTAGCCCATTAAATCTAATTGCAGATCTTGGATTTGCTGTTGTAATCCATAGGCGGGGATGCGGATCAACTGCTCACGATCAACGGGTAGGGTTAGCGTTGCATCGCGGTATTTAAGAAACACATGCAACACTCCAGCGCCGACAAACAGACTGGATAGAATAATTACAACGGATAATAGATTGCTGCCGAAGTCTGCCATTTACGTCCCTGAAATAAAGCGGGTCAACAGCCAATCTAATGACATAACCCGCTAATAAAATGTACTTATAATTTTGGAAAGTGGTGGCCGAGTTGTCTGCTTAGAGTTTGGGCGCATATTGCTGATTTGCTTCTTCTTCCCTAAATGGCGTGCTCGATGATTGAGTTCGAGTTTGCCCTGCATTTTCCTGAGTGGTCACACTTTTTACTTTGTGGTCACACTTTAACCCGCTCTATACGGTTTAATCAATGCGCTTTATCACAATTACAGGCTGGGCCTATGTTTTATGCACTTTAGTTTTCGATTTTTTGAGTTATGCTAAATGCAACATATAAATTCGCGGGCATCTCTATGTATTTTAAAAGTATCCTTGTTTCGTTGCCTTCTGTTTACGCAATTTTGTGTGTGCTTGGTTGTGGTTTTTTCTCGGGCATCATTGTCGCCGCTGAGGTGCAATCGGCTACTTTTTCTAAAGTGTTGCGTGCCGATTTTCGGCATCGTCCTCCTGAGATGGTGCTTGATGAGCGAACTAATACTATGACGAGTCCGTTAAAGGATATTCTTGAGGAAGCGGCGGCTAAGGTCGGTTATCGCGTCGAATGGAGCGCGCGTCCTTTTGCACGCAGCATTCATGAGTTGCGGGTAGGAACGGTCGACATTGTGCCGCGCACGATACGAGACGAAGAGCGAGAGGCATTTGTACGGTTTCTTGGTCCTATCGGCACTCAGACTCGCGATATTTTGTTTCTCGTAAAAGCCGGCGAGGAAGGACGGATTAAGTCCTATGAGGATTTGTATCAGCTTACTGTAGGGGTTAAACGGGGCACAGTTTATTTTGAGCGTTTTAATACGGATCCCGCGCTACGTAAAATTGAGTCTACCGATGATGAAAACATGGCTCGCATGTTTATCATGGGGCGTTTTGACACTATGGTGGTGCTCGATCGTGCCGCCATTGAGAATGCCTTCAAGCAGCTCGGTTACGATCGTTTTAGCTATGCCGATTACCGTCAGTCGAATCGGATCGAACATTATTTTGGTATGTCCCGTAACTCTACCCATGCTGCTATTTTCGATGAACTTAATCGGGCGCTGCTTGATATGGCTGCATCGGGCCGTGTAAAACAGATTTACCAGGCCTATGGTTTAGCCGCAGAAGTAGAATAGGCAAACAAAAACGGCCAATATTAATTGGCCGTTTTTATGATCTAGCTCTTTGCAAGCTTAACGATAAAAGGCTTCAACTGTGTCTTTTACTGTGAGCAAAAGAGGTTGGCCGCGACGGTCTAATAATTCATTATGGATGGCCATTTATTTTGTCTTTATTTTGTCTGCCATTTATTTTTTTATAAACAAAATGCTTGCTGCGATAGGGATGATTTGTTATTACTGGCGCATGAAAAAAATATACGTAAGCGCAATTAACACCACCACTACCACCACGAGAATTCTCGGGGGGTAGTTTTTTGCGTCTTTAAAAAAACCCTCTGAGCGACATCGCCAGAGGGTTTTTTTATACCTTGGTTTTGTATTTCGCTCAGATTTTACTCAGGAGAGAATGATGAAAACACATCGCGAAATTGCAGAACAACTTGACCTATTTCACTCTGAACCACAGGCGCCGGGCATGATTTTTTGGCACCCGAATGGCTGGGTGTTATTCCGAGATATTCAAGAGCACATGAGGCGCGTGTATCGCCGCAATGGTTTTGAGGAAGTGAACACGCCTGTTTTTATGAAGAAGGAGTTATGGCAAACGTCTGGGCATATGGACATGTTTGCAGAGAACATGTTTTTCGGTGGCGGAAAGGAAAACATCGATGAATATGTTTTAAAACCTATGTCTTGTCCTGCCCATATTTTGCTGTTTAAGCGCGGGGTACATAGCCATAGAGATTTGCCACTGCGACTATTTGAGTTTGGCTTGGTGCACCGTAATGAATCCTCAGGCTCGTTAAATGGTTGCCTGCGCGCACGCCAGTTCACTCAGGATGATGCCCATGTTTTTTGCTGTTGGTCTCAGGCAGAGGAGGAGATACGTGGTTTTCTCCAGCGTGCAAAGCAGGTTTATGGTGATTACGGCTACCATAATTTAGACGTAAAAATATCGACTAAACCTGAGAAGGCATTAGGCAGCGATGAGCAATGGTGCCGAGCACAAAAGCTATTGGATTCAGCCTGCCAGATTGAGGGCTTTGATGCCGAGTATCAAGCTGGCGAAGGGGCTTTTTATGGTCCCAAAATTGAATTGTCACTGACAGATTCTATGGGAAGACGCTGGCAGTGTGGCACTATCCAGTTTGATTTCAATTTGCCTGAAAGATTCGATGTTCACTACACAAATGAGCAAGGTGAATTCGAACGGCCAGTAATTATGCACCAAGCTATGTATGGCTCTATCGAGCGTTGGTTGGGGATTCTCTTGGAAGTCTCACAGGGTAACCTTCCTGTTTGGTTACATCCTGTACCTGTTGCTATTGCCTCTGTAAATGAGTCAAACAGCCAATTTGTCCGTCAGTTAGCCGCATTATGTTTAGCACGAGACATGCGAGTGTTGGTTGATATCAGTCAAAACTCAGTTGCCCGCAAAATGAAACGCTTTCACAAGCAAAAAGTGCCTTACATCCTAACGGTTGGGGATAAAGAAGAGGCCGAGAAGTGTGTGTCAGTTAAGTGCCGCAAAGATGGTGTGATGACTCATATCCCTCTTGCTGAATTAGCTGACTATCTTGCCGATAAACTAGTGCGCAAACAATAACCTAAGGAAGGCGGTGTTTGTTATCTAAGGCTAGGGTTCCCACGGCTAGCCTTTACTCATTTTATGATCCGGCTCTTTGCGCTAAGGCTTAACGATAAAAGGCTTCAACTGTGCCTTTTACTGTGAGCAAAAGAGGTTGGCCGTGGCGGTCCATGATTTATTGCGGATGACCATTTATTTTTTGTTTAAATTTTTTCAAAGGTAACATTTTTAGGAGGGAAACTATTAGGTAATGATCCTGATCTTATTTTTCTTAACAATAAACCAGTCAATAGAGAGGTTATATTTTCATCAAAATATTCTACATCTGGCGATCTAGATGCGATTATTGCAGTGCCCCATGTCTCACTGTCTTTCAGATCGGAAACAACCCAAAATATGCAATCACCATTATCCGTTACGCCTATTGGTAAAAGGCCATTAATTTTTGGATAGAGATTATATTTAAAATACTCTGGGTCTTCATTATTAAGGTAATTGAAGTATTCAATGATTGATTTCTTCTGCTCAAAAAAATCAAGGTCATAATTTTTAGTAAATGGATTGAATATCGCAATAAAATCGGCAATTCTTCCTGTGCCATAACGATTAATAAACGCAATGTAATCCCTGGGAAAACTAAGACCTTCATCTATAGAAGGCCAAACGTTACTAATCCCAGATTCATTAGGGAAGTTAGGGGGAGTTAAAATGCTATTTAATACAGATAGGGTCATGATCTACATTCCACGAGGATTAAGAAGAGCAATGCTTTCAAAGAAACCACCACTACCTTGAGCATTCACTGTTATACCTGCCGGTATTCTGGAAGGACCTTTATATATTGGAGTTACCGAGACATCAACTATTTCTCCTCTCTCTAACGCTTTCTCTAGCGAATCTCCAAATAAACTTGATGATATTCAAATAAGTAGGCATGCATAATGCTATTTGATTTAATCCATTTCGCCAAAAATCGACTAAATAGCTGTTCCGAATAGTAGGTCAGTACACTGGTGCAGTTTCAGCAAGTAGTATTGAGTTAGTATCATTTGCTGCTGGGCAAACAAAAACGGCCAATTAGATTGGCCGTTGTTATGATCCTGCTCTTTGCGCTAAAGCTTAACGATAAAAGGCTTCAACTGTGCCTTTTACTGTGAGCAAAAGAGGTTGGCCGCGACGGTCTAAGGATTTGCTTGGCACTTTTACCCAACCTTCACTGATGCAATATTCTTCGACATCAAAACGCTCTTTGCCGTTGAGCTTAATACCGATATCGTGCTCGAAAATTTCTGCCACATGGTGTGGGCTGCGTGGGTTAACGGAAAGGCGATCCGGTAAAGCAGGTAATGATGTTGTGTCGGTCATGGTCGTGATCTGTCGTTGTCTATAGTGAAAAAGCGTGCGCTATTGTAGGCAATCCCAGCGCAACGCTCAAGACTTTAACTGTGACTGATTACGCGCCTTGCGTTACAAGGTTAGGTTGTCCTGTTAGGACGCTGCTGTTAGGACACTGTGCCGCAGCTGGAAAAGGCTTTCAGCACTCGGCCATTTTCTCTGCCCATGACTGAGCGCAAGTAAACCTTGGCTAATGTGTCGGCATTGATTGCACTAAAACCGGGAAAATAGTCCTGATAGCTCGCTAATGACTCGCTTAATACCGTTGGGCTGACAAT
Source organism: Shewanella sp. SM74 (assembly GCF_025653725.1). Lineage (NCBI taxonomy): Bacteria > Pseudomonadati > Pseudomonadota > Gammaproteobacteria > Alteromonadales > Shewanellaceae > Shewanella > Shewanella sp. SM74. The sequence continues at coordinate 118,611 of NZ_JAKKRZ010000012.1, read as the reverse complement.
GTTTATCCGCTGCTGCGCAGGTAATTCACCCGCGACGGCGGTAACAAAATGCTCAAGTGCGCCATTGATTGTGGCTGCACTGATGCCATCTTTTACTGGGACATCGGCAATAATGCCACTGGTCAGTGTAAAACTCCCCCCAGCGTTGAGGTATTGGCTACCTATTTGCACTAACTGTATTTGCCCCAATAACTTACTTTGGAGCCCTGTATACCAGTCTGCTTGGGTCATAGCGTTGAAGGGTTTAAACACAACATCACCCATGGCTGAAATCATTGCATCGACTTTACCGATTTTTTCTAGCCCTTGATGGAGTGAATTTTCATCCCGAATGTCTATCAGGACATCCCCCGTTGTTCGCCCTACCTGAATCACTTCATGCTGAGTTGAATGAAATAAGCGGACTATAGCTTGTCCGATTGTGCCTGATGCACCCACTACGACTATTTTCATGACATGCTCCTAAATTGAATACGAATTGAGGATAGTCTGGTTAATTAAATAGAAAAAGCGCATATAATCACCACATTGTTTCGTTAATGGATTTAATTGATGAATCTCACCCATCTGCAGTCATTTATGCTGGTTGCCAAAATGCACAGTTTTAGCGCTGCGTCTGAACAACTCGGGGCTTCTAAAGGTTTAGTATCGCGCCATGTTAAATCCCTTGAAGATGAAATGGGTTGTCAATTACTCCACCGAACCACGCGGCGAGTATCAATGACCGAAGCAGGGCAAGCGTTATATGGTAAAGCCTGCGAAATCGAGAGGCTGGCCAATGAAGCTGGGCGTTTAGTGCAGGATTTAACACAGGACTCCTGTGGCACTTTAAAATTCACCGCTCCAACGGAACTGGGCAAAAAATTGCTGAGTCCTATGCTGCTTCAGTTTATTGCTGAGTATCCTCAAGTGAAACTCGAACTGTGTTTTGAGCAGAATATTCAAGATGTTGAGTTCGGCAAGTTTGATCTCGCCTTAAGAACAAGCATTGCGCACAGCGATAATCTGATCGCCAGATATCTTGGCAGAATTCGCCATGTCTTAGTGGTTGCGCCCACACATCCCGCAGCCGCAGAAGTTCATCACCCTGATGATTTACGCCATTATCGTCTATTGTCTTCGGGCGAAACTCAGTGGGTGTTTGAACCGCTCGCAGGGGACAGTCTCACGCTCACTTTTGAGCCTGCACTGTGTAGTTCAAACTATGCCACTACACATCTGCTTACTTTGAGTGGTACAGGTATCGCTAGCCTGCCTTATTATTTGGTAGAGGAGGATATCGCTCAACACAAACTCACTTTGCTCGTTCCCCAATGGCTATGCTATCCACATGAGTTGTATATGGTTTATGCCAAGCAGAGCCATTACCCAAAGAAGCTGCGCGATTTACAACATAAGCTACAAACTTGGTGCGAAACTCACTCAAAATATGTGGGTTAATGAGTAAAAGCATAATCGCATCAAATCTTATCCGGCGGAGGGCGGAGCTTTTAGAATAAAGTGAGGCAGAGTACACTGCCGCGCATTGAATTTTTGTATTTGAATGTAAAGTCGAGCAGGCTTTTACCCATGCAGGCATAAAAAGAGCGGCGATTAACCAAGCGTTATGAACGATGACATTAGTATCTCGCTGCCCTCGCTGATTCATCGAATTGGGCGGGAGGCGGTTAAACAAGCTCAAGCGATTGCAGCTCAATATGATTGCGAGCTTAAGCGTGTGCGGCGTTCGAGAAATTGGTGCATTGTTGGCGCGGCGATCAAGATCCAATCCTGCACCGCTCGTTTACAAGCCGAGCAGCTACTGATGACCGATGGAGCATTTCGTTATCTTATTCAAAAGCTTGAGTCAGCGTTACTGCAGCATGCAGACAAACTTGAACCATTAGACGCTAAGCTGATTCGGCTTATCACAGACAATCCTGCGATTACCTTAGGTGAGTTGATGCAATTGACTCAATGCACAGTCACAGAGGCCAGATTGGCACGTTTTCAAGCTGACTCTTGGTAGTTTGTCTGCTGAGTGTTTTTGCTTTGAAGGTTTATTTATGGCTTGTTGTTTCTAACACTTTTATTTGATTTTCGATTTGCTCGGCTTCAGTGGTCAGCATTGAGTAGGATCTAATATCGCCTTTTCTCTGGGCATGCATAGCTTGTTCAAGCTTGGCGTTATATTGCTGAGTTAATTTTTTTAAGGGATTTTTCTTAAATATTGAGAACATGGCCATTTCTATTGGATTGGGTATTTGGACTTATATACGTAGGCAATGGGATTTAAGTTTTACTTTTTGAAATTAAAAAATCCCACAATCCTTCAATTCCACTGCCATCGGCCTCAGCAAGGCTGAGACCTTATCTTACATTTTCAGCAAACCAATGGGTTGCGATGTCTTATTTAGCTTACAACCCATTGAAAATATTTTAAATCTTAAACTGACCGACGAGCTTACCTAAGTTAATTCCTTCCTGCGACACGGTCTGGCTGACTCTGGCAGCATCTTCGCTGGAATGGAGTAACTCATTCACAATCTCTTGGATGGCGAACACATTACGGTTGATTTCTTCGGTCACAGAGCTTTGTTCCGTGGCCGCCGTCGCAATTTGGGTGCTCATGTCGTTAATTGCCGTGACCGCCGATGTCACTGAGCCTAGGCTTTCAGAAATTGCACGGGAAGAGTCTACCGAGCGTACGCAGCTTTGCTGACTTTCTTCCATCGTTTTTACTGCCAGTGCGACAAGCTTGTGCAGTTCAGATAGCATCTCATTGATTTCTAAAGTGCTTGATTGCGTTCGGCTCGCTAAGTTACGCACTTCATCGGCCACCACGGCAAAGCCTCGGCCCTGTTCTCCGGCGCGGGCAGCTTCGATGGCTGCATTTAATGCCAATAGGTTAGTTTGCTCAGCAATACCGCCAATCACTGACAGCACGTTGTTGATTTTTTTAGACTGTTCGCTCAAAGATTGAATACTGCCCGCCGCATTGTTGATTTGCGCCATGAGTGCCGAAATTTCTTCTAAAGAAGCATCGACGCAGCGCTGGGCATTGGCTACATCGCCAGTGGCAGCGTGAGTCGCTTCAGCCACTTGCGTGGTATTTTGCGCTACTTCGCTGGCGGTGGCTGACATTTCAGTAATAGCGGTAACCACTTGATCGGTTTCATTGTTATGGCTGATGAGTTGGCTCGACATGACTTTGGTTTGATCGTGAATCGCGTTGGCGGCGGTTTTAACTTTAGCCGTCGCGTTTGCCACATCGCCTATAATGGTTTGGAGTTTATCGACAAACAGGTTAAAGGATTGACCTAGTTGTGCAATTTCATCTTCACCTTTAACAATAAGACGTTTGGTTAAATCGCCTTCGCCTTTAGCTATATCGTTTAAGTTATTCGCCATATTTTTAATTGGCGCGACCATACGTTGGGCGGTGATCAGAATAACAGCGACAGTAATCGCGGCGAGTAACAGCGCAATTAACAGAATGGCATAGGATTTTTCGATCATCTGCTCAGTGACCGTCGCACGATAATCCTCAACGACAGTGTCGATATCATCGATATAGACTCCCGTGCCTAGCATCCAGTCTGTGCCAGGGATCATCATGGAGTAACCGATTTTTTCAATTTGCTCATTGGTATTGGGTTTTTGAAAGTAGAACGAGAAGTTACCGTCCCCTTTTTTAGCGGCATCGAGTAAACCGACAATGATTTTAGTGCCGCGGGGATCTGTCATATCAATTTTATTTTGCCCTTCGAGGTTGGGCATGACGGCATGGAACAGGTTTTTACCCTGGGAGTCGTAAATAAAGAAGTAACCAGAACTGCCAAAACGGATATCACGGAGCGCTTGGTTTACATTGCCATTTTCTTTTAAAGACAACTGATACTGCACTATTCCTGCGGCAATTTCGGTGGCTTCTTTTATTTGTGTTTTACGTTCACCGATGAGCTTAGTTCTAAAGGTCGTCACTTCATCTGCAAGGGCGTCTTTTTCGACATAATAAGAAACTGTCATGAGTACGAACAAAGTAAAAATTAAAGGGAATAACGACAACAGCAGTAATTTATTACGTAGGCTGAAATTAGGCATGCTTGACGACTCCATGATGAACATCTCTTTTATTGCAGGGCAGTATAACTAATTTCCCGCATTCTTAAGTGTTTAAGTTAACAAAAATGTAATGGAAATCGATAAAATGCGCGCTGTTGATTTATTCCAAAATTGTTAACTATGCTGTGAATCTAGGCCTTTCTTTTGATCTTTATCAACACTATATGGGCCCAATGAGTTCACTATATTAGCTAAAATTGATGCAAAATTAGCTAGAGCTGGTGCAGCCTGGTGTAGATAGTGGCGAACAGTAAGGGCAGGGTTGTGACGAATGAAAAGTTGATCCTAACGTTGAAAATCTGCATTAGTGTGGGTATTTGTCTTATTGCGCTGGGTATTTATCTGCATAACTTTAATGAAACCGTTGAGGCGATGGGCGTGCAAGGGATTATTATCAGCGCTATGTGTGTCGCCTTTGGCATGGCCTTGTCATTACCGACTAAGATGTATTTAACCTTTCTGTCGGTTAAGCGCGAAACTGAAAAACATCCATAATGTGTTTTTGCACAGAGTGTTACTCTGCGACTCATTGGTTTCCTCGCCTTCTTGATACTCAATCTAAGTACTCGCTTAACCCTGCTATTCAACCCACCAAGCTCAGCCGCAAATGGCCTGATTATGGTTTTTAACATAATTAACCCAAGACTAATGGGCCAAAAACACCGATAATTCCCCCTTAATGACTCATTACCAATGACGCGACTTGGTCGATGGGCTGCTACAGACTCGCATATTTAGTGGAAATCATATTCAATGGAAATCAAAGTTAATTTTCTCGACAATCTTAGACTTGAAGCCAAGTTTGATGATTTTACCGTGACCGCCGATCAGCCAATCCGCTACAAAGGGGATGGTTCAGCCCCTAGTCCGTTTGACTATTTCTTAGCGTCGTCAGCCCTGTGTGCGGCCTATTTCGTGAAGGTATATTGCAAAGCCCGTGATATTCCAACGGATAACATTAGACTGTCGCAGAACAATATTGTCGATCCAGAAGATCGCTACAACCAGATTTTCCAAATTCAAGTTGAGTTACCCGAAGATATTTCGGAGAAAGATCGCGAAGGTATTTTGCGCTCGATTGACCGTTGTACGGTTAAAAAAGTGGTGCAAACTGGCCCAGAATTTAAAATTGAAACCGTTGAGAACCTAGATTCAGACGCCAATGCCATGTTGATGGGTCAGCCTAGTGGGGCATCGAGCACCTTTATTCTGGGGAAAGATCTGCCGCTGGAGCAAACCATTGCCAATATGACGGGCATGCTCGCCGATCTTGGAATGAAGATAGAGATCTCATCATGGCGTAACATAGTGCCGAACGTGTGGTCACTGCACATTCGTGACGCCGCTTCGCCAATGTGTTTCACAAATGGTAAAGGCGCGACCAAAGAAAGCGCGCTGTGCTCGGCACTCGGCGAGTTTATTGAGCGTCTGAATAACAACTTTTTCTATAATGATCAATTCTTTGGGACTGAAATCGCCAATAGCGAATTTGTGCATTATCCCAATGAAAAGTGGTTTGCGTTAGAAGAAGACGATGCGCTGCCAGCGGGTATTCTCGATGACTATTGCTTAGAGATTTATAACCCAGATGACGAGCTGTGCGGCTCGCACTTGATTGATACTAATTCGGGTAATGTTAAGCGCGGCATTTGTGCGATTCCTTATACTCGTAAATCTGACGGTGAAACGGTTTACTTCCCGTCGAACCTGATTGAAAACTTGTTCTTAAGCAATGGCATGAGTGCGGGTAATAACCTGCAAGAAGCCCATGTGCAGTGCTTGTCAGAGATTTTTGAGCGCGCTGTAAAACGCCAAATTATTGAGCAAGAAATTGTCCTGCCCGATGTGCCTATGTCTGTACTAGAAAAGTACCCAAGCATCCTCGCGGGCATTAACGGCTTAGAAGAGCAAGGTTTCCCGGTTGTGGTCAAAGATGCCTCACTCGGCGGCCAGTTCCCAGTGATGTGCGTCACCCTGATGAACCCGAAAACTGGCGGAGTATTCGCTTCCTTTGGCGCGCACCCAAGCTTTGAAGTGGCGTTAGAGCGCAGCCTAACTGAATTGCTGCAAGGCCGTAGTTTCGAAGGTTTAAACGATGTGCCAAAACCGACCTTTAACAGCATGGCGGTCAGCGAGCCTGAAAACTTTGTTGAGCACTTTATTGATTCAACAGGAGTGATTTCATGGCGCTTCTTTAGCAGTAAATTTGATTATGAATTCTGCGAATGGGATTTTTCTGGCACCAGCGAAGAAGAAGCCAGCGGCCTGTTTGGGATCTTAGAAGCGTTAGGTAAAGAGGTGTATATCGCCGAGTTTACCGATTTAGGCGCATCGGCGTGCCGTATTTTAGTTCCTGATTATTCGGAGATTTATCCAGTTGATGACTTGATTTGGGATAACACCAACAAGGCACTGGCGTACCGTGAAGATATCTTAAATCTGCATTCGTTAAGCACTAAGCAATTGGCTAATTTGGTCAACCGTTTAGAAGAAAGCCAACTCGATAACTACACGGATATTCGCACCTTAATCGGCATTGTATTCGATGAAAATACTGTGTGGGGAAAACTGACGATTATTGAGCTTAAGATCCTGATTTATTTGGCACTCGGTGCACACGAAGACGCGATTGAGCTGGTCGGTGAGTTCCTACAGTTTAACGACAATACCGTTAAACGTGGCCTGTTCTACCAAGCCATGAATGCTGTGCTGGAAGTGACCTTAGATGAAGAGTTAGAACTTGATGATTTTATCCATAACTTCAACCGTATGTTCGGTAAAGAAGTGATGGACAACGTCGTTGGCTCAGTCACAGGAAAAGTGCGTTTTTATGGCTTAACTAAGACCAGCATGCAGCTCGAAGGCATTGAGCCGCATTTAAGATTGATTGAAAGCTATAAGAAGTTGCATCAAGCCCGTAAAGCTGCGAAAGACCTGAATTAATTCTGTTATTTGGCATTAGCTTAATGTGTTTAAAAGCGAACCTTTTGGTTCGCTTTTTTGTTTGTTGCTCTTTTGATTCGCGCTTCTTATGAGCACTTGTGGCTATCACTTATTAAGGACGCTTGTTATTGCTATGTGTGGTTTGAAATGTTCAGTCCACTCAGGCTGTATTTGATATAACTCGATTTTTGCCGTTACGTTTAGCTTGATACAAGGCGGCATCGGCCCGCTTAAGCGTTTCTTCATAGGACTTATCCAATGGTTCGATAGAGGCGACTCCAATGCTTACGGTGGCAAACAAGCCATTGACCGCATATTTTTGCAGTTCAGTGTAAAAGCAATCGCAGAGGTATTCTGCAAATTCAACCGCTTGCGAATGCTCTACCCCAGGTAGGGCAATCACAAATTCATCGCCACCAAAACGATACGCGCTATCGGTTTTTCTAAATTGAGTTCGGCAGGTTTCGGCAACTGCGATGATGATTTGATCGCCTGCATAGTGACCCAACTGATCATTGATGGACTTTAAGTGGTCTAAATCGAGGATCAAGATTGAGGTGGGAATACGGTGGCGCTGAAATATATCGAATTGGAAGGTTAAATCACGTTCTAAGCGGCGACGGTTATACAGCCCTGTCAGCTGATCGGTATCGCTGAGCTGACGTAGTTGCAGTTCAAGCTCATGCCGCTTGGAAATATTACTGGCGACCCAAAGCACCACTGGCTCATCATCAACCAGAAAGTCTAGTGCTTGAATGCGTCCCTCAAACCAAATGGGTTGTTCAGGGCCTATATCGGGTAAGCCTTTGACATCTTTATTGCTCAATTCATATTCTTCGATCAGTAATTTTCGGCTGGTTAATGCACTTTCGATAACCTGTAAAAAGTAATTGAGTTTGTCAGCCTTTAACACATCGCTAAGATACAAGCCGATTAGGCCACTACCATCGTGGTAATAACGGTCATCTTTACCACCGAAGACGGCAATGTATTTACCACTTTTTGACAGAACAAAAGTAGGATCAGGAAGTGCATCAAGGACTAAAGCCATTTCTTCTATTTTGATCATCGATTAAAATCCCTGTGGAAAATCACCCAACCTTAAGTCCGCGTGTCCAAGTTATCATAGATAAACTACTCTTTGGCGCTTTAGCCGCGAATGCATCCTGCGAACTCATTACAATTTAGCCGCTTTTGTGGGTAACAACAAACCATAACAATATGCCGTACAATTTATTTGTCGTCGCGATTTTACCAAGGCATCAGAGCGTTCGATGGCGCAGAGTTGTATCCCTGTTGAGGCTTAAAACCTAAGCCCTGCGATCGTATCGAGTCAGTCGTGATGTCTTGAACTTTAGCGTTTGTGCTTATGTTCAAAAAGCTTCATTGCAGTGCTTAGTGGACAGATGATTTTCGAGTAGAATCTAGGGCCTTAATTGTGGTTTTAATTTTACACAGGGATTTATAATGCATACTGCAGATGATTTTATTGAACATTTAGCGCTAGAGCAGCATGTTGAAGGCGGTTATTACCGCTCATCCTATCGTTCAGAAACGGCATTTGATCAGACTCGGGCATTATGGAGCAGTATCTATTTTTTGCTGCGTACGGGAGAGGTTTCCCATTTCCATCGTCTGACAGCTGATGAAATGTGGTATTTCCATGCGGGGCAATCGCTGACGATTTACATGATTGATCCTGATGGGGTGCTAACGACGGCGCAATTAGGGCTTAATTTAGCTGCGGGCGAGCGGCCACAGTTTTTAGTCCCTAAGGGCTGTATCTTTGGTTCAGCCATGAATCAAGATGGTTTTTCATTAGTGGGCTGTATGGTATCGCCCGGTTTTACCTTTGATGATTTTGAGCTGTTTAGCCAACAAACTTTGTTAGCCCAATATCCACAGCATAGTGACATCATCCAACGTCTGAGCCGTTAGGGAAGCGCCAAAGTCAGTTAAATTTAGCTAGTTGATTTGTTAAATGGTAACTTGGTTGACATTGCATCATTCGGCTAAACCAAGGTCGCTCTGAGTCATTAAATTTGACTTAATAGTAAGATATCCCCACGACAAGGCTTGTCTATTGGCGTTTAACCACGTAAAACATGCTTTTTGGCGTACCTCTATGTACCAAGTGTTATGGAGTAATTGAATTTGGAACACTTAGTGTGGGAGCTCGATCCTGTATTAATCTCGTTTATGGGACTAAAAATACATTGGTATGGAGTCCTGTTTGCTGTTGCTATTATTGCTGGTTTTCAGGTGATGAAGCGGATTTATATCAAGGAAAATCTCGATCTTGAGTCCCTTGATAATTTACTGATTTATTGTGTGGTTGGCATTATTGTGGGTGCGCGTTTGGCCCATTGTATGTTCTACGATCCGACTTATTACTTTGCTCATCCGCTTAAGATCTTGGCGATTTGGGAAGGCGGACTTGCCAGCCACGGTGGTGGTTTAGGCGCGATTCTGGCCTTGTATTATTACCAACGTAAAGTGAAGCTACCCTTCCTGTTTTTGTTGGACAGACTCGCGATCGCCACCGCCATTTTTGGCTTTTTTGTGCGTATGGCAAACTTCGCCAACTCAGAAATTTTAGGCGATCCTACGACTCAACCTTGGGGCATTATATTTGCCCGTGTCGACATGTTGCCAAGACATCCAGCACAGCTCTATGAGGCTTTCGCTTATTTAGCTATCTTTATTGGTCTGTATGCTTTGTATCAATACACGCAGATTAAACAAAGACATGGGGCTATTTTCGGCCTGTTTCTGGTGTCGGTGTTTAGTGCGCGAATTGCGATTGAGTCGATTAAAGTTAGCCAAGCGGCTTACTCTGAAACTTTCTTAAGTGCGGGACAACTTCTGAGCTTACCGTTTTTAGCCGTAGGTATAGTCTTGTTGTTCTTAGCGTATCGAAAGAAAACCGTTTAAATCTGAATATCAAACGGTTAAAAAGGCTTTCTATCTAGATAGAAAGCCTTTTTTATGAATTAATCATCAAGTATGACGTTAGGCTGTCTTCACTATATTGGTCACCTGCACCATGGCATCCCGAGCGGAACGGCTCACGCCCGAGAGTTGGAAGAAACCATGGATGACGCCAAGATAACGACGGCAGTGGGCATTTACGCCAGCCTCTAATAGATTCCTAAATAGCTGTTCACCTTCATCGACGAGTGGATCGAATTCGGCGGTGATGATATGGGTTTCTGGTAAGCCTGCTAAGTCATCACGGCGTAGTGGACTGGCTTCTGCATCGGTTCTGGGGTGCCAATCTAAATACAGATCGAAACCTGTTAGCAAGGTATCGCGGGTGATGATGTATTTCTCGCCATTGTCGCTATAGCTTTGGCTCTTCGCGGTGGCATCGAGCATAGGATAGATAAGCACTTGTTTGTGTGGCAACCATTGCCCTTTGGCTTTTAAACGCAGGCAAGTGACTAGGGCTAAATGGCCGCCAGCGCTGTCGCCCATTAGGGTGATATTGGTGCTATCACCGCCCCATTGGTGGCAATGTTGATAGATGACTTCTGCTGCATGGCAGGCATCGTCGTGGGCATCGGGATAAACATGTTCTGGGGCGAGGCGATAGCGAACGGCGATCACCAGTGCGCCAGAATCATTGGCGAGTTTTCGCAGTTGTTGATTATGGGTTTCAACGCCGCCACTGACAAAACAGCCACCATGGTAGTAAATGACGATAGGTAAATTGTTTGCCGCCGAGGGTTTGAACAGAGTTAATTCTGCGCCATCGATGGAAATAGATCTAACCTCGAACACCTCTTCAGGCTCACCTGCGAGTACAGTGCTGGCGATATAACCTTGCCTACGTTGCTCAATGGTTTGCTCTCGCACCGATGGGCAACCCGCCGCGATAAACTCGCTAACCAATTGTTTAATTCCCTCTTCTAAATAGAGTTGGCTCATTTAATACTCCCTCAATTTTTAGTGCGCTCGGCTGTTCTGCAATGGGCTGAGTTTATCGGCAGCTTAATTGAATTGGTAGCCTAGATTCACACTCAGCCATGAGCTCTATCATGATTGCGGAAATTAACTTTGGTATTAACTTAGTAATGAATACGGTTGCAGTCGGCATCTTTTTCACTATTACAGATTGAGTTGTAGGGTATCTTGTAAGAAAATTACCAACTTAATTGACTGTCAGGCTTAATGCGCTTAAATGTCCGCCTGATTGTGCGTTAGATAGCACTTTGATGTCTATTTGTGAAAGTGGGTTTCAGTCTCTTGGCTAAAATATAGGTTGCCAAGATGCAGTTTGAGCGACACATTGAGCCAGCGATCACACTCGTTATTCGTTCTCTATTTGCAGGAATCTTTCGTGGCAAAAGCACCCAAAACATTGCAACAGCGCATGGGCATAGTTGCCCTGACGTGGCCGATTTTTATCGAGACCTTGTTGCAATCTCTGCTTGGGATCAGCGATATCTTTATGCTGAGCCATTATTCCGATAATGCGGTTGCCGCGGTGGGACTCACGACTCAGCTGATGTTCTTCATGATGGTCATGTCCATGATGGTGAGTACGGGCGCGAGTATTTTGATTAGCCAAAGCAATGGGGCAGGCCAACCGCAGCAGGCTGTTGATATCGGGGTGGCGAGTGTCGTATTGAGTTTGGTATTAGCCTTGGTCATGGGCGCATCTATGTTCTTTGGTGCTAAGGGTATTATCGGCTTATTTGCGCTTGAGCACGATGTGGCTGGTTTTGGATATGACTATTTAGTGATTTGCGGCAGCTTGAGCATAGGGCTAGTGATGAACATTGCCTTCGCCGCTATTTTGCGTAGTTACGGTTTTACCCGCTCGGCCATGTTAGTCACCTCGAGCACTGGCTTAATGAACGTGATCGGTAATTATATTGCCCTGTATTCACCCTTTGGTTTACCTGTTTATGGGGTAACAGGGGTGGCGATATCGACAGTGACCAGCCAGATCATCGGTGCGTGTATCATGCTGATGGTGATCCGGCATAAGCAAATTCCGCTGCCACTGCAACGACTTAAGCTTTTACCGCGCAGCACTTATTGGAGTGTGATGCGTATTGGCCTGCTCAATGCTGGCGAGATGCTGTCTTACAATGTGGCTCAGATGACCATCATCTACTTTATCAGCCAGATGGGCACTTTATCGCTCACGGCCTACACTTATGGCTTGAATATTAGCCGTTTTATCTATTGTTTTGCGGTAGCACTCGGGCAGGCGACGCAAATTCAGACCGGATACTATGTGGGTAAACAATGGTTCGATGAAATCACTACTCGGGTGCAGCGTTACTGTTTGGTGGGCTTTGTGGCTTCACTGACCATAGTATTAGTCTTCTATTGGCAGCGATTCGTTATTGTCGGCTGGTTGAGTGAGAACGAAGAAGTCATCCAACTGACGGCGTTATTACTGGCAGGTTCAATCGCGCTCGAAACGGGGCGGGTGTTTAATCTGGTGATTATTTCGGCCTTAAAAGGCGCGGGTGATGTGGCGTTCCCTGTGCGGGTAGGCCTCTTTAGTATGTGGGGTATTGGGGTATTTTTTGCTTGGTTCTTTGGCTTGCATTTAGGTTATGGCGTGTTGGCTGCTTGGCTTGCCGTCGCGGCAGATGAATGGGTGCGTGGATTGATTATGGTGCAGCGTTGGCGCTCGGGTCGCTGGCAGCGTTTTACGCGTATTCCGCCAGTAACCCTAGCTTAAACCGCGCTGATAACAAAAGGTCAGCACTTATTGGTTGCCCCATTTGCCCGATTTCAGTAGTTCATTTTTAAATTGTAGATACCTTGGATGCCCTTCATAGGTTTCGATTTCCATAGTGCTGTAGGGGGCAAAAATAGCCCCTGGAATTTGGCATCCTCTAGTAAGAACGTCTTCTAATGAGGGCATAAAACATTCTTTAAGCGGGTCAAAATGGATTTTATAACTGGCATAGCCGCGCGCAACAAATCTATCGGTTATGGTTTTGAATAGCTGTCCAAAAGGCGTGTCGAGCGTCTCCGGCGTGGAGTAATAAAAGCCTTGTCCGTACCAGTAGAGTAATAAGGCGGTACCTGCGTCGCAGAGTGGATGTTCGATAATCGCCCTGACCATGTCGGGATCATCGTTATCCCAATTCAAGTTGGCCGCGACAAAATGCAATTCCTCCATACTTTGTAAGTCACTGATACAGGTGATTTGTGTCGCCGCTTTGCCAAAGTAGGTACTGTCTTGATGTAAAAAGTCGTAATCGGGATCGGCGAGTAATTTGGCGAGTTGTTGTTGATTGGCAAAACAGCCAAATTCTGCGCATTCATAGGCGCGAATAAATTGTTCTTGTGAGAGTAATTTAGCCAAGGGAATCCTTTCTTTTTATAGAAAACACAGTTTATAAAAAAGACAGCGTCAGCCTTTACGTAGTAAAAGGCTGACATAGAAGAAAAGGAGCGTAAAACGTTACGCTTGCTCTTGCAGCAGGGTACGGCACAGCTTAATAAAGTCCGATGAAGTGACGATACCGAGTACCTTTTTATCGACATCGACGACGGGCAGGCAACCAAGTTTGTTCTCGATAAAATATTCAACCACCACAGTTAAGGGCTCGTCGGCGGTGAGATGCTGATAGTCTTTATCCATCACAGTTGTGATCGGCGTGTATCGTTCCTTGCGCTCGAGCGCGCCTTGGCCGTACTTGTTCAACATAGTCATCACGCTGGCGATCATCTTTTTATGGGTGAGTACGCCAACGAGGGTGCCATCAATTTCAGAAATCACGGGTAAGTGGCGTACGCCACGGGTTTGCATCAGATGGTGGGCATCTTTCAAGCTGGCGCCATCGCTGATGCAGATGACTTGATCACTCATAATATCGCTGACTTTCATTGTATAAATTCCTTTTCTTGCCATTCTCTGGCGTGCATTTCACACGCTGCGTTAGCCTGCACCGATGTTAGCAGCTTCTCTGTAAGCTACGCCAGTCCTGCACAAATAAAGTACGCTATCCAGTATAAGTGTTTGAATTGATAGATATCATAAAAGGCTGACAAAGATGTCACAAATATGTAACAGTGATATCTCACAATCGTGGTCTTATTAGACCTCATACCAGTGAAGCCTTATCTAACAAGGAATAATAATAATGAATCGTACCGTAACTCGTCGTGATTTTTTGGCTATGTCGGCCAAAGGTGTTGGTGTTGCTGTGATCTCTTACGGCTTGATGGGCTGTAGTGATAGTAATGATGATAATTCTGTACCCGCGCAATTTTTACATGGGATTGCCAGTGGCGATCCGGCAGTCGATGCCGTGATCCTCTGGACTCGTGTCACGCCTGAGTCTGAGGGCGATGTAAAAGTGAGTTGGCAAGTGGCAAGTGATGCGGCCTTTAGTCAATTAGTGACCACAGGTGAGACTGTCACTAATGCGAGCCGTGACTACACGGTTAAGATTGATGCCCGTGGTTTACGTGCCGGGCAAACCTACTTTTATCGCTTTATGACGGGTGATAAAACCTCTGTTGTGGGTAAAACCCGCACTCTGCCTGAGGGTGATGTTAGCTCAGTCAAATTAGCCGTGATGTCTTGTGCTAACTTTCCTGCCGGTTATTTTAACGTCTATGAGTTAGCGGCGGCGCAGGATGATTTAGATGCTGTGGTGCATTTAGGCGATTACATCTATGAATATGCCCGCGGTGGTTATGCCAGTGAGCATGCTGCCGAATTGGGCCGTGAAGTGTTACCGGCCAATGAGTTGCTGACGTTGAGCGATTACCGCACTCGCCATGGTCAGTACCATACCGATGCGAGTCTGCAAAAGTTACACGCGAAAGTGCCTTTTATTACAGTGTGGGATGATCATGAAGTGGCCAATGATACTTGGCGTGATAGTGCCGAGAATCACAACGAAGGCGAAGGGGATTTTGCCGTTCGTAAAGAAGCGGCACTACAAGCTTATTTCGAGTGGTTGCCGATTCGCCCATGGCGTGAAGGGAACCATGAAGAGATTTACCGCAGCTTCAGTTACGGCAATCTCGTCGATCTGCATATGCTGGATACTCGCGTATTAGCCCGTGATAAACAGCTCGATTATGCCGATTATATGGATCCTACCACGGGCTCGTTTGCGGGAGAGCGTTTCCTTGCCGATGTCACTTCGACCACTCGCACTATGCTGGGGTTGACGCAATTATTATGGCTACAGGGCACATTGCTACAGTCGACAGGCAAGTGGCAAGTACTTGGACAGCAGGTATTAATGGGTAAGATGTCATTGCCGGCGGCGATTGCCACTCAGCAGATGAGCATTCCCCAATTTGCCATGTTAGGGGCTTTAGCTAAGTTAGCGGCCCGTGCGGCGGCAAATGATCCCACGCTGACTGCTCAAGAGCTGCAATATCTTCAAGCCAATCAAGCCTTACTCACGCCAGAAGTTATCGGACTGCTGCAATTACCTGCAATCCCGTACAACTTAGATGCTTGGGATGGTTATGCCTATGAGCGTGAAGTGATTTTAGGTACGGCTAAATCGAAAAATCTTAACCTAGTTGTGATCGCGGGTGACACCCATAATGCATGGGCAAACGAGCTTAAAGACGTGCAAGGCGATACTGTGGGTGTTGAGTTTGCGACTAGCTCAGTATCATCGCCAGGCCTTGAATATTACTTGAATCTGCCAGCGGAACAGATCCCCGCGACCGAGGCGGCGATCGTCGAGTTAGTGCCAGATCTTAAGTACGCTAACTTAAAAGACCGAGGCTTTATGACGCTCACTTTCACCGCTGATGAGGTGCGCAGCGACTGGCATTATGTGGATACCATTTTGTCGAAGGATTTCCAAGTCGCAACGGCCCGTGGTTATAGCGCTAAGACAAAAGTAGGTGAGCATGTGATTACGCCTATCGTTTAATGCGGTATTGTTCGCTTGTTTATCGGCCACCTTAGGGTGGCCTTTTTGTTGCTTTTGGCTTTAAAAGGCAAAATAAATGTCTGTTGTCACGCAAGTTCTTACTATTACTGCAGCACATCGCATTTTTTTGGTATAAAATTCGCTCCCAAAATTCGGCGGCTGCCTACACTTGCTAAGGCAAAGCTGTTCTAGTGTTTTGGGAACCTTTACCCGCCGAACAGACCTTACAGGGGTCATAAGCTTTAACGACCTAAGAATAAAATCAATGTGATGGGGACTGTGTCATGTCAGAAAAGTATTTTGTTACCGCGCAGCAATTGCTGGAAGATTCATTTTTATTAGCTTCGCAAGTGTATGAGAGTGGCTTTCGTCCGCAATTTATCGTGGGTATTTGGCGTGGCGGTGCTCCAATCGGGATCGCGGTACAGGAGTTTTTCGATTTTAAACAAGTTGAAACCGATCACATTGCCGTGCGTACCTCTTCTTATTATGGGATTGGCACCGACAAACAAAGCAAAGAAATCAAAGTGCATGGTCTGCATTACATCGTTGAAAATGCGAACGCGAGTGACGGTTTGTTGATTGTGGATGACGTGTTTGACTCTGGCCGTAGTATTCATGCATTAAAAGAAAAACTCAGCCAACTGATGCGCCTAAATATGCCAACCGATATCCGTATCGCTTGCCCTTATTACAAGCCAAAAAATACCGCAGTGCCTTTAAAACCCGACTATTACATTCATGCCTCTGAAGACTGGTTAGTTTTCCCGCACGAAGTCACAGGGTTAACGCCTGAAGAAATTGCCGAAGGTAAGGGCGATTTAAAGAATATCCAGCACCTGTTTAAATAGCTTGCTTGCGGCGAGATAAAGACTATTTTCGCAATAAAAAAACGCGTTAACGATGAATCGTTAACGCGTTTTTTCTATTTTAAAACTTATAAATCCATACAGTTAGCATAGTAAGTCACTGTGGCGGGCCAGTCGGAGAACACTCCAATCACGCCAACATCTTTCGCCAGTACATCAAGTAATTCAAAGGTATCACCTTCGTTATCTATCGCTTCGGTAATGCTTTGATAGTAAAAGCCGCCGCCATTTTTTAATAAACCAGATCGCTCCAGCGACCAAGTGATGATCTTAAGTCCTGCGCCTTTGGCGGCCTTAGCGTATTCCGAAGGAATGATTTTCTTATCCGCATCTAAGGCGACTAATACCCAGAGTGGCGGCGCAATAATTTCGACGCCTTGGGTCTTTAAATCCGCCATTGATGGTGACCAAGTGGCAGAGTTCTGCGGATCAAAGGCGCTGTTATAATCGTATCTGTCATCGAGAAACACGGCTTGCTTCGCAAATTCAGGTGCGTTGGCGACCCAATATTTGATGTCATCTAAGATAAATGATTGAGGGAATACTTGCGAAGCATCGACGCCCGCCGCAGTGTATTCATCCAACATTTTTTGCGCGTAATCCTGCTGAGTAAAACCATCGAAGGGCATAGATACGCTCGCCGCTTTTAGCTCTGGCGTCATCTTCACACCGGCTTTTTTAAACATATCAATACTTTCAGCGTGGGTCATCAAGGTGCCATTGCCAGCATAAAGATCGGTGCGCCAGCTTGGGGTACCATTGATGAATTCGGCCGCAGTGGTCGCTTTTGGATTGTTGCCTTCCATTTTACCCTTGAGGGTTTTAAATTCGGCGAGGGTGATATCGCTGGTGCAACAGGTCGCCGATGCGCTGACGCCATTGGCTGCATCGGCTGGAGTGAATGGGCTCGAACATTTATTGGCAAGTTCGGGTATGGCTAAAATGTTGGTCGTGCTGGCAAGATCGCACTGTGAGTGGCGGCAAACTAAAGCTTTATCGGCGGTGAAGGTGACATCACACTCGACTATGCCTGCGCCTGAATCGATAGCCGCTTGGTAGGATTCCTTTGTATGCTCAGGGAATTTCATTGGCGCGCCACGGTGACCTATGGAAAATTCGCTGCGATAAAAACTGTCAGTGGTGCATTGTTCTAAGTGGGTTTTAAGTGTGCTGTCTTGCATTTGACGAACGAGGAATAAGGGTCTTTCTCCCACTTGAGCAGGAACAGGTTTGCTGGTGGGTGGCGTGACTGCGGCGTTATCATCGTCATTATTGCAACCGGCTAATAAAGCGCTCGTGGCAATTAACAGGCCGAGTGAGAGCGACGAAATAGGGCGTAGTTTCATCAGATTTACCTATGAGTAATGATGTAAATTATTAATATTAATCAGAAACTCTAAAGTGTTAATGTGACTGAAAAAGCCTATTTGTATGACATAAACAAGAATATATACCGTTTGCACGACTATTATCTAAGGCACGCTAGCTTACAATAAACTGCCTTAGACAGAGGACGGTCGGGATATATGCACAGTGTTGCTTTAGATGTGAGTATTGACTCCACTGAGCGAGTCGATGAAACTGGCATGAATATTTTCATCTGGGCGATCTTTCTGGGCCGAAATCAAGTACACTGCGCTCCTTTTGTTTTATGATGAGCGTTTGGTTCGCTTGATAAGACAAACGTGACAAGCATCATTTAGGAAATAGAGCAGAATGAGCAAGGGCAAAAAATACGATTTTCGCGTGACACAGGGCGACAACGGTTGGAAAACTGAAATCACTCGTCGCATGACATCAACTAAAACAGTTGTGTCTAAGAGCCACGATGGCTTTGCGACTGAAGCCGAAGCGCAAGCTTGGGGCTTAACTGAATTACAAGTGTTTTTAGGCACGTTAACTGAGCGCAATAAACGTCGTTCAGAGAAACAAGCTAAAGCAAAATTAGCCGCAGCATTAGCGGCTGAAGCGGCTACTGATGCCGAAGATCTTGATGAAGATGATTTCGACGAAGAGTAACACTCATTCGTTTAACCTTGTCTTATCAAGCCAGTGTGACTGTTAGGGCGCGCATAACGCGTTCTGAAACGTCACTCTGGCGATGAACAGCAAAAGGCAGATCTTAAGATCTGCCTTTTGTGTTTTTGTCGCTCGCGAAACTGTGCATATCAATTCATTTCATCCTATTTCCTCGTTTATCTTCATACACTCTGTTCGGCTGGACTGATCTGTTGATGCTGTCATTAGCTTGTTTTTATCGCATTTAGCCGGGATTACGTACCCTATACCATTAATAATTAACGATAACTATTATCATTTGATTTACTTAGATGCTGCTCTGTGCTCATATGTAAGGAAATTCGAACGCACGTTTAACTTTATTAAGGTAAGGGAACTCCTATGAAACTACTTCAATCCAGTTTATTGCTGTGTTTGTCGGCTTCGGCAACCCTGAGTTATGGCCAAGCCTTAGATGGAGAGGCGTTACGCTTACTACAAGCGTCGCTAAAGGATTCGACTTTGGATGCACAAGCTCAGTTAACCAATACAAAGCGGGCATTGGCGTTAGATTTAAGCCATCAATATGCGCAGCTTGCGCCTATCTTACAGACTGAAATAAACCAGTATCAGTTAGCAGTGAATGCCGATGACATTCTGTCTCAGCATAGGCTCAATGATAATGTGATCACCAAAGCCGATGCGTCGATTCGCCGAGTGAAGGGCTTAAGTGCCAAAGCAGATTCTCTGGTGCAAGTGCGTCTGGCGGATGAAACCATGTTAACCCCATGGCAGCAAGGTGAGTCTCCTTTATTTGCCTATGAGCCCGATGGTGACGAGAGTCAGTGGGATTATATTGAAGCCTTTGATATTCATGGGCAAGTGCATCAATTAGACGTGTATAACCTGCCGCAGCAGCCAGTGTTTGTGGTCGGTATCGATAGCAAAAAAGCCTTTGTGGCTGGCTTAGAGGTGATGCGGGCGACATTTGCCGAGGCGCAGTCAGCGAAAAAAGAGGGCGCGCTACTGAGCCGTGCGCAAACACAGGCGGTGGCAGATAAGCCGATTTCAACCACAGTGATCAAACAAATATCCTTGAAGGATGACCATGAGCCGTGGATTTCTGGTCGTGCCGAAATTTACGGCATAGTGACTGGGGTTGATCCAAGCCGTGAAGAGCCTGTGCTCGATATCGTCGAAATGCCCTATTTAGATTATGCGGATACGACCTATTATCCGAATCAAATCATCATACATTGGGAGCGTTATCGTTGGGCTGCTGCGGACATGATCTTAATGGAGCATGACGATGGTACTAACTATAAAGTGTTGGCCACTAAGCTGTTGGAAGCGGCGGAGCAGATCTTAAAGTCGATCCCCGATCCTGAAGCTCAGGGTTATGCGCTGATCCCGCAAATTACCAATGGTATTTTAAGTGTGATGCCGGATGCTTGGTTCACCAATGACGATGACTTTGTCGACGTGTATTACACTTTACAGGAAGGGGTTGAATATCCTAACTTGAACGGCGCTAACGGTAATGCGATGACGAGCTTTGCGCCATTAGTCATCCAACCAAGACCATGATGAATTAGTGCGGCTAAATGCAATGGCTGAAATGTAAAAGCGGATCCTAAGATCCGCTTTTTTGTTTTTATCACTTAACGTTAGGCTAAGCCATTCACCTTAAGCTTTTAACTTGAAACTGCCTTGCATAATCGCCCAGTGACCTGGGAAGCTGCAGAAGAATTGGTAGGCTTCGGTGGCGCTCATACCGGCAGTGCTAAAGGTGATAGACGTTGATTCGCCACCGCCCACTAAATCTGTGTGTGCGATAACGCGCGTATCACCGGCTTTGACATAGGCTGCATCAGGACCGGCGCTCATACCTTCGGTCGCTACGGCTGACATATCGGCTGCCTTAGTTAATACCCAGTTATGGCCCATGGCTGCTTTTGGCAAAGTGCCTGAGTGGGTTAAGGTTAAGGTCACTTCTTTACAGCTTGCAGGTACAGACAGCTCTTTAGTGTCAAATTGCATTGCATCAGTGGCGGCAATTTTCAGTTCACATTCGTTGGCACTCGCTTGGCTAGCGAATAATAATCCTAGGCCGATTAGGCTAGTGCTGGTCACGTTACGTAAAGCTGTGCTTTTTGCTTTCATCTGGTACTTCCTTATTTGAACAAGGGTAGCCGAGCCGTTTTGACTCGGACTTGCACCTGCCAGCATAAGCAATCTTCATTAAATGGGAATGAAATCAGCGTGTAAATTATGTATATGCAACTTTCGGTTGAAAGTTTGCATCGTTATTGGCGGCAAAATTGTTAGCGGAAACATAGGTGAGTACTTAGCTGGAGTGAACTAAGTACTCAGAGGTTTTTATTTATATGTTTGATTTACAATTGATTATTTGTAGATTCTAACGCAGGGCGTCTACTTCAGAACGTCTTACGTTTTTAGTACGAAAGCTCCTGTCGATAGGGAATCGCACGTTGCGCACCAGGGCGAGTGACAGTAATGGCACTGGCTGCATTGGCAAATCCAACGGCTGCAGCAATCGACATGCCCTCGCTTAAGCCCACAACTAAGGCACCATTGAAGGTATCTCCTGCGGCGACAGTGTCTATGGCCTGCACTTCAAACGCAGGTATTAGCCCATTAAAACCTGGGCTGCTGATAAATGCGCCACGGCTACCTAAGGTAATGACTACAATCTTTACTCCCTGCTGGTGGAGAAGTTGCGCTGCCATGTGTGCATCATCAAGATGGTTGATCTCAACTCCCGTTAAGGCTTCTGCTTCGGTTTCATTGGGGGTAATAATATCTACCCACTTGAGTACATCTTGGCCAAGTGCCGTCGCTGGAGCGGGATTTAGCACCGTTGTCACGCCAAGATTCTTGGCTATTTGCAGCGCCTTTGCCACTGTGGCAGCGGGCGTTTCTAATTGTGTTAATAAGTACTCAGCATTAGCAAATAGGGCGTAATGAGCTTCTAAGTCATCGGGTGAAAGGCTGGCGTTAGCACCTGCGGCAACGCCAATCGTATTCTCACCGTTATCACCGATAAAAATCATGGCAGTGCCAGTGCTCAGTCCGGCTATTTGGCGGATCCCTTCCGTACTGATGCCATCTTTCATCCAGCTTTGACGCATATTATCGCCGATACTGTCTTGGCCGAGATGACAGATAAAATCAGTGCGTGAACCTGATTTGGCTAAGCGCGCGCAGGCGACGGCTTGATTGGCCCCTTTGCCGCCCTGTTCGAGGCGATAATCTCGGCTCATTAAGGTTTGCCCTGCAGCGGGCAGGTACTCAAATTTCATCACATGGTCGGCATTTGCACTGCCGATAACGAGTATCTGGCTCATAGAAGACTCACTGTCATTTTTATCTGCGATTGAGATAAGTTGCATCATAGATACGTAAACTGTCTACCAGTAAATCGACAAAGCCTTGCCTATCGATCCCAAACAGCACAGTCGCATTGGCGGCTTTACCTGTGAGCTGATAGCGATCGACCACTGTCATGCCTAAGGTTAACTCACTTTGGCTTTCAATCCCGACCCAACAATCTTGTGCTTCAAACAGTTCAGGTTTAAGCAACCAAGCGATAGTGCAGGGGTCGTGCAATGGCGCACCAATAAAGCCCCATTTAGGATCTCTGTGGTAAATCATAAAGAAATCCAATAATTCGGCGACGCACTGAGCAATTGGATTTTGAATCGCGCGAATACGTTCGATATCTTCGTCCATAATCTGCGCTTGATGGGTTACATCGAGCCCACACATAGTAATGGGAATACCGGATTTAAAGACAATATCGGCGGCTTCAGGGTCGACAAAAATATTAAACTCGGCGGCAGGCGTCCAATTGCCGACACCGGCTGCGCCGCCCATTAGCACTATGCGTTCGATCTTGGCGTGTAATTCGTGGTGGCTGGCGAGCAAAAGCGCGATATTGGTGAGTGGTCCTGTGGGGACGAGTGTCACAGGCTTATCGCTTTGGCGAATTTTCTTGGCCATCAGTTCTACGGCATTGAGTGTTTGTGGCGCAAAGCTGGGCTCTGGCAATGCAGGGCCGTCGAGTCCGGTTTCACCATGGACATTGTCGGCAATGATTAATTCGCGAGCTAATGGCTTGACTGCACCGCCAGCGACAGGAATATCACTGCGATTTAATAAGGTTAAGATCCGCAGGGCATTATTGAGCGTTTTATCCGGCGTTTGGTTACCGGCGCTGGTGGTGACGGCCAGTGGAACCAGCTCTGGATGGGCGAGAGCTAAAATGAGCGCAATAGCGTCGTCATGGCCGGGATCGCAATCCAGAATAATAGGGCGAGTCATACTGTTACTCCTTTAAACAGCGGTGATGGGGGCTTAGAATAGCATGCCATCAGTTAGGCGCTAGCCTGAGGAGGGGACTTGCAGAGTAAACTGTGAGCATTTTCGTCTTTTTATCAACAAGCTGCTAGAATTCTGCCCATTTTTGACACTAGGCGATGTTAGGTAAATCCATTCTCGCTCTGTCCGCTGCACAACATTGAATGACATATCCAAGCAAATACAAGGAAATAAGTAATGCTCACTCATCGAATTACTTGGCCTAAGGCTTTACTCGCGGGCATGGTTGCCATGCAGATCTCTGGCTGTAGCGATCCTCAACCTATGGCCATTATTGAAAGCAATAACGAGTCATTGCTGCAGTTCGATAACGGTAAACTCATCCAACTTAAGGAAAATCCGAGTCCACAGTATCGCCATATTCCCTGTGATTTACCCGCAGTCGAGACTGTGGTCACCAACAGTTCGGCCTTTGCGGCGTTAACACAATCCGGTGAGGTGATCACTTGGGGTGACAGTTATGCTGGCGGTGATAGCCGGGAGGTGACGGAGCAGCTTAAGCAAGTGAAGCAAATCGTCCCAGTTAAGGACGGGTTTGCCGCGCTACGTCAAGATGGCACTGTGATGTACTGGGGCAATGCGGGGAAATATAGCCTCGACAAAGCCCTGCAAAACCGCATGACCAATATTACCAAGTTGTTCGCCAATCAAGAGGCCATTGCCGCCCTTGATGCCAATGGCAAGGTGCATACTTGGGGTTATGGCCCCTACGGCGGCAATAGCTTACATGTGCAGGATCAATTAGTTGATGTTGTCGATATCTTTGCCAGAGGACGCAGTTTTGTCGCCCTCAAAAAAGAGGGCAGTGCTGTGATTTGGGGGCAGGTTGAAGAGTCGACCAATATGAAAAAGTTACTCCCGCAGCTTACGGATGTAGCGAAGATCGAATATTTTCAACACACCTATGCCGCCTTGAAAAAGGACGGCACTGTGGTGAGTTGGGGTTGGCGCAGTGATGCTTACTCGATCCGCAGTGCTTTAAAGGATGTGGCGAGTATGACGGCAAACAATTGTGCCTTTGCGATTTTAAGTCCTACGGGGGATGCGCATTTTTGGGGCGATGGGATTAACTGTGGTGTCGATTGGATTAAAAAAACCGATATCACAGGGGTAAAAGAGATTATCAGCATCGGCTCAGGCTTTTTATTACTGCGGGATAAGGCCGTGCCGCAAATTGTGGCCGACGATACTGATTACGCTCATATGTTTGGGTTTCACTATGCCCAAGACATTCTTGATAAATATTGGCAGGAAGGCAGCGTCATTACTCGAGGGCCTGCCTCCTTTGTGTTTACGCGTCCCGATGGCAAAGTGGTGCCTGTTGGTTATCGCGCCAACCGTGATAATGTGGAAAAGTTAATGGCACGTATTCCGCGACTCACTTGGTTAGATGGCGCAGATGACGGTTATGTTGGCATCAGCGAAAAGGGGGAGCTGGTCTCTTGGTCGATGAATTTGCCCATGTTCGACAAGTCGCCAGTGCAACCTGCTGACTCGTTAGTGATTAAACCGCTGGATTTTACCCCCGTTGCCCAATGTGAAACCCCTGAGCAGCGTCAGGCGATTTTGAGCAAAGATAGACCAAAACCTGCGGCAAAAAACTGGGATGGCGTTTTCTAGCTCATGTGAGTTTTCTCGCTAATCTGAGATTAATGGACTTTCATCCGTATAGACGTCTATAATGCGCGCGCTCAGGTCTGATATGCCCTGAGCCTTGTTGGGCGTTAACAGGTTGTACGCCCTTTGAACCTAATTTTGAGTCAACCTTCTGTGGTGCTTGCGATGATAGCGTCGTGAGATAATCGGGAAGCCAGTGAAATTCTGGCACTGCCCCCGCAACGGTAAAAGGTGAGAGACGACCGCGTTTGATTGGTGTGTTCAAGAGTGAACCCGAAAGTCAGAATGTGAAAGGTCAGTCTCGCGTTAATCTAACTTTAATGGATTAACATAGCCTAAGTCCGGAGACCGGCCCTAAAGGTGTTTTTGAGATTTCGGTGGGCAGATCTCAAAATGCGATAATCACCGTCAGTATTTACGACTGAATTAACGGTATCGTGGCGTCAATGCCCCGTTTTCCTTGCAGGAGTTAAAGGTAAAATGGGAACAAATCCAACAAAAATCGCGCTGCTGATCGGCAGCCTTTGCAGTTTTTCAATTATCGCGCCCGTTATGGCGGTTGACGATACCAGCACAGCTAAAGTTGACGAGCATCTTGTCGTGATCGGCCGTTCTGATAAGACCCCGTTAAATATTGCCGCCAATGTGAATGTGATTGATGCTGCGGCTATTGAAATGAGTGGCGCGACTAATTTGACCGACGTCTTACGCGGTCAAAGCGGTATTCAAATTTCGGATAACAATATTGGAACTAGCTTTGCGATGCGCGGTTTTAGCGCCAGCACTGCCGTTAATAACACGCTGATTTTACTTGATGGTCGTCGTCTCAATAATATCGATATCGCCGCACCTAGCCTTAATGCCATTCCGCTTAATCAAGTGGATCGTATTGAAATTTTATCGGGTAGTGCAGGTGTACTTTATGGCGATCAAGCCGTGGGCGGGGTGATTAATATTGTCACTAAGTCCCCTGAAAATACTGGCGGCAGCGTGCAGTTATCCGGCGGCAGTTTTGATACCTATGAAGGTCGTGGTGATGTGTCTGGCGCGATCAACAAAGATTGGCGTTACTTTTTCACCGGTAGTTACAACCAAGGTGACAACTATCGCCAGCATAATGCCAACGAAACCGGCTCTATTCTTGGCCGCATTCAATATAAAACAGCCACAGACTCGTTCTTTGTTGAAACCAGCTACTACGATAACGATCGTGAAAATCCGGGCTCGCTTACTGAAAAGCAATTTAAAGACGATCCCCGTGCTTCATCAAATAAGGTAGAGTATGCCCACGAGATGACCACTGCGGCGCGAACGGGTTACCAGCATCAGCTTAATCAAAACTGGGCGCTGGCGGCGGATTTAGATTACAGCGATACCTTAGTGTCTTCTCTTAATTGGGGGGCGAACAGCCATAACACACGCTCACTGTTAATGTTTAGCCCTAAAGCGTTAGCGAATTACAGTACGCGTCAAGGCGAGCTAAACCTAGTCACAGGTTTAGACATCAGCCGTGGCAAGGCTGATTTTGACACTATGGCGCGCAGTAATGTGCAGCAAATGCAAAGCGCCTATCTACAAGCTACAGTGCCTTTAAGCCATACTTTAAGTTACGTTGTGGGTGGTCGTTATTCGCGTGTGACCGACGAGTTAGTCGATGGCAATGTCTATCCTAATGGCATGGATTTAGATGAAAATGCCCATGCATTCGAACTGGGTTTAAATTACCGACCAACTGCGGAGCACAGACTCTATGTGCGCGCTGATGATAACTTCCGTTTTGCTAAAGTGGATGAGCAAGCTTATACATCGCCGGGCGTATTTGGCTTAAAGCCGCAAACAGGCCGTTCCTATGAGGCGGGTTGGGATTGGGCTGTCGCTAGTCAAACCCTACGAGTCAGCCTATATCGTCTCGATTTAGAGGATGAAATTGTTTATGACTCGAGTGCAGTTAAACCCATAGGTGGAAATTTCAACGGTGCAAACGTCAATGCCGACGCTTCTCGTCGTTATGGCGCGGGTGCCGATTGGGATTGGCAGATCACTAAAGCGCTGCAGTTAGGGCTGGAATATAACTATACCGACGCCGAATTTACCGATGGTGCTAACGATGGCAAAGAGCTGTCTTGGGTGGCAAAACACACGGGACGCGGTTATGTCAGCATGGATTTTGCTGAGCATTTCCAAGTATTTGCCGAAGCTATCTACACGGGTGATCGTTTTATCGAAGGCGATAACGCTAATCAAGCTGATAAGCTAGCAAGTTACGTGCTTGGTAATTTAGCCTTGAATTATAATCGTGATGCTTGGCTTGCCAGTCTGCGTATCGATAATGTATTCGATAAAGATTATGTCAGTGCAGGTTATTACGGTGGCGATTGGGGGGATAGTTACTATTCTGGTCGAGGCCGTGATATTCGTTTCACTGTGGGCTACCGCTTCTAAATATTAATGAGCTATTTAATAACAAAGCCAGACTCAGTCTGGCTTTTTATTTTTTACGCTGAGTTCAAAGAATAAATCTTAAAATAGGTATAGTCTTGAATATCGTTTTAGTAGAGTGGTTTAATTGTCGTTATCTATAGTGTTAGCGGGCAGTCATTACTAAATAGGAGTAATTTATATTTTACTCTGCTGTTTATGGCTGAAATTCTTAGTATTTTAGGTATGATGTGAGCTGTAACCGAATCATCTTATTGTTAATAAACAGGTGTAAAGTGTCTTATGACTGATCTTGAGCAACAGGTTTTTACTCAAGTTAGAGCTATCATAGCGAACGAAGAGCAAGTGATTGGCCGCCGAGGAATTCTAATTCCACTCAAAAAAGCGATTCTTGCTGAAGGCGACATTCGTAATGTGATTGACATTATCTCGAGCGATCCCGCATTGGCAGCGCACATGCTTATGCGCAGTAATTCCGCACAGGCTGCTGTAGTGGAAAATCACAAAACTCGCTCGTTGAAAGAAGCTTTGATCCGCTTAGGTCAAGTTAATATCTATCGCTACGCCTTTACGTTCTATTTAAAAGAACGCCTCGATGAACTGCCACAGCCCTATAAAAAGTTGGTCCAAGGTTATTGGAAGCTGACTGAAGATATTGCAACGGATGCGGTAGATAGCTTAGCGGATATGGAAGGTGTGGAGGTTGATGCTGACGAAGTACAAACCTTAGCTCTGTTCAGTGTGTTCGGCCAAATTATCGCACTGACCGCATTTGCCTATTTAAATGCTAATGCCGAACAGTCATTTCCTTTAAGTGTGATTAAGTCATTGATTGATAATCAACAACAGACCTTAACCATAGAAGCGTTCGAGGCGTTAGATCTCGATCAGGATCTGCGTCAAGAATTTATGATCGCCCATAATTTGCGTCAGACCCGTAATCCTAATTCATCAGGGTTGATACTGCGCCGTGTCTTGTCTATGCGTGGATTGTTGATGAATCCGCTGTAATTTGTCGATGCTATGAAATAGTCATTTGACTCAATAAAAAGCCTGCATTCGCAGGCTTTTTACTCTATGTCACCCGCATTAATTCGTCTTCTGCTGGCGGGATAAACCTTCCCTCGCCACCAGTTGTAACCAATTTTGGATCAATGCAGAGTTAGCACTGTGGCGGCGATAGGCACCAAATAGCGGTCGTTTTAGACCTTCTTGGCCGAGTTTCACCGTAGCGAGACTCAGTCCATGTCCTTCATTAATCGACCAACTTGGCAGTGCGGCTATGCCGTCTTTACAGGCGATGCGTTGCAATAACATCATGGTTAAATCACAGGTTTTTTGCTCGCCCGCCTCTATGCCCGCAGGTTCTAAAAAGTGGCGATAAATGTCTAAACGCGTCAATGGCACTGGATAACTGATAATAGGCAAGTGTGCTAATTGCTTAGGGGTGACATAGGCTTCTTTTGCTAGAGGATGATCTTTTGCAACCACTAACTTCACTTCAAAATCAAATAAATGCTGGTAGGCGAGTGAATGCCCAGGCACAGGATCTGAGGTTAATACAATATCCAGTTCACCCATTTCTAAGGCATTGAGCGAGTCGAACA
This sequence comes from Shewanella sp. SM74, assembly GCF_025653725.1. Classification (NCBI taxonomy): domain Bacteria; kingdom Pseudomonadati; phylum Pseudomonadota; class Gammaproteobacteria; order Alteromonadales; family Shewanellaceae; genus Shewanella; species Shewanella sp. SM74. The sequence continues at coordinate 89,748 of NZ_JAKKRZ010000012.1, read as the reverse complement.
AGTGGCGGCTCGACAAGTCTAACTCGGCAGTTGGATGATCTTGCCTAAATTGCTCCATTACAGGCATTAACCAGCGAAAACAGCTATGGCACTCAATGCCGACACGCAACTGATTAGTTTCGGTTTCCAGCCCATTCTTCAAATCTGTCTCGGTTTCTAACACCTTAGGCAAAATCTCTTCGGCCAGATGCAGCAGGCGTGCACCTTCTTGGGTGAATGACAGTGGCTTACTCTTACGCACAAAAATGGGCGAGTTAATCCTTTGCTCCAACTCCTTAATCTGGTGGGAGAGGGCGGATTGAGTGACAAAACGTTTTTTGGCTGCGCCCGCCAAACTGCCGCTTTCTTTCAGGGCCATTAAGGTTCGCAGGTGTCTTAGTTCGATCATGTTCACTCCAAGTGAATTTCGCTCATGTTGTGCTTGAAATCAATTCGGTTGCTGGAATAGAGACTAACACAATAAACTTCTAGACGTCCAGACGCCCATTGTTATTTATCAAGGCTGAAGTGCTGAAAAGTGCTAAGAGAAAACAATCTGGTGGGTGCAAGTGCCGAATGTGGCTTATCTCAAATAAAGGAAGATAGAGTATGCAATTAAATAGTCTTGGGTTTCCCCGTATTGGGCGTCGTCGTGAATTGAAATTTGCCTTAGAAAAATACTGGCGTGGTGAGAGCACTCAGGCGGAATTACGTGAAGTGGCGAGTGAACTTCGCCGCACCCATTGGCAGTGGCAAGCTGCTGCTGGCATTGAGCAAGTTCCCGTAGGTGATTTTGCCTTTTATGATCAAGTGCTGACCTTAAGCGCGACTTTAAATGCCATTCCTGATCGTCATCGTGGTGAAGGGGCAATCGATCTCGATACTTTATTCCGTGTTGCCCGCGGCAGAGCGCCAACGGGCCAAGATGCGCCAGCCTCTGAAATGACCAAGTATTTCAATACTAACTATCACTATCTGGTACCTGAGCTCAGCCAAAACCAAGAGTTTTCGATTGCCTATGAGCAGTTTTTTGATGAAGTCAGCGAAGCGCAAGCACTAGGCTATAAAGCCAAACCTGTGCTACTCGGTCCTGTTAGCTACTTGTACCTAGCTAAAACTGTGGGCCAAGAGTTTGATAAGTTAAGCTTATTACCCAATTTATTAACTGCTTATGCTGACATTTTGGCGCGTTTTGCTGCTCAGGGAGTGCAATGGGTACAGCTCGATGAGCCCATTCTCGCATTGGAATTGGATGGCGAATGGCAAGCGGCGATCACTGAGGCGTATCAAGCCCTCAGCATTACGAAGGTGAAGATCCTTCTTACCAGTTATTACGGCGGTATCGCACACCATCAAGCGCTGGTATCGGCCTTGCCGGTCGCGGGTTTGCATGTCGATTTAGTCACAGCGCCGGATCAATTGGCAGTCTTTGCCAATGCGCTTGGTCAAGATCAAATTTTGTCGGTGGGTGTGGTCAATGGCCGCAACGTGTGGGCGGCAGAGGCGGATTTAATTGCCGAACGCATAGGCGCGGTTGCCCGTGATCTCGGAGATCGCTTGTGGATCGGTACTTCTTGCTCACTCCTGCACAGCCCTGTGGATTTAGAGGTGGAAGCCACACTTGAGCCTGCGCTGCGTCAACAACTCGCGTTTGCGAAGCAAAAATTACTCGAACTGGCCAATGTGCGCCAATTGCTACTGGCACCTGAATCGGCCGCGGTAAAAGAGATTGTGCAAACCTGTTTGGCACGCCGTGAGACGAAAGCGCAGGCCGCCGACAGTCAAGTGATTGCCCGCGTTGCCGCGTTGACATCTGCCGACTATGAGCGCGTCAGTGATTTCAGCGTACGCCAAGCAGTGCAGCAGCAGAAATACCGTTTACCTCTGTTGCCGACCACCACCATTGGCTCCTTCCCACAAACACCGGCAATCCGTGGACTACGCAGTCGTTGGCGCAAGGGCGATCTGAGTGATGCACAATATACAGAGCAATTGCAGCAAGTCACCCGCGATACTATCGACCGCCAGCTTAAACTCGGTATCGATGTACTGGTTCATGGTGAGGCCGAGCGCAACGATATGGTGGAATACTTTGGTGAGCAGCTTGCGGGCGTTGGCTTTACCAAAAATGGTTGGGTGCAAAGTTATGGTTCACGCTGTGTTAAGCCACCGTTGATCTATGGTGATGTTAGTCGTCCAAAGGCGATGACGGTTGATTGGGCCGAGTTTGCCCAAAGTCTCACCGACAAGCCTGTAAAAGGCATGCTGACTGGCCCTGTGACGATTCTGCATTGGTCATTCGCCCGTGAAGATATCGGCCGCGATGTGATTGCGACTCAGCTGGCGCTGGCGATTCGTGATGAAGTGGTGGACTTACAAAATGCCGGTATTGGCATTATACAAATCGATGAGCCCGCCTTCCGTGAAGGTCTGCCATTAAAACAAAGTGAGTGGCAAACCTATTTAGATTGGGCGGTTAATGCCTTTAAACTCAGCGCTGCTGGCGTGACTGATGAGACTCAAATCCACACCCACATGTGTTACAGCGAGTTTAACGACACGATTGCTGCGATTGCCGCCATGGATGCCGATGTGATTACTATCGAGACTTCGCGTTCACGGATGGAGTTACTCAACGCCTTTGAAGATTTTGAATATCCAAATGAAATTGGCCCAGGAGTGTATGACATTCATTCGCCAAACACCCCAAGTGTGGAGGCCATGGTGCACTTAATCGAGAAAGCGGCGCAAAAAGTGCCCGTACGTCAGCTATGGGTTAATCCAGATTGCGGCCTAAAAACCCGTACTTGGGATGAAGTTGAACCCGCACTGAAAAACATGGTCGATGCCACGCGAGAACTACGTCGCCGCCTTGGTTAATATTATGCTTGAGTGAAATATTTTTTTACTGCGTTTATTGAGTTAGTAACAGCGGATGCTTATGCATCCGTTGTTTATTGCTTGCCGATTGACTTAAGCATCTCGCGGTAAGCCTTTTTCGATAATGCGCACCATGCGCTCGGTTTTGCGGCGGGCTTTTTGTTGTTCAGTTGTGGTGCTTTCAGCAAGGCGCGATTGCTGGGCATTAAGCGCCCATTCAATATGCTCACGCACTATCTCATCGATATCTTCGCTGTGATTGCGGGCGTTAAGTGCGGCAATAATGCTTGGGCTTGCGGGAGCGTTACCCAGTGCTACTGCAATATTACGTAGCCAACGTTTATGCCCAATGCGGCGAATGGCGCTGCCTTCAGTTTGTTTAAGAAACTCGGCCTCGCTCCAAGCAAAAAGGCTGAGAAGGTCAGGCTGCTTTAACTGCGGACGAATATGAAAGTCAGTTTCTTCAGTCAGCGGCGCTTGGCGATTGATGGGACACGCGAGTTGGCAATCATCGCAACCATAGATGCGATTGCCCATGAGTGGCCTAAATTCTTCGGGAATAGCGCCCTGCAGCTCAATGGTGAGATAGGAAATACAGCGTCTGCCATCGACCACATAAGGTTCTACGATTGCACCCGTTGGGCAGGAGGTAATGCAGGCGACACAAGTGTTACAGCCTTCTTGAATGGGAATATCCACAGGCAGAGGCAAATTGATCAGTAGCTCACCTAAAAAGAACCAACTGCCAGCCTCATGGTTGAGTATGAGTGAGTGTTTACCTGTCCAGCCTATACCGGCTTTTTCGGCTAAGGGGCGCTCAAGTACAGGGGCTGAGTCAACAAAGGGGCGAAAGTCAGCGGAATCGAAACCGAGAGCAACTAACTCTGCACTGATTTGATCTCCCAGCTTTTTAAGCCGAGCGCGGATCAACTTGTGATAGTCGCGACCTCCGGCATAACGGGAAATATAACCTAAGTTGGGATCGGTGAGATTCGTTGCAAAGCCAGCTTCGGGTGGCAAATAGTCCATCCGTACGGAGATCACCCGCACTGTGCCCGGATGCAGTTCTTGCGGGCGAGCGCGCATCATGCCATGGGTGGCCATATAGGCCATTTCGCCATGAAAACCTTTGTCTAGCCATGCTTGGAGTTTGGCTTCTTCAGCGGTTAAATCCGTATCGCAAATGCCAACCTGCGCAAATCCGAGTGCTTTTCCCCACGTTTTAATTTGCAGAGCGAGCCGCGACAGCATGCTGGCATAGGATTGGCTTGGGGTTTGATTGGCTAAAGTTGACATGAATTGATGGCAGCGAGGCTCTTGGCTAGGTGGCAATATGATAGCATTTTTCACTTATTGAGGACGAGTTTACTCAGAAGGGGGCGTGAGGCGATATTTTCTTTGGGGTATTTGTTTATTTGCAGTTGGGATTGAGTCTATGATTAGGTCTAATGTTTATCGTTTGGTATTCGTATGCTGAGTGCGTTTCCCCTTAGGGCGTGTTTTCTTGCGATGAGCTTATTAGGCCTGATGCCTAATCTTGTTTTTGCGGCGCCTGACAAGTTGAAATTGGTGACCGAAGCTTGGCCTCCCATGAGTTACGAGCAAAATGGTGTGCCGCAAGGTTTTGCGGTGGACTTAGTCAATACCTTGCAATCAAGACTGGGTCAGAGTGAAAAAATTGATGTGTTACCTTGGGCCCGGGCGTATTCGATTGCCAATACCTCAGCGAACGTTTTACTTTTTGCTACGTCAATTAATGATGAGCGAGCTGAGCAGTTTGATTTTATCGGTCCTATTGCGACCAGTAAAATTGCATTGTACGCAAGGGCGGCAGATCCCATAGCTCTCGATCAACTTGCTGAACTTCAATCGACAGATATTGTGGGGGTTTATCGGGAATCGGCGGGTGCGCAGTTGCTACAACAAGCGGGCGTGGATAATTTGCTGGTGGCGAGTTTTCCGCAGCAATCGGCGAAACAGTTGCTGTTTTCTCGAATTCGTTTTTGGTGCCAGGCGGATCTTGCGGTAAAGCAGATACTCGAAGAAGTGGGTGCGAGTGAGACAAATATCCGCCAAGTGTTTGTAGTATCGGAGATTAATCTCTATTTAGCTTTTTCTAAAGGGACATCGGCGGCAACCGTTATCAGTTGGCAAACAGAGCTTGAGAAAATGAAAGACTCAGGTGAATTTAGTCGTTTGTATCAGACATGGTTTGGCACTTTGCCACCGCCATTACAACATCAAGTGTTTTGGCATAAGGCCGTTTAATTCTCTCTTAAAGCCTCATTCTTGGCTGATTTCACACAATTTCTGCCCGCATTTTTAGCCTCATAAAGAGCATTGTCGGCCCGCTTTAGCAAGGTGGCAAAATCTTTATCTTGATATGCATCTTCCGTATTATTTTGTGGTTCTAAAGTGGCGACACCAGCACTAACGGTCAATTTGAGTTCTGCTGGTAAATTCTGTGCGCTAAGGCGGCTAATATGGTTCTGCAATTGATGCGCCAGCGCTAACGCACCTGTGGCATCAGTGTTAGGCAATAGGATTAAAAACTCTTCACCACCGATGCGGCCAACGAGGTCTTTATTACCCGATAAGGCTCGGCCTGCATTTGCAATGGTCATAAGGGCGCGATCGCCTAATTCATGGCCGAAGTTATCGTTGATTTTTTTGAAGTGATCCGCATCAAAAATAATCACTGAAAAAGGGCTTTGATGTTTTAAGGCTTGCTGAAAATATTTTGCGGCTTGGGCATAAATATGCCGACGATTAGGGAGTTTGGTAAGATAATCCGTGAGGGCAATAACTTGCAGTTGGCGATTTCTATGTACTTGTTTATAAGCGAATATAGACACTATCGTCAGGATAAAGCCCGCTAGTAATAGGATAATATGTTGCAGTGATTTGTTCTTTTCAAGTAGCGCGAGCTCTTGTTCTTTAAGGTTTTGGTTTTCAATCAAGCGTTGATTTTCAGATTCAATCCGACTGGTATCAAACTTGACCTTTAATTCTGTCGTATGATGGGAGAGAGAATTACCATCGACTTTTTTTGTTAGGGTAACAAATTCTTGCAGCGCTCCGTAGGCGGCAGATAAATCATTCATCGCCACATATATGTTACTTTTAAGCTGCAGCAGTTGAGTGAGTCCCCGATTATTCTGCAGAGTGCGAAAGGCTTTTTCCCCTTGCTCAAGTTCGATAAGTGCCTCTTTATAGTGAGCTTGTTGAAACTTTATCTCGGCCATAAATAGCTTCATGAAGCTGTAATCTGTCAGATCTTTTTCATTAATAACAGTATCGGCTTCGATTAAATACTTTTCGGCTTCGGTCAGACGATTGAGTTTGATTAAGCTGTAGGCAATATTCGTTGCCATAGTTGCTGCCACTTTTTCCTGCTGATGTTCCTTGAAGTATTGATAACTTACTAAGAAATTATCTACGGCCTGTTGATGTTCACCGAGTTCATCTAAGGCAAGGCCAATGTCCGAGTAGACATACATTGCCTGTTCTTGGTTATTGTTTTTTAGATAGAGAGCTTTGAGTTTGGTGTAATAGCGGATTGCACTTTGGGGATCGCCATAACGTCTAAAACTGGTCGCAACATCGGCAAGGTTAATGTTAGCCCAACCGCTTAAATTGAGTGATTCATAGAGATCTTGCGCTGTGACGAGATCGTCTAATGCCGCAGAAAAATCGCCAATATAAGAGTAAAGTGCGCCGCGAATGCTGCGTGAGTCGGCGATTAGCTTAAGGTCTTCATGCTCATAGGCACGTTTAACACTGAGATTATAGCCTTCCATCGCGCCATCCATATCACCACTTAATTGCAGAAACCAAGAGCGGCAGAGCGTGAGGTCGGTAATGAAATGGGGGGAGGCGGTTGGCTGAATATTGCTCAGTGCTTGGTTAGTATTTTTAAGTGCCAGTGCAATAGCGGTGTCGTTTTCTGTATTCTGATCCCAGCATTTAAGCAGTTGCAGCTTTTCATGACGGGTGACATCGTCAGTCGAAATTAGTTTGCTTAATAACACTAGATTGCTTTCGATTTCTTCACGGGTCATAGGGACGCCGCTTTCAAATCTTGCAAATATTTTATCAACCTGAGTCTTTTCTTCTGCCATAGCGTTGCTGAGCGGCAGTAGAAGCAGCAATAAGGAGAATGATAAATACCTAAGTTGATGTAGCAAAAAAGATTCCTGTTCGAATTAAAATCAATAGCTAATTATTAGCTTAGCATAACTTGTTTGTTCATTTTTAATATAGATGTATAGCAATTTTGCATTCGGTTAATGATCAAGGTATAAACTCCGCCTTGGTTATTATCCCACAAAGGAATCACCCTTGAAGAAATTACTCTGTGCTGCATTATTCATGATGAGTGGCACTAGTTGGGCAGGCTCAGATTTAGAAACCTCTGGCGATGTATTGCATTTATTATTACCCGCTACTGCGATGGGCGCGACCTTGTTTTATGAAGAGGGTTATGATGGTAGTTGGCAGTTAATTCAGGCGGCAGTGTCGAGTCGGTTAATTGTTGAAGGTCTTAAGTATGGTGTGAGTAAAGACAGGCCAGACGATAGTGGCGATGATTCGTTTCCATCGGGTCATACCTCAGACAGCTTTATGGCGGCGACGTTTATTCAGCAGCGCTATGGTTGGCAATATGGTTTACCTGCCTATGTTGCCGCATCTTATGTGGGCTACACCCGAGTGGCGAGCGACCAGCATTACCTCGAGGATGTGTTAGCTGGCGCGGCGATTGGCGCGCTGGCGGGTTGGTATTTTACTCAACCCTATGAGGGGATTACAGTTACGCCGATTGCGGGTAACGGCGTTTATGGTTTATATGTGAGTGGCCAGTTTTAAGTCTATTTTTGGGATGCGAATCGAGATGTTTATGAGCGAATTATCAGCTGTTTACCGCGAAACTGCCGAGCAGATTTCTTACAATGTTGCGAATAAAGTGTTACCAATGGCTAAATTACCGGGTGACTTATTAGCAGCGTACCAAGGTTTGTGTGCCGAACTGTTGGAAGACAGGGAGGGTAAATTTAGCCAAGCTTGGACATCTTTACCTGCCAGTGCGCGTAATCTAATCGAACAAGCCGCATTCCACGGTTTCTATATCGCGAATGCTTGGTTGCAATTGAGTCGTGTCGCCCAAGAAATTTCTGAGCAAGCCGATACCGATAGTGCAATCCAAGAGCAAGAATATAACGGTATTTTTACGCGCTTAGCCGATGAATCGCTCAAAGAAAGCCTACGTAAGTTGAAGAAAGCGCGTACCGATCGTGCTTTGCTCAATAGCTTTAAACAGGTGATGGCGCCTTAGTTTTTATTGAAATCAGCACAGAGTCAGAAAATTAAAAAGCCCGTTACTGCAAAGTAACGGGCTTTTTGCTGGCTAGCACAAACGCTCAACTAAGCTGCTTTACTGCGACTTGGGTCGCGGCAACGCTATGCTTAGAACGAAGTGCGTTTGTAGCGGCGATATTCTGGACTCCAGAAATTGCCTTCAATCGACTGCTGTAAGATCTCATCGCTCATTGGCAGCGTTAACCCTTGTTCAACTGCGACTTTACCTACGGCAAAAGCAATATGCTTACTCACCGCATGGATATCTTCCAGTTTAGGCAGTAGTGGACCTGTACCATCGATTGCCAGTGGCGAACATTCGGCAAGTGCGCGACTTGAAGCCATCAACATGGCATCGGATACATGACGTGCGCCCGAAGCTAATACGCCTAAGCCAATACCTGGGAAGATAAAGCTGTTGTTGCACTGGGCAATTTCATAGGTTTCACCATCGACAACCACAGGCTCGAATGGGCTGCCCGTAGCGACGAGTGCTTGACCTGAGGTCCAATGCAAAATGTCCTTCGGTGTCGCTTCTACGCGGCTGGTGGGGTTCGACATAGGGAAAATAATCGGCCGAGCACAATGGCTGTGCATAGCACGGATGATTTCTTCGGTGAAGAGTCCTGGAACCCCAGATACCCCAATCAGCACTGTCGGCTTGGCGTTGTTAACCACATCGAGCAGTGAAATATTGTCGCTGAAATTACTCCAGTTTTGGATATTTGTGCATTTCTGCGCCAATTTTTGCTGGAATGGCAACAGGTTAGGCATGTTGTCGAGCAATAAGCCCCAACGGTCAACCATACACACTTGAGTGCGAGCTTGCTCGTCGCTGATCCCTTCAGACACCATTTGTGCCACGATAGCTTCGGCAATACCGCAACCGGCACTACCAGCACCGAGGAAGGCGATACGTTGTTGATTCAATTCAGTGCCCGCAGCCTTACACGCGGCGAGCAAGCAACCAACGGCAACCGCAGCAGTACCTTGAATATCATCGTTAAAGCAGCAATAGCGATCCTTATAACGCTCTAGGATCGGCATGGCATTCTTTTGGGCAAAGTCTTCGAACTGGATCAAAGTATCCGGCCAACGCACGTGGACAGCTTGCATAAAGGCTTCGATAAACTCGGCGTATTCTTCGCCACCGATACGCGGATGGCGCCAGCCCATATACATAGGATCTTCTAACAACTGCGGATTATCTGTGCCTACGTCTAAGGTGATAGGCAGAGTATAAGCTGGACTGATACCGCCACAGCTAGTGTAGAGTGACAGTTTACCGATAGGGATCCCCATGCCGCCAATACCTTGATCGCCAAGACCTAAAATACGTTCACCATCAGTGACTACGATAATTTTAACTTTTTGACGAGTCGAGTTATTGAGGATGTCATCGATCCTATCTTTGTTCGGATAGGAGATAAACAAACCACGGTTGCGGCGATAGTTTTTCGAGAAACGTTCACAAGCTAAACCTACCGTCGGCGTATAGATGATGGGCATCATCTCGCTGATGTTATTTTGCACTAAACGATAAAATAAGGTCTCGTTTGTGTCTTGGATATTACGTAGGTAAATATGCTTGTCTAAGTCGTTATTGAAACTTCTAAATTGATCGTAGGCGCGAGAAGCCTGCTCCTCAATCGTTTCAATGGCATAGGGGACTAAGCCTTCGAGGTTAAAGAAAATACGCTCTTCTTCAGAAAATGCACTGCCCTTGTTAATCAGTGGGGCTTCAAGAATGGCAGGTCCTGCAAACGGAAGATAGAGGGGGCGTTTATTATCGTCCATGGGTAACCTTTTGAGTTATTGTTTAAGTGGTCAATACGTGCTGTAAGTCACGTAAGGTTATCATGAAATGTGATCTTTGTTGTCCGTGGAACGAGGTATTTGTGGTTTTTTTTGCAGCAGTAAAAAAGTCAGCTGTTTAAAACAGGATTTTTGAGGTTGTTGAAGTGAAATTGCGATACGCTTGTGTGTATTCAAGCAAGCTTAGTATAGATAAACGTAGAGGTAAAAAAACGCAGCCTAAGCTGCGTTTGATGTCATAGATTTAGCGTTATACGCCGCGATACTTAAGTGATAAGCCGCGAATAAAGTTACGCAGTATTTGATCGCCACACTCTTTAAAATTCTTGTGGTCTGGATTGCGGAACAGGGCGCTTAGCTCTGATTTTGACATTTGCACTTCGGCTAAAGCCAAAGCTGCTACTATGTCTTCTTCACGCATTTCGAGGGCAACTCTCAGCTTTTTAAAGATGAGGTTGTTGTTTAAACGTGAAACGGGCGCTGGAATTTCTGCACCTTCACGTAGACCGCGCTTCTCTATGATAAGACCATCTAAAAACTGACATAAGGTCGTGTCGTTACAAGCTTTATAACCTTCTTCCTCTTCTTTACGTAGAAGATCAATCATCTCTTCGACAGGCACTTCTCTTCCAGCTTTAGCAAAAATTTTAATCATTTTTGCATTGCTAAAATCAAACACGAAGCGCAAACGGCGCAAAATATCATTATTAATCATGGTAATCTCTTGGCGCGGCTGCGCTATCTGGTTTAAGAGCCCGCATTATATACCCAAACCACCTTAATTGCAGAATTCAGCGGGAATTTAATGGCAGTTAGTTAAGGCCATTTATTGCTCCGGCATAAACATTCTGGGCAATTAACCTTTAATGATGTTGTACCAATAGATAAACAGTGCCGCGAAAATCAGTAGATAAATCAGGCCAAACCAAGAGAGGAGTTTCATCTTAGTCCCATATCTGTCTGTCTCGGGAAGCTGTTTGCTGGTCATTAAGCGGTAATTTAACCAAGCAAAAATGACTGTGGTCATAAAGGCCAAGATCATCACAAACTCGAGTAACGGTAAGAGTGCACCTTTAAAGAAGAGGATCAGCAATAAGCCAAAGGCACTGATGGCGAGCATAATCCCAGTGAGGCGTTTATCTGAACTGGTCTTTGAGGTGAGTAACTGCCAGCCCATATCTAAGGTACGGCTATAGCCATCGATCACTGTTACTGTTGTGCTGAAAATACACAGAAATGCCACAATACCAATAAGATAACGACTCTCGCCGCCCATCACTTGGCTGTAAAGATTAATCAATTGATTAGCAAACTGCGCACCGGAATCTGAAAAGTGTTCGCCACTGCCGTGCATCACTAAGGCGCCCAAGGACAAAAACACGATCGCGAGGATCGCAGTGATGATATAGCCTAAGTTAAAGTCGAGTAGCGCCTGCGCTTTCGTCACTGTTTGGCTTTTTTGTTTTTCGAGCAGCCAGAGAGAATTCCAAGCGCTGACTTCAATCGGGGCTGGCATCCAACCCATCATGGCGACCAGAAATCCCACATGGGCCCATTGCCAAGGTGAAGGAGAGACAAAATTGCTCGCTAATGGTTGAGCATGATCCCAAGCTAAGGCCACGGCAATTAATGTGGTTAAGGTTAGGGCGAACATGATGATCTTAGTGAGTCTATCAAGCAGTTGATAATGGCCTAAAATCAGTAAAGCCAATGAACTCAGCAATACCAGTAGGGCTAACCAATCGATGGGGAGCGGAATAAATTGGGTCAACATAGCGGCGGTTAACATGCACACCCCTGCAGTACTGGCAATGGCGGCGATCACATTGAGCCCAGTAAACAGCAGTAAGTAACCTCGGCCCTGTTTTTGGTAGCCGTGCAGTAGGCTCTCCCCTGTGGCAGCTGTGTAGCGTGCGCCAGCTGCAAAGAAGGGATACTTAAGTAAATTCACCCCAAGAATAACCCAAGCCAGTTGCCAACCAAATTCGGCGCCCGCCCGAGTCGAGGCGACTAAATGGGATGCGCCAATCGCCGCTGCGGCCATAAGAACACCTGGGCCCATGGCTTTAATGCCGAGAGTTAGGTGTGTCATCCAAGAGGATGAAGGAGAAGTTACTGAAGATTCTGTCATGTCGTTATTAAAAATGCCTGTTGAAAATTAATCTGGGGAATCGAACACTCCCTCATGCTAAGGCTGCGCTAACGCTAAGTGAGTGGCTCAACATTAAAGGTAAAGTGATTGAACTAAAAGTTGTTTTATTCAATTTATCCGTTTAATTTTTGGCTGAGTAAAGTTTCAATGCGTTTTAAGCTTGCAGCCATTTCGGCTACGATTTGTAACAGCGTATTATCTGGCTGTGCCGATGGGATTGTTGGGTGCAAGGGTTGGGTAAGCCGTTCTTTTTGTTCTAATACGCGGGTTCTAAATTGAGGCGCATCGACTATGCCGACTAAGCTTATCAATGCGCCTGCGCCCGATTGCCCTGCGGTTTCTACCGTGAGTTTATGCAGACCAAATAGGCGCATAATTGGGCCTTGGATCAATGCCATATCGGTAATTTTGTCCAAAGGCACTGTGTTTTCAGTACGAGTTAATATGCCCCTCCTGACAATAAGTTTATTGCTGGTGAGCTGCGCACTCATGTTGTTAATATAGCGGCGAGTCCCCCACAGCCCTATTGGAAACCAAAGTAATAACAAGGGAATACCTATTATGCTCAGGCTGAAATAGGCGGCGCCTGAAAGCAACCAATACCAACCTAAATGGGTTTCAAACTCTGCTTGATAAATAATCTTGTCTTCCATCTTTCTTCCTTAAATTCTGATATTCAAATACTGCGACTTGTCTTGTAGGTTGAATTTTTAGTGCCTAGACGTTCTTTGATTCTCGTATGAGGAAAATACACTGCCTCAAATGTAACAAAAGTTTAACTTTTATTTCTCTGCCATTGACTTTGGTTTGTAACTCATTACCTTATATGTTGTTAATTTAGGGTTCTCTTATTGTTAAAATAATTTTAATGAGATAAATAAAACAAGGGAAATGTATGAACAGACCTCAGATTCTACCCAGTGCTTGTGCAATCGCAATTGCTATGGCATATGCGCCAACAGTGGCCCATGCTGCCGATAAAGGTGCAGAAAAAGTTGAACGTATTGAAGTAACGGGTTCCCGTATTAAACGTACCGATATTGAAGGCCCTTCCCCTATTCAATCGATCAGTAAAGACGATATTGCCAATATGGGATTTGATAACCTGCAGCAATTACTTGAACGCATGCCTGCCAATGGTGCTGGCGCGTTTTCTACCCGAGGAAACAGCCAAGATTCAACCGCCAACGGCGGCGCATCTATCAGTCTACGTGGTTTAGGCCCAGACGCGACCTTAGTGTTAATTAACGGTCGTCGTGTTGCGGCGAATGCATTTGCCGAAGGTATCACTAATTCCTTTGTTGATATCAATAATATTCCGGTATCAGCTATTGAACGTATCGACATACTGAAGGACGGTGCATCGGCTATTTATGGTTCTGATGCGATCGCGGGTGTGGTTAACATTGTTCTGAAAAAAGATATTGAAGGCATTGAGGTCAATCTTGGCTACGGTGATGCTTCAGGCACTGGCTACGATGAAACTACAGCGAATATGGTGTGGGGGATGAAGTCCGATAAGGGTAGCGCATCGGTTATCCTCGACTATTTCAAAAATGATACTTTAGCTGCGACTGATTTAGGACGTTTTGGTGTTTCAAATCAATCACCTTATGGTGGTGAAGATTTTCGTTCTTCCCGTGGTTTTCCTGGGTATTTCTATGTTGATGGTGTTAAAACTATCGACCCTGCTTGTCCTGCTGATAGTGCAACCGCGAGTGGAAGTTGTTTATTTGAATACGGTTCATACAATTTTGTTGCGCCGGCTGCGGAGCGCGTAGGGGCTATTGGCCAATTTGACTATCATTTTAATGATGATTTAACAGCATTTTTAGAGTTAGCGGCGCAGCACAATACCTCAATCGCAGGTGGAGCACCGACACCACTTGACGAGGATGCTGGTTTAACTGTACCAGGATCTCACCCGAATAATCCTTGGGGGAAAGATATTGAAATTGGTCGCTTCCGTACGGTTGATGCGGGGGCGCGACGTTGGGATATTGAATCCGATAGTTTACGTTTAGTTGCTGGTTTACGCGGTGTAGTAAAAGAGTGGGATTGGGAAGCTTCTGTTCAAAAAGGTCGCAGTGAGTCGACTCAAACGGGTGATCGCAGCCAAGGCTGGGTAAGAACAGATTATTTGCAACGTGAAATTGATGCGGGTCGTTACAATCCTTTCGGCGGCACGATGAACTCACAAGAGGTCATTGACGCTATTACCACCAGTTTAGTACGCCAAGGTTTGTCAAACATGACATCTTATGCGGCTAACATATCTGGTCAAGCATTTACCTTGGCTGGTCGCGACATCATGATGGCGGCGGGAGCTGAATATCGCGAAGAAGATGTCAGTGATGTGCCCGATGAGCAATTCCAACGTGGATTGATTTTTGGTACTGAAGCTGTCTCTGCGGCGGCATCCCGTGAGCAATATGCCGCTTATATGGAATTATCTATTCCAGTCACGGATAACTTCGAGTTGCAACTTGCTGGTCGATATGATCATTACAGCGATTTTGGTTCAACGACTAACCCTAAAGTCGCCTTTCAATGGGGAGTGACCGACGAGTTAACGGCTCGCGCGTCTTGGTCTACAGGCTTTCGTGCCCCCTCGTTAGCGCAGATAGGTCTTGGTCCATCTCGCGAAAGTAGTTTCTTTGTCGATACTTACCGTTGCGCTGCCGATAATGTTGATTGTGAAGCCTTAGATTACAACACTGAATTTGAAGGTAACTCTGAGCTGGATGCTGAAGAATCCGAAACTTGGAACGTCGGTATGATCTGGGCGCCGAGTCAGACGTTTGATGTGGGTTTTGATATCTTTAGCATCACGCAAGACAACAAAATTGATAAACAGCCATTAGGCGATATCTATACTGCAAATTGTAACGATCAAAATAGCACTGTGTGCGAGCGCTTAGCGCCACAGCTAGGTCAAACTTTAGGTCCGATCAGTATTATCCATTCAAGCTTTATCAACTTAAGCTCTCAAGATGTACAAGGGATGGATGTCTCTAGTCATTATGGTTTTGAGCTAGATAGCTATGGGGATTTGAAGTTTGGCTTAGAGTACAGCTACTTACATAATTTTGAGAAAGATGGTCTGGATTACACGGGTGAGTATAAGTTCCCTCAACATCGCTGGTTACTCACCACCAACTGGACTATGGATAATTTTGCCGCCAATATTAATTTGAGTTACATCGGTGAATTTGAAGATACCCCAGATATCAATTTCGATGGTGTACTTGATTTTGAAAGTAATAAGTCTCGTATGATCGACTCTCAATTATTGGTCGACATGTCTGGTACTTATCGCTTCAATGAAATGTTCAAGCTGACACTAGGCGTGAACAACGTATTTGATGAAGAGCCACCATTTGCTATCGGTGACGGTGATACGGATCTCTACGGCTATGTTATTTCAGTACATAATCCTATGGGCCGCTACATTTACACTAAATTCACGATGAACTTCTAACTACCGCTTAGCGTTATTTCATTCGGAATGGCGCGTCATTTATGATGGGTGTGTGATCTCTAATAAAAAAGGCCAATAATGATATTGGCCTTTATTTTTATAGGGTTAAAACTTGTGACGGTTGAGTTTATAACTGAGTCGCTGCCCACTTTGCGCGACTTTCGCGGCTTTCACTCATTTTGGTCGGTTCACGGAAGGCTTTGTAGGCCTCCACGTCGAGAGCCACTAGGCTGACGTCGACTTCTAGGACCAGTTTGCACTCTTTCTTAATGCGCCAAGCTGCCGTGTTGTACAGCTCAGTAAAAGGCAGTGAACTTAAGAATTCGGGGTTGTATTGTGTGTAAACCGCTTGAGTGGGGTAGACCACGAAGGCTAAGTGACGCTTAGGTTCTTTCTTAAATAGTTCTTCGATACCATCGCAGGTGTTGAGCACTTGCATCTCAATGATGTCATCAATATCAAGCAGTTTCTTTTGCGCCAGCTCAGGTGCCAGTTGTTCACCGCTTTCCCAGGCGAGTACATCGGCTTCGCTATGGTTAGTCAGAGCACCAACTTGAGCCGCGCTTAAGCTGAGTGACTGGCGTAAGTAGCTCATTTCGATGGCATTCAAGCCAATGTTCTTAGACATAATCGTGTTCTCAATGCAATAAAAGTAAAATTAGTATTTGATCTTTAACCAGATTTCTTCAACCCATTCCCAAAACGACTCCCAATAGATATCGGTAAAGTCGCCGTTTTTCCAGAAATGTACTTGACCATCTTGGTCGATACAGTAAAAAGCATCACCCTGCTGACAAATGGCAATCATGTCCCTTGGCATACCGATGGACCACGCATAGCAAGTCACTTCGGGCAGGTAGGTGTGCGAGTAGGGATCCGATGCTGTTACTGGCTCTATCGTGCCGTAAATTACATCACTGGCATACAACAGGTATTCTTTTAGCTCCCTTGGCAATGAAATCAGGATTTGCTCTTCGACTTCGACGAGCTGCTCAAATGTGGGTAATTCGAGTGGTACAGGAACAGTTTCGCTGCGTTCTTGGAGTTGCTCAATAATGTCGTGCATGGCATTTCCTGCTGATAGGGCTATGGCGCGGGATTATATACTTAAAAAGACGTTCGATGCGAGAGAGTGCATTTTTCAGCTTATTTTTAATATGTTTTTTCAGGCACTGTAAAATATAAAAAAAGGCGCTGGCACCTTTACAGATAACCAGCGCAAGAGTGGAAGCTTTTTAGTTAAGCGACTGAGGCTCTTAATAAACTGGCTTCATCAACCCGTTTATAGTTAAGCCATGCCTTGTGGTACAACTTATGTGATTCTTGACGTAATTGGGCAATCTGCGCGAGTTCAAACTCACTTAGTGAACGTTGTTGTTTACGAGCATTGGCCTCAATCCTTTGTACTTTTTCATATACCTTGTGTTCAGGACCATTTTTGATATCAGCGATATCCTGTAGGTGTAACTGCACTTCAGCAATCATGCCTGATTGGGGTAAGCGTACCAGTAGATTGAGATCGCGATAGCCAGAGGCTTTAGGTTCAGCAAAGCGGTTTTTTTGTTTCACAACTTGGGTGTGCTCATTCAAAGTTTGGTAGGCATGCATCAGATCTTGAATGCTGTCGGTCACAATACTTGCCCTTGCAAGGTCGGTAATTTGGCTGGCATCACCGTTAAATTTTGTCGCCACTTTATCGGCTGCTCTTTGGTAACTCTTTACTGGCGGAACAATCACTTGTGCCTGTGAATAATGGGCAATCTTGGTGAGTAATTGAGCGAGCTCAGCTTGTGCATCATAGGCTTGGTGATGGAGCACTGATAAGTCATTCGAGGATTGATGAGGCGTATCGAAGGTCTGGCTGCTGAGTGCATATAGACCTTGTAGGTCATGGCTTGATGCCTGTCTTGCACTGTAATTACCACGTTCTGCTTTACTGTCACTGATGTCGAGAGGATTTGCTACACCGGCGCGGCTCGATAATAAGAGTAGAAAAATAAAAAAGGTACGAAATAACTTAGTCATGCGGCCTACTTCCTTATGGGTGAGTTATTCAGGTCACGCATCCACCATAGGCTTCTATTGCTTAATTAAAGCTGAACCAACCATGAAGACTTGTTCATCTTGCGCATGGGTTCACATTCATAACTCAGTGGTTTAAGGAAATAAAAATGGCGCCACCTGTAACAGTGAGCGCCATTGTTGGCCAGCTTATGCCGCTGAACAGTGATTTAAATTTGGCTTACCAAATTTTTACGCGTTTCTCTGGTGCGATATACATAGCATCGCCAGGTTTTACATCATATGTAGTGTAGAACTCAGGCATGTTAGATAGTGCACCCAGTGCGCGGAATTCCGCAGGTGAGTGTGGATCGGTCGCTACGCGGTTACGCATGGCTTCTTCTTTGGCTTTTGCGCGCCAAATTTGCGTGAAGCCGATGAAGAAACGTTGATCGCCCGTTAAGCCATCGATAACGGGTGCATCTTTACCGTTAAGCGATTTCTTATAAGCACGATAAGCGATAGTCACACCTGACAAGTCACCAATGTTTTCGCCTAAGGTTAAGCTGCCGTTGACATGCAGATCATCAAACACTGCGTAACCATCGTACTGTGCGATTAGTGCTTTGCCGCGAGCAGAGAACTCTTTCAAGTCTTGCTCTGTCCACCAATCACGCATGTTGCCTTCGCCATCGAATTTAGCGCCTTGGTCGTCAAAACCGTGGCCCATTTCGTGGCCGATTACCGCACCAATACCACCGTAGTTGACTGCATCGTCAGCTGCCAAATTGAAGAATGGTGGTTGCAGAATGGCAGCAGGAAACACGATTTCATTCATGGTTGGGTTGTAGTAAGCGTTAACCGTTTGTGGCGTCATGTGCCATTCGTCTTTATCGATTGGCGCGCCCAGTTTGGCTAATGATTTAGCATGTTCAACTTCACTGGCACGCATAGCGTTACCGACTAAGTCGTCTGCCTTGATGGTCAGCTTACTGTAATCTTCCCATTTGTTCGGGTAACCGATTTTCGGGTTGAATTTTGCTAATTTATCCGCCGCAGCCACTTTAGTGCTGTCGCTCATCCAAGTTAATTCTTTGATGCTGTCGCCGTAAGCACCACGCAGGTTTTCAACCAGTGCTTGCATACGGTCTTTGGCTTCTGGAGTGAAGTGACGTTTGACATACACTTTACCCACAACTTCACCAAGAACGCCATTGACGGCTGCAACGCCACGCTTCCAACGAGGTTCTTGTTCTTCTTGACCATTTAAGGTTTTAGAGAAGAAAGCGAAGTTTTCATTGTCTAACGCTTCACTCAGATTGCTCGCCGCGTGCGTCAGCACTTGCCATTGCATATAGGTTTTCCAAGTGGCTAACTCAGTCGTTTTTAAAACTTCGTTTAACCCTTGGATATAGCTAGGTTGGTTAACTATGATATCGGTTTGCTTGTCAGCGCCAAGAGCGGCTAAGTAGCCAGCCCAATCGATATCTGGCGCCAGTGTTGGCAGATCTTTGACTTGATATAGATTGTAGGTTTTAGTGCTGTCGCGGTTTTCAACCACATCCCAATGCTTAGCAGCAATCGCCGTTTCTAAGGCTAAAATAGCTTCAGCACTGGCTTTAGGGTTAGCGAGACCCGCAAGGGTAAACATTTTTTCGATATGAGCGACATATGCCTTACGGATATTAACGAAGCGTTCTGATTCGTTAAAGTAGTAGTCTTTCTCTGGCAGGCTTAGGCCATATTGATAGAGATGCGTTGCGTAACGGCTAGAGTTTTTCGCATCGATATCGATATAAAATGCTATTGGGGTACCCGCGCCAGCGATTTGGCTGTGGGCGAAGTACTTCACTAATTCATTCTTATCTTTTAAGGCATTAATAGCATCAAATTCGCCTTGGATTGGTGTGACTCCCAGTTTATTGAGTGTCTCTGTATCCATAAATGAACGATATAAATCGGCCACTTTTTGCTCGTCTGTACCAGCGGCGAGATTGGGCGTTGCAGCCACTTCTTCGATAATAGCTTTTACGTCGTCACGTGATTTTTCACGTAAATCGTAGAAAGCGCCAATGCTAGTGCGATCGGATGGGATCTCAGTGTTTTTTAACCAAGTGCCGTTAACGTATTTATAGAAATCGTCTTGTGGACGAATCGCTTTATCAAAATTAGCAAATTCAATTCCAGAACCTAGTGCTTGAGTCACTGCCGCTGCGGTGGCTGTTTTAGCAGTTTCAGGTGCTTTAACTTCGGCAGCCTTGTCATTACAGGCAGTCAGGCCTGCGATAAGTGAGGCACACAGTCCCCCAATGAGTACTTTTCTCATGTTGTTTCCTTCGAGTTTATTATTGTGCCCATTATTGGGGCTGTTATTTTGGCAAAATGGGATTGCTTCAGGCGCAATGAACTATGTTAATGCCTTACTAGGAATCGAAACAAGGTCATTACACTGTTTATCGTGGATTTATCTTGAGTGATATGTAACTAAAGGTTACCAGTGAGCATATTTAAGTCAGTAGCTGCAAAGTTACCGTATGCAGGCCTTTTCAGGTAAGTGAGCACTTCGATTTATCATTTTAAAATAGGGTTAATTCAGTTGCCTAATTAGTTTTGCAGGGTTACCTGCAACCACTGTTTTGGCTGCGACATTTTTAGTCACTACGGCGCCAGCACCGATGACGGCATCATCACCAATATTGATTCCTGGCATTATGATTGCGCCGCCGCCAATCCATACCCGTTTACCGATGTGAATCGCTTTAGCGGTTTCCAAACCTGAGCAACGTAGCTCGGCATCAAGTGGGTGACTTGAGGTATAAAACTGTACATTGGGGCCGACCATAGTCTGTTCATCAATAAAAATGGGGGCATTATCCTGCAAGGTGACATTGACATTGATGAACACTCTGTCAGCAAGAGTGAGATTGATGCCATAACTGATAAAAATCGGCGTGGAGATAGTTGCGACTGGCGATTTAAGGGGCAGAAGTTGTTGGCAGAGTTGGGTGTACTCAGTGCTATTTTGAGCAATCGTTTGATTTAATTGTCGATTCAGTCGCTGCTGTTGTGTTCTTAAACTTAAGAGTTCGCTGTCAAGACAATCATATTCTTGGCCTGTGATCATCTTTTGGAATTCAGTCATAGCATCTTTCCCTATGGTGATTACTGTCAATGCGTAAGGGCTAATATAGAAACACAGGTCGCGTTGAGCAGCAATTCTTTGCCCTTTGAACGGGTCGGCTTCATAATACGGCAGTTTTCTTTATTGAAGTTGAGTATTAACGTGCGTTTAGACAAATTTATCTGTGAGAGTACCTCACTGACTCGCTCATTAGCGAAAAAAGCCCTGCATCGCGGTGATATTACTTGTGATGGCTTAGTCGTTAAAGACTCGGGTTTTAAAGTGACTGAAGGTATGTGTGTTTGCCTTGAAGGCGAGCCGATTGTCTTAGTGGGCGAGCGTTATTTAATGCTTAACAAACCGGTAGACACTATTTGCTCGACGATAGATGAAACCTACCCTTCGGTATTGAGCTTAGTGGATGTGCCTAAGCCAGAAACTTTGCACATTGCTGGTCGTTTAGATGCTGACACTACAGGGCTCGTGTTGATTACCAGTGATGGCCAATGGTCGCATAAGGTCACCTCACCGAAGAAAGAATGTGGCAAACGCTATTTAGTGCAACTCGCTGAGCCAGTGGATGCTAGTTTGATTGCGGTATTTGCCGCTGGCGTTGAATTGCGCGGTGAAGATGGTCTAACTAAGCCAGCGTTACTGGAGATTATTGATCCACAATTAGTGCGATTAACCATCACCGAAGGTAAGTATCATCAAGTGAAGCGTATGTTTGCCGCTGTGGGCAATCATGTGCAAGGGTTGCATCGTGAAAGTGTAGGGCAAATTGAATTAGACCCCACCTTAGCACTGGGTGAATGGCGATATTTGACGGCTGAAGAGATAGCTTCAGTCTGATGAGTTTGATGTAAAAAATGCCGCCCGAGTTTTACTTTGGCGGCATTTTTATTTGTGCTAAATAGCTTTTATTATTACTGTTTCTTTAAAATCAGATTACCGCTGATGGTATTTATCTTCACGTTGGCTGCACCAGAGCCTGTTTGGAATGATAACTCTGTGCTTGGTACATATTTTTGTTTTTGCGGTACATCTTGGGTTAAACCGTTGTTGATTTTTCCACCAGGACCACCATCTAAGTTGAAGCTTGCATCGGGAACATCATTAAAGATCACGGTAATATCGCCACTCACACTTTCTAAATTCGCTTTGTTGAAGTTTTTAGCGAGTGACACTTGTGAATCTCCGCTGACGGTTCTGAGCTCGATTTCCTTGGTGACACTAAAGTTAGCATTCACTTCACCTGAGACTTGTTCAATCGTGACTTTTTCTGCTTGAGTGTGGCTTTTTAAGTCACCGCTAACGAGGCTATAATTCATTTCTCCTTTACTGTCAGTGTCCTGAATCGTGCCGGATACGGTTTCTAATTTGATTTTTCCATCAAGTGCTTTGGTCGTGATATCACCAGAGACTGTATGTAACTCAGGTTTACCACTTAAGTTGTTGGCGTTGATATTGCCGCTTACCGTATTCAAATCTAGTTCACCTTGAGTTTCGGCAACTTGCAGATTGGCAGATATGGTATCTGCACTGAGTTTAACCGTTTTTGGGACTTTAATGGTGAGCTGTGATCCTTTGTCATTATTGCCATTATAGTGGCGAGGCATCTTGTCTTCGATATTGAGACTATTTCCCTGTTGCTCAAACACAAAGCCTTCGCTCAATTCATCTAATGTACCAGTGACACTCACTTCACTCTTATCCCATGTTTGAATGGTCACATCACCGCGTTGGACTTTGATCTGCAGTTGAGTGTCGCTGCTGACACTTAACTGTTTATCAACGCTTTGTGCTGCTAACACATTGCCCATTAAGCCTAAACAGAGTGTCGAAACCAATAGGCTAGCTTTAGTGAGATTGCGGTTGCTCATAGGGTGTTTCCTTGTGTCGAGTTTCTAATGGGTAATTTTTGGCCCTGTTGTAATAGGTCGAGCTCACGCTGCTGCACCCAAAGCCAGAGTTGCCAAAGTTGTTTATCGGTTGGATTTGCTTGTAAAGCTTGGTAAATCTGTGTTGCCGCGAGCCTTAGCTCAGTTAAACCTTGCTCAACGGGTGCGCTGAAGCTGCTCGTTTGCCACATTAGCGCATTTGGCGCCTGTTCTAGGTTGTCCACTTGCGCTTGGTGTGATGTTGCAATTTGGGTGAGTAATAAATGTAAGGCCGCATCCCCTGGTTGCTCTGGCATAGCTTGGTTCTGGGCAAGCTCTGTCTGCTGCATTATGAATGAGTTGAAATAGGGCAATTGGGTATATCCCAATGCCGCTAGAATAATAAACGAAGCCGCTATCGCCCAAGCGTGACTCTTCTGGGATTTGTACGTTTGGGGTATCAGCGTTTTATCCATGCGTTTTTCAATGCCTTGCCACAGATCATGTGTAGGCGACATCTCTTTGGGCGCGCTATTAATCAATTGCTCAAGCTGTTGTTCACGGGAAAGCGGCGTTAACGTCATTACAGCATCTCCTGTAGTAGTTGCTTAGCTCTATGGTATTGGGTCTTACTGGTGCCGACGGCAATGCCAAGTAAGTCAGCGATTTCATCATGTTGATAACCTTCGATTGCACAGAGTACGAAAACCATGCGAGCGCGTTCTGGCAGTTTGAAAATTAACTTATCTAATCCGCTATAGCTGCTATCAGAGCTTAAGGGTTCAGTTTCTTGTTCCAGCGGAATAAATCGTGACCAAAAGGACTTTTGTTTACGAATGCTGCTCAATGCTTGATTGACACAAATACTGTGTAACCAAGTGGAAAACTGACTCTCACCTCGAAATTGTGGCAACTTCTGCCACACTAAAATAAAACACTCTTGGGTTATTTCTTCAGCCATAGCGCTATGGCCGCAAAGGCGCAGTGATAGGGCGTAAATACGTTGGTAATGGCTTTGATACAGCAACTTGAAGGCAGTTCTGTCTCCTTGGCTCGCTAAGGTGACCAGTTCAAAGTCAGACATTGAGCCATTGAGTGGGAGGATCCCTGCTGTCACTGTAATTTCCTGCCATAATGATTGAGTGTTGTAGTTTTGACGCAGTGGGCGCTACAAAAGGTTTGGAACCTTAAAAAATATATTTTATTTAGATCAATTATCCAGCGTAACATTTTTGTAATTTGTAGTAGAATTCGCCCGAAAAAGTACTGCTAAGTTAATGAAGTAATTAATTTTATATCAATTGATGTTATGACACTTACATCTGCTTTGAGACGGTATATTTAACGTAATTAAAACGAAATACTTTGTAGTAACGGTAGGGTATCACCCTGAAGAACTAAGTTAAAAATAATGCGGTACTCACAGTATGGGAGCTTAAATCGACAAGCTATCAAAGTATTTGATGTGAACTTTTAATGTATTGCTATGTTTGCGCTGTTAAAGGCTTAATTTCCAGCTATCTTTTTAAGATAGATTATATATTCGGGGACTTTCTATGCTAATCCGCTCAAAGTTGTTACTCAGTGCTGCAGTGTCTATTTCGGCACTAATTGCCATGTTTGGATTACAACTCTATTCAAATTCGGTGAAATCGGAACTTTCTAACGCGGCTCAAAGTGTGCTTGATTTAGAGCGCGACGTCTTAATTTTGCGTAAAAATGAAAAGGACTTTTTCGCTCGCAAGGATTTGAAATATGTCGAGCTGCATAAGCAAAGCCACATGGCAATCGACAGTATTGTCCCTGAGTTAGAGAAAGTCTTTAAAGAATATGGGGTGTCGACTGCCTCACTTGAAAGTTTTGACCGTAATTTAAATCAGTATCAAGCCGCTTTTTCTGAAGTGGTGCAGCTACAACAAGAGATTGGCTTAACACCTAAAACAGGTTTGTACGGTACGTTACGAGCTGCGGTGCATAACGTTGAAACGCTACTCAAGGAATTTGATCAGCCCGCACTCGAAGCCGCAATGCTGCAACTTAGGCGTAACGAAAAGGATTTTATGCTGCGTCGTGAGCTAAGTTATGTCGAAACCTTCGATATTAATATTGGTAAGTTTAATGACAAGCTTCATGCCTCGAGTATCGATATTGATACTCAACGAAAAATTGAAGAGCTTATTACTCAATATCAAAAGGATTTCAAAAGCTTAATTAATAAGGAACAGCAGCTTGGTTTGACCGAAAATGACGGTACTATGGCGCGAGTTTTAGCTGCAAACCAGCAAACTGAGAGCAGTACGAGTGACTTGAAAAACTTGGCTCTTAAGGCCATTGATGATGCTGAGAGTAGTAGTGTTAATGTCGGTATTACTGTGTTTATCTTTATTGCGTTATTACTATCAATCATTACCTACTTGATTATCCGCAGTATTATCGCGCCTGTTGAGCGTATCACGCAGATAATTTCTCGCATCGAAGTGAGTAAAGATCTGACATTGAGGTGTGATGCTTCTACCCAAGATGAACTCGGTGAAATTGCACAGCATTTCAATAGCATGGTGAGTAGCTTCCAACAGCTGATTGAGCAAGTGATTGAGTCGGTCGCAACGATTAACACTTCCTGTAAACGTGTTTCAGAAAATGCCATGCTCGCCTCCGAAGGTGTGGGCCAACAACTTAATGAGACCGACATGGTCGCAACAGCAATCACTGAGATGGGCGCAACGATTGAGGAAATCGCTAAAACAACCGAATTAGCGGCATCAAAAGCGGGTCAGACTCACGACAATGCTCAAAGTGGTCAATTAGAGGTTGAGCAAACGATACATAAAATCCAGTCACTTGCTGAGCAGCTGAATAGCTCAGCAGCGGTCGTTAATGAATTGGAACGTGACAGCGAGACTATCGGTAGCGTGTTAGATGTGATCCGCGGCATTGCTGAGCAGACTAACCTTTTAGCCTTGAATGCCGCGATTGAAGCGGCGCGTGCGGGTGAGCAGGGCCGTGGTTTTGCTGTGGTTGCCGATGAAGTGCGTAACTTAGCGATGCGGACGCAATCGTCAACCCAAGAGATTGCTAACATCATTCAAACCCTGCAGACGCGTACCCGATCGATTGTGCAATTGATGGAATCTAGCCAAAAACAAGGCGTTGAAAGCGCTGAACAAGCGGCAAGTGCTGGCGCTTTATTGAAGCTTATCAATAACGACGTGCGTAATATTATGGACATGAGCACTCAAATTGCGGCGGCTATTGAAGAGCAAAGTATGGTGGCAGCTGAAGTGAACAAGAACGTGGTGGTGATCCGCGATATCGCTGAGGAGTCATCCCATGCGGCAGATGCAAATGCGTCCGCATCGGATGAGCTTAAGGCGCAGGCTGAGTTCTTATTCCGTGCGGTGAGTAATTTTAAAATCTAAGGCGTAGAAGCCAGTTTACATCTGATGATCAGAAGCTGGCTTAAAAAATACACTAACAAAAACGCACTCCGAGGAGTGCGTTTTTATGTCTGAGTGATGAGCTCTGCAAGCTTAGTGATTCGTTAAAACAGCAAACTGTGCATTGTACAACTCAGATTAGTCAGAACGTTCAGTAACAGAACTATAAGTGACGGAACTATTAGTGACGGAACATGGCAGAAATAGACTCTTCGTTGCTTACGCGACGAATTGCCTCAGCCAGTACCGCAGACATAGTTAACTGAGTCACTTTAGCCACTTTCAACATTTCTGGGCTTAAAGGAACAGTGTCAGTCACAATCACTTCATCAATCACTGAGTTAGCGATATTTTCAGCCGCTTTGCCAGAGAAGACTGGGTGAGTTGCGTAAGCAAATACGCGGTTCGCACCATGTTCTTTTAAGGCTTCAGCCGCTTTACACAGAGTGCCGCCTGTGTCGATCATATCGTCAACGATAATGCAGTCACGACCTTGAACATCACCAATGATGTGCATAACTTGCGCAACGTTCGCTTGTGGGCGACGTTTATCAATGATCGCTAAATCAGAATCATCCAATAGTTTTGCTACTGCGCGAGCGCGAACAACACCACCGATGTCTGGAGAAACAACGACTGGATTATCTAAGTTCTTCGCTAACATATCTTCTAGCAGCACTGGGCTACCGAATACGTTATCAACAGGAACGTCGAAGAAACCTTGGATTTGCTCAGCGTGCAGGTCACAGGTCAGAACGCGGTCAACACCCACGCTAGACAGGAAATCGGCAACCACTTTTGCAGTAATAGGTACACGGGCGCTACGAACGCGACGGTCTTGACGAGCATAACCAAAGTAAGGAATAACAGCTGTGATACGGCCAGCAGATGCACGGCGCAGCGCGTCAACCATCACGATGAGTTCCATCAGGTTGTCGTTTGTCGGCGCACAAGTGGATTGGATGATGAACACATCGGCCCCACGTACATTTTCGTTAATTTGGACACTGATTTCACCATCGCTGAAACGACCAACCACTGCGTCTCCGAGTTTGCAAAATAGACGATCGGCTATCTTTTTAGCGAGACTGGGGGTGGCGTTCCCAGCAAAGAGCTTGATGTCGGGCACTGTATGAACCTCAGGCGTTTGCTTTATATTTTAGTGGCTAGAGTAACGACGATGTAGGGACGGGAGGAACCCGAGGCGTTATCGTTAAGTGGTTACTCTAGAAGAAAGTAGTTTAAGGGTGACTGAGTCGCGTGATGAGCGGCGAAAGATTCATCCCTTGTGCAACAAATCCTTGCATTTCAGACGGTAATTTCGCCAAGGCTGCGAGAGCTTGTTGCTTTTGTGTGAATTCCCCGAACACGCATGCGCCTGTTCCTGTCATTCTCGACGGCGCATATTCTAGCAGCCAGCCTAATGCCTTGGCAACTTGAGGGTATTTAGAAACGACTAGTTTTTGACAATCATTTGCCCAAGGTTGGTTCATTAAGGTATCTATGGCCAGTTTCGGGGTATCACGTGGTAAAAGTGGATCTTGGAATACTTCAGCGGTGGAAACATGGGCATCGGGTGCGATGATCAAGTACCAAGGCTCACCCGGATTTACCGCTTGTAAGCGTTCACCTACACCTTCGGCAAAAGCGGCGAAACCATGAATAAAAACAGGAATATCGGCACCAAGTTTAAGGCCGATTTTAGCCAGTTCTTCGGTCGATAATTGGGTGTTCCATAATGTGTTCAGTGCCACTAAGGTGGTGGCAGCATCTGACGAGCCGCCACCTAAACCTCCGCCCATGGGTAGACGTTTATCCAACCAGATTTCGGCGCCGCCAGTAAAGCCTGTGGTTTGTTGTAATGATTTTGCGGCTCGCAGAATTAAGTTATCGCTATCAGCGACAACATTAGAGATATTGGAGTGCAAAATCAGTTCTGCGGTTTCAGTGACCTTAAAATCGAGCATGTCACAGTAATCAATAAACTGAAACAAGGTTTGCAGTTCATGATAACCATCTGCGCGGCGACCATTCACGTGTAAGAATAAGTTAAGCTTTGCTGGTGCTGGCCAATGGCGTGAAATTGCTGCGGGCATGCTAAGGTTTCTCTTCGAGTATGATTGCAGGCTTGCCGAGGGCTTGCCATTGATTCAATTGTAGTTTGAGTTGTAAGTCACCACGCTCAAGCTTTAATTGATGGGGCACGTTGGCGCCGCTCTGGGATTGCCAACTTAAAAATGTGACCTGCCAAGGCGGTGGGGTTTGAGTGTTTGTGAGCTGTTTAGGTTTGCCTTGGCTATCGCTTTCAAGTACTTGATCATTTTGGCCAACTTGACCAGTGATCCACAAAGGTAAATCGGCCAAGGGGATGGACCAACCGCTGACGCGCTCGAGTAAACGCTGGGCATTATCGTCGCGAAAATCTTTGCCATCGATATGTAAATGGGCAGAGTTTGAGGTTGAATTAAGCGTCAACACCGTTGTACCTAGCATAGTCGTGAGTGTGAGTTCATCGCGATCTTCACTGTGGCGCCAGTAGATATTGGCACTGAGTTTATCGTCGGGAGTTTTTATCGCTAGTTTTCCCTGTAATTCCCAAGCTTTGGCTTGACGCGCATCATTGACTGTGATTGGGCTTAAGTCAGTCATCGGCGGCAAGGTTTCACACCCTGCCAGCAAGAGTAGGGCGCTTAAGGTAAAACAAGAGAAAATGGTTTTTGTGAGGCGCTTCAAATTATTCATCTATGACTGATATACCAAAGTCCTTATGATACGAGGGCTTGGAAAGAATACCAATGCCAAACGTAAAATTTCCATCGGCGGTCACTTAGATTTGCTCCCTTGGGACAAATTTTGCCTTACCTATTATTGATAGAAAATTTAGGTAAGAAGTTAGACCTTTATTCGGTTTTGTTAAGCGTATTCTGTTTTTAGTTGGGCCAATTCAGTAGAATGCCCTTATTAAGAGAGTCGCCAAGAATCTAGAAAGAGTCAGATGAGCCTTGTAGCAATCGGTATTAACCATAAAACAGCCACGGTAGACCTGCGTGAGAAAGTCGCCTTCTCTCCGGACAAAATTCATGACGCTATGAAGAGTCTGGCCAGTCGTACACGCTCGGGTGAAGCCGTTATTGTCTCGACCTGTAATCGCACTGAGTTGTATTGCAACAACGGTGATGAGGCCGACATTATTGCGTGGCTTGAAGAATATCACGGCCTAGATCATGAGGATGTAGCACCTTGTCTCTATAACTATCACGGTCAAGATGCCGTAAGGCATTTGATGCGCGTAGCCTCCGGGCTCGATTCTTTGATCCTTGGTGAACCGCAGATTCTCGGTCAAGTAAAGCAAGCGTTCGTTAAGGCCAAAGAGGCTGGTACGGTTGCGCTAACCATAGATAGACTCTTTCAGAATACTTTTTCAGTCGCTAAGAAAGTCCGCACTGACACTGAAATTGGCGCCGCCGCAGTTTCTGTGGCATTTGCCGCGGTAAGCATGGCGAAACATATTTTCTCATCGATATCGACCACTAAAGTACTGTTGATTGGTGCAGGTGAAACCATAGAATTGGTTGCGAAGCATCTTAAAGACAACGGCGTGGCTTCAATGGTCGTAGCAAATCGGACGTTAGAACGTGCCCAAGGCATGTGCGAGGAGTTTGGCGCAACAGCAATTACACTGGCGCAGATACCAGATTATCTCCCAAAAGCCGATATCGTGATATCCTCTACCGCCAGCCCTCTGCCTATCCTAGGTAAAGGCATGGTCGAAAAAGCGCTAAAGCAGCGTCGCCATCAACCTATGTTATTGGTTGATATAGCAGTTCCCCGGGATATTGAGCCGGAAGTCGCCGATTTGGATGACGCGTTTCTGTATACAGTGGACGACCTGCATAGCATTATTGAACAGAATATGGCTTCTCGAAAAGAAGCCGCCGAGCAAGCTGAAGTAATTACTGAAGAACAATCTTTCCTATTTATGGATTGGATCCGTTCTTTAGAGTCGGTCGACAGTATTCGCGAGTATCGCAGCCAGAGCATGGCGGTAAAAGATGAGTTAGTGGAACGCGCCTTGAATAAATTAGCCCAGGGCTCAGACACTGAGCAGGTATTGATTGAACTAGCCAATCGCCTGACCAACAAACTTATCCACGCACCGACACAGGCCCTCACGGCAGCGAGTCGTCAGGGCGATTTGAATACTCTCGGTCAGTTAAGATCAGCGCTTGGATTAGATAAAAACTAAGGTTAGCGAGTTAAATGAAGGAATCCGTTATCCGCAAGCTGGAAGGCTTGCTCGAGCGCAATGAAGAAGTCATGGCTTTGCTGGGTGATGCTAGCGTCATTTCTGATCAAGACAGGTTTCGTGCGTTATCGAAAGAATATGCCCAGTTAGAAGACGTTGTTGCTGGCTTTAAAGCCTATCAGCAAGCGCAGGCCGATCTCGATTCTGCCAAAGAAATGCTGGAAGAAGACGATGCTGAAATGCGTGAAATGGCGCAGGAAGAGATGAAAGCCGCTAAGGCCAAACTCGAGCAGCTCGAAGACGAATTGCAAATTCTATTATTGCCAAAAGATCCTGACGACGATAAAAATGCGTTCGTTGAGATCCGCGCTGGTGCAGGCGGCGATGAAGCGGCTATTTTTGCTGGTGATTTATTCCGCATGTACAGCCGTTATGCTGAAGCGAATCGCTGGCAGATCGAAATCATGAGCTGTAACGAAGGTGAACATGGTGGCTTTAAAGAAGTGATCATGAAGGTCAGCGGTGAAGGCGTATACGGCAAACTTAAGTTTGAATCCGGCGGCCACCGTGTACAGCGTGTGCCAGAAACCGAATCCCAGGGACGTGTGCATACTTCAGCGGTTACTGTTGTGGTACTCCACGAAGTGCCTGAAGCTGAAGCGATTTCAATCAATCCAGCCGATCTGAAAGTTGATACTTATCGTTCATCGGGTGCGGGTGGTCAGCACGTTAACAAAACTGACTCAGCTATTCGAATCACCCATATTCCTACTGGGATCGTGGTGGAATGCCAAGATCAACGTTCGCAGCATAAGAACCGTGCCCAAGCTATGAGTGTACTGGCCGCACGTATTCAAGCTGTTGAAGACGAAAAACGCCGTAGCGCTGAAGAATCGACCCGTCGTAGTCTGGTTGCTAGTGGCGATCGCTCCGAACGTGTACGTACTTATAACTTCCCGCAAGGCCGCGTGAGCGAACACCGCATCAACTTGACCTTATATCGCTTGAACGAAGTGATGGAAGGCGATCTCGATGCTATTTTATTGCCTCTGATGCAAGAGCATCAAGCCGATCAGTTAGCCGCACTGGCTGACGAGCAGGGGTAATTTTGTCAGATCAATCTAGCATAGCCGAAGCCCTGCAATGGGCTTATGTGCAGTTAGCATCAACCTCTGAATCCGCTCATTTGGATGCAGAGGTTTTGTTGTTATATTGCCTCAATAAAAGCCGCAGCTATTTGTATACTTGGCCTGAAAAATCCCTAACGGTTGAACAGTGGAAACGCTTCCAGCAAATGGTACAGAAACGCCAAAAAGGCTTACCTGTGGCACATATTGTCGGTGAGCGCGAATTTTGGTCGTTGCCTTTTATCGTGAACGACACCACTTTGATCCCGCGTCCTGATACGGAAATTCTGGTTGAAACCGCCTTGAACATGCCGCTTTCCACCTACGCCAAAGTGCTCGATTTAGGCACAGGCACTGGGGCGATTGCGCTGGCGTTGGCGTCTGAGCGTGAGTCATGGCAAATCACCGCGGTCGATAAAGTCGATGATGCCGTGGCTTTGGCTATCGCGAACCGCGAGAACTTAAAGCTGCCACAGGTCGAAATTCTCCAGAGTGACTGGTTCAGTGCCGTAAAGTCACGGGACTTTGATTTAATCGTTTCAAATCCGCCCTATATTGATGAATCAGACGAACACTTGCACCAAGGTGACGTGCGTTTCGAGCCCCAAAGCGCGTTAACCGCCGCCGAGGAAGGCTTTGCCGATCTTTATTATATTGCCAACACTGCCCGAGATTACTTAAAGCCTAACGGCTATATCCTGCTCGAACATGGTTTTGAGCAAGCTGTAAAACTCAGAGCTAAGCTTATCGAACTCGGCTACGAGAATGTCGCCACAGTGCGAGACTTTGGCAGTAATGACAGATGCACTATGGGTAAATGGGCAGAGTAAGTTACTAAAAATAAATTCGATGACCCAGAGAATAATGATGAGACTTTAGACTTATTAACTTGTCATCTTAAATATAACGCTATTGCCAATCTGCAATAGCGTTTTTTATGTGTAGGTATTTTCTTAAAATAGTGTCTTCAGTGAATATAAGATGACTATTCTTAGGAAATATAGTTATGGGATATAGTTTAATCAGCTGTGGAATGGGAAATTTTTCTTCAGCATTTGCTATAAATTTTATATAGCGTTAATAGAAATAACGTAATTAATTATGATAAAAATGGATTTTTTTCTAGAATTCTAAATTAAATTTTTATTGGGAACATAATGCCAGTATTTACTGGCATTAAGGTTTTAAATTTATAGCTTTAGAAACTGTAGCCTATTCCTACAGTGAAGCTCGTCATTTCAAATACTCCAGAATCCTGGTATGCTAATGTTGTCATAATTTCGAAGCCATTATAAAAACGACAACGCCAACCTAATGCGGCATATAAGCCATAGCCATCGTCTGAATACTCCTCTATAGTTATAACATCATCACTACTATTTCCGTAGTCATTCAATTGATAATTAGCTTTAGATTGAGATAATCCGGCCTTAAATATCGCATTATGTCTTGCTGATATTTGGTATGTATATGTGCCAGCAAGCCGAGAGGAATAAGAGTTCTCCAACACGTAATCGTCAAAAACACCATGTATTGCTGCGGTAAAAGGCTCACTTTGAAATGGTGTGTAACCTACTTCTACTCCCCAATCTGGGGTGAATTGATAGCGATAGGCAAAATCATAATGGGTAATGCCCCCATAGTCTTCTGTTGCGCCTAAACCCAAGCCTGCAGAGAAACCATGGGTTTCGTCTGCGCTAGATGCTGTAGTGGAAATGAGTAAAGCTAAAAGTATAAATAAGCGTTTCATTGTACTTCCTGTAATCACATTAATCCTTTGAATGTACAATGTAACAGGTTTGAGTTGATGTTGTAAATGTCTCGCTCTTACTTTAATTGGTATGCAAGCCTGATAATTTGCTGCTATATAGAACTGTATAGTCAAGTTAAATTATTTTATTACGATATTTCACCGTGATAATTTATTGTGATGTTGAATGAATAGATCGTAGATATTGTTCTTAATACTTTTTATGCGTAGTGTTTTAAGTTGACTGAATTAGATTTTGTTTATTATATAATCAGGTGCAAAGTGGCAACGTTAGAGATTGAAACTAATTTTTATCAAGAAGAGATAGGATTGTTTTATCTTAAGTGTAATTGTTAAATTAAACGCATTTCAAAATATAAGTTTACAATTAGTATTGCTATTATGCCATAGACAGGATCTTTAGCGCAGGCATAAGAAATAGATAGAAAAGCTTTGGGTGTGAGCTGATTAAGTCGCCAAACACAAACTAACCACTATCCACAAGTTATAACGATTGTTACCGCAAGTTAACAAATTAGGCAATTTTTCAATGAGATCTGGTTGGATAAAACTGCCAAGCAACAAGGGTTCTGCCAGCGACTTTGCGATAGATATTAGTACTCTGGCACTCACTCCTGTCTGGTCTCTGCCATAGGGGATGGCAAAGTAGATGCCATTGCTGATCTACATAGAAACTTCAATGGTATTCATATGAATACTGAGGCTGGCGTGGCTTATAAACCATTTTATAATCAGTTGCGTAAAAGATGGGGGGGCGATTTCATGCTGGGCCTTATTCAGGTAAGAGCTCTCCTCGGAATTACCCGTAAAACTGTAGCGTTTTGAGCAAGCTGTAAAACTCAGAGCTAAGCTTATCGAACTGGGCTATGAAAATGTTGCCATAGTGCGAGACTTTGGCAGTAATGACAGATGCACTATGGGTAAATGGGCTGAGTAATAACTCTGCTTTAAGTGAAGATATTTATCCAGTTATACCGATTTATCGAACGCCATTGGTTATTGCCAATGGCGTTTTTGTTTTCTAAAGAGTCACCTTAAGCAGCTGTTAAGGTGACGATCCCAAACCTTAAACATCACAACACTTTTACCATAAAGAATTTACTGCCGGTTTCTGGATAGGCTTGTTGTATCCATTGCACGCGATAGTCGTGGCGCTCATAAAAAGGCTTAGCTTGAAAATCTAAGGTATCGAGTAGGGCAAATTGGCAGCCGCGTTCTTTTGCTTGGCTTTCTGCGGCTAACAATAAGTGCGTGCCGATACTTTGGTGTCTTAAAGAATCATCGACCCACAGATAATCGATTAACAACCAATTGCCGAAGGTTTTACCGCTGATCCCTGCTAACAGTTTACCTTCGGAGTCCTGTAGTTTGAGTCCGAGATTTTTACGGCTAAGCCCCTGCCATTTGACTTGGTTGAACTCGACAATTTTTTGTTTTACAGCGTCGGCGAACTCGGTTGATTCATCGTTAATTAAGCTTAAATTCATCGTCACTTCTCGTTTGATTTTTTATGATGTTAGCTCTGAATATCTAGGCTGATAGGCATTGGTATGCCGTCAAGGATTAGGGTAAACTAGCGCCTTTGTCACTGGCCATAAGTATCGTAATGGAAACTTTTTACAGTCTATATCCTGCGGTTAAACATCTGCATTTTACCTTTATCGCGTTGAGCGTGTTACTGCTTACCGTTCGCTTTGTCCTGCATCTGCGCCAATCGGCTCTGATGGAGAAGAAGCTGCTCAAGATAGCGCCCCATGTTATCGACACTTTCCTACTGCTGTCGGGCTTAACTTTGTGTTTTATGATCCAGCAATTTCCTTTTGTTGATCCTTGGATGACCGAAAAAATCGGTGCTGTAGTTGCTTACATTGTCCTAGGCGCCATTGCCATAAAAGCGAACAGAAACAAATTGTTCAAAGTGTTTGCTTACTTAGGCGCGATAGGTTGGTTGGTTTATGCTGCTAAATTGGCTCATTTTAAACAAGCGGTATTATTGGGTTAATGGGTAACTACACTCTGCAAGATGGCATTTCATTGCCCGAGTCGGCATTGGATGTAGGTGCGCACCTTGGATTTTCTAAACTTGAAGCCGCTAAATGGGCTTGGTTTGAAATGGCGGGAGCTGTATTAAGTCATTACTTGGTTGATCAACAACAGCGTTTTAATGCGCTGTTGCATTGGTTTTACGAGGATTTAGGTTTTTGTGTTCGTGAGAACTACTTCAGTACAGAGGCGGCAGATTTAGGTACTTGCTTAATTAGTCGCCAAGGTAATAGTACAACGCTGGCGACGGTATTGATGTTGCTGGCGAAGCAGTTAGATCTTGAACTCGAACCCATATTGCTACCTGGCAATACGGTTCTGCGTTGTAAGATTGGCGGTGAAGTGAGTTATTTGGATCCTTTAACGGGCAAGGAACTCACCCGTCACCAGTTGCACGTGTTAGTGCGCGGCGAGTTAGGTAATGCTGCTGAACTTAAGGCAAGTTACTTAAAGCCTGCAACGGTGAAAAAACTGCTGACGCGTATGCTGCATGAGCTTAAGGCGGGTTGCATAGTGTCGCATCAATTTGAGGCCGCGATGGAGTGTTGCAGCCTGCTGTTGCAATGGCATGTTGACGATGTGCATTTGAATCGTGAGCGGGCGTTTATTGCACAGCAGTTGGGTTGTATTAATGTGGCCGCCGCCGATCTGCAGCATTTTGTTGATAATAGTCCTCACGATCCCGTGATCGAGATAGTGAAGATGCAGCTCAAAGAATTAAACGAACACGCCGAGGTTTATCACTAAAGCAGAGCCTTTCGGGGCTCTTCTTATTTATTCAACTTTTATTAACGAATTCAATCCGCAAAAATAATAACACTGGGCAGATGGAAGTTTGACCCAGGGACTTAAAAGTTAAGTCTCTAATAAAAATAATAACTGTATCAACAGGGAGAAATTAGCATGACAAGCACGGCTTTAGTGACGAACGATGCCACGGCGTTAGGAATACTCGCGACAATTCTAGGTTTTGTATTTTATACCAGTAGCAGTAGTCATCCTTTTTGGCAGAAGTTTTATCGTTTTATTCCCGCCCTTTTATTGTGCTATTTCTTGCCATCGTTATTGAATACCTTTGGGGTAATCGATGGTAATACCTCACAACTGTATTTTGTGGCATCCCGTTATTTGCTGCCAGCTTGTTTAGTCTTATTGATTTTAAGCGTTGATTTAAAAGCTATTTTAAGTTTAGGGCCGAAAGCTTTGATCATGTTTTTAACCGGCACTGTCGGTATCGTTATCGGCGGCCCTATCGCCTTGTTGCTGGTGTCGGTTATTGAACCTTCTTTAATTGGGGTCGATGGCCCCGATGCGGTATGGCGTGGTATGACGACCTTAGCGGGGAGCTGGATTGGTGGGGGCGCAAACCAAGCTGCAATGAAAGAGATTTATGACGTGGGCGGTAATATTTTCTCTGTGATGGTGACAGTCGATGTGATAGTCGCCAATATTTGGATGGCAGTGCTGCTGTTTCTGGCCTCAAAAGCGAAAGAGATCGATGCTAAAACCGGTGCGGATACTTCTGCTATTGAAGCGTTAAAAGATAAAGTTGAAAAGTATCACGCTGAAAATGCACGCATTCCTAATCTGCGTGATCTTATGCTGATTGTCGCTGTAGGTTTTGGTATCACAGGTATTGCTCATATCGCCGCTGATTTTCTGGGGCCATTTTTTGAAGTGAACTATCCTTGGACCGCAGATTACAGTTTAACCTCTAAATTCTTCTGGTTAGTGGTGATAGTCACAACGATTGGTTTGGCGATGTCATTCAGCCCAGTGCGTCATTTAGAGGCGGCGGGGGCATCAAAAGTGGCTTCAGCCTTCCTTTACATCTTAGTTGCGACCATTGGTCTACATATGGATGTGAGTAAGGTGCTCGATACGCCATTGTACTTTTTAATTGGTATTGTGTGGATGATAGTTCACGCAAGCTTTATGTTATTGGTGGCTAAGCTGATTAAAGCCCCGTTATTTTATATGGCCGTAGGCAGCCAAGCGAATGTGGGCGGTGCTGCGTCGGCCCCTGTAGTTGCGGCGGCATTTCACCCCGCTTTAGCACCCGTGGGCGTACTGTTAGCCGTATTAGGTTATGCGTTAGGAACCTATATGGCATGGATTTGTGGTCAAATTTTACAGTTAGTTGCGGTATAACCGCCTTAGCTCCTATTCACCGCTGGTAAAGGTTCCAGCATTTTAGAGAGAAGTTGCGATGAGTAATAAAATCATAAACCTAGGTTCAATCGAGATTGCCAACGATAAACCTTTCGTGTTGTTTGGTGGCATGAACGTGCTTGAGTCTCGCGATCTCGCTATGTCGATTGCTGAAACCTACGCCGAAGTGACTCAAAAGCTGGGGATCCCTTATATATTTAAGGCGTCTTTTGATAAGGCGAATCGTTCTTCGATCAACTCTTACCGCGGTCCAGGTATGGAGGAAGGCTTAAAGATTTTTGAAGAGATTAAAAAGACCTTTAATTTACCTTTGATCACCGACGTGCATGAAGTGCATCAGTGTGCGCCAGTGGCAGAAGTAGTTGATATTATTCAGTTACCTGCATTTCTAGCACGCCAGACAGATTTGGTTGTCGCGATGGCAAAAACTGGCGCTATCATCAATGTGAAAAAGCCACAGTTTTTAGCACCACATGAAATGCGCCATATCATCACTAAGTTCAACGAAGCGGGTAATGACGAGATCATCCTGTGTGAACGTGGTTCAAGCTTTGGATATAACAACTTAGTCGTTGATATGTTGGGTATGGACGAGATGAAGCAATCTGGCTATCCGGTGATTTTCGATGCGACCCATGCGCTGCAACGCCCTGGTGGTCGTGCCGATTCAGCTGGCGGACGTCGTGCACAGGCGACCGAGTTAGCGCGCAGTGGTATGGCGCTGGGTTTAGCGGGTCTATTCATTGAGGCGCACCCTGATCCTGATAACGCTAAGTGTGATGGCCCATGTGCGCTGCCTTTGCATCAGTTAGAAAATTATCTGAAGCAAATGAAAGCGATCGACGATTTGGTTAAATCCTTCGAGCCAATCGATACCAGTAAGTAATCGCAAGCTAAGACTTAATGAATTAGTGACTTAATCCCAAAGCCTCGACTCGTTCGGGGCTTTTGTTTTTTAGTCGAGGAATTTGATTGGTATAGCCCCGTAGCTATCTGAAACATTAATGTTTTATGATGGGCTTTGCCTAACGGTCTTGTTTTTATAGCCGACCAGATTCTTTACGGAATACCTTTATGTGGATCTTACTCACTTTGCTGGCGGCATTTATGCAGGCTTGGCGTAATGCGTTTCAAAGCCAGCTGAGTAAAGAAGTGAGTGTTGCGGGCGTGACCTTAGCGCGTTTTATTTGGGCTGGGCCGATTGCCGCCGTGTATCTGGCGAGCTTATATCTTTGGCAGGATGTCGGAATCCCCGATTTTAGCGACCGTTTTATCGGTTTTATTCTCGGAGCATCGGCGATGCAAATCCTCGCGACGGGCTTGATGGTGAAACTATTTAAGCAACAGAACTTTGCCGTTGGTGCTGGGCTAGCCAAGAGTGAAGCTGTGGTCGCGGCGATCTTAGGCACAGTGTTTTTTGGGACGCATTTATCCCTTTTAGGTTGGTCGGGAGTGTTGTTGGGTGGTGTGGCAATTTTTCTCATGAGTGCCAAACAAGGCCTGCGAAGCTTGTCGCTCAATACGGTATTGATTGGTTTGGCTTGCGGTACTTCTGGGTACGAGAAGCGAGTTTATGTTTGAATGTGGGTTTCCCCCATAGCGCTGCTTGGGTGCTGTTATTCGTGATTAGTCTACAGACCTTAGTGTTAGTCAGTTATCTGTTACTTAAGGATAAATCCACACTGGCCGCGTTATGGCAGCGACCTAAGCTAACCTTACTCACCAGTACCGCCAGTTGTTTAGGTTCTATCGGTTGGTTTAGTGCTATGTCGTTGCAGGCTGTGCCCTATGTTAAAACCTTAGGTCAAGTTGAAGTTTTCTTTATGATCTTGATTGCCACCTTTTGGCTGAAGGAAAAAGTAAAGATAAAAGATATGCTAGGGTTAGTCTTGATCGCTATCGCCGCTATTTTGGTGATGTGGGAATAGACTAAATTAATAGAAGGTATGCTGGTTTTTTAGACTAAAATAGAACTCGATTCAGTGTGTTTATATCAAGCAAACATTCGCTGAGATACAAATATACACACGTCTTGCTCCATAGATTTTGATACCATTTTTAACCGAGCGCTGTGTGAGTTAAGGATATATGCGAAAAAAGTTAGCAAAATTAAATCTGCCATTATGGCAATGGTTGGCAGTCATATTGTTTCCAATTGGAATTGCTGCTGTCGCAAGTTATCTCTCTGCACTGTATTTTGTTGAAGATAAAGTCAAAGGTGTGGGGGGGATGTATGTAGATCACATAGATACTTTGATCTCACATGCCGATGAAATCAGCCATTATGCATTGGCATTGAAGGATTCTGAGTGTCAAGAGTTATACAACTATATGTAGTTCCAACCTTACTTTCGTTCGGCTTTAATATTTGATTCACAACGCGTTTATTGCTCATCTAAAACCGGTGATATTGATATTCCCCTGAGCATTGTTAGTGTTACCGAAAATCTTGAAATATCTAATCAGTTTATTATTGCGGGCACGCCTTTTATGCCTGAGGTGCCCGCGATAGTGTCATCTAAATGGGACCCTAAATCTAAACACGGCGCCGCTGTGATCATTGAAGGGAAATATTTAGTAGATTCCTTTGTACAGCCCGATGTGTTTCCCAGCGCAGTTATCAATGTCGCTTTATCCATAAATGGTAAAACGATCCCTGAATCACTCGGATTTATAAAAAATGAGGTAATGACTTTAGATTCTGATGAGCACAATTTTTCAGTGTTACTAGAAATGTCACCTGCTTTTTTTAGGCATTTTTTTTGGATATTTTTTGCTATCTCATTACCCTTTAGCATTATTTTGATTACGGGTTCTATCTTGTTTGTGCTCTATTCACGGTTATCTCGTCACTCCCTTGCTGATGATATTCGTAGCGGGATAGAGAACGAAGAGTTCTTTTTGGTTTATCAACCTGTGATCTGTGCTGAGGACGGTAAGGCCAAAGGAGTCGAGGCATTAGTGCGTTGGCAGCACTCACAAATGGGCTTAGTACGGCCTGATTTGTTTATTCCTATCGCCGAAGAGAGCAAGTTGATTGTTCCATTGACCAATTATATCTTCGAAAAGGCATTAAAAGATTTTGCTAATATGAAGGTTGAATCGGGCTTTAGAGTCGCGTTCAACGTGGCGCCAGAGCATTTTACCCAAGATGATATCGAGTCGAAATTTATTCATCTGCGGGATTCTTTGGCTCGTATTGGTGTTAAGCCTTTAATCGAAATCACCGAACGGCAATTATTAACGCCGGATATTTGCCAGCGCATTGAAAGCTTACGCCAGTTGGGGATTTTAGTGGCTATCGATGACTTTGGTACTGGGCAAACAACCTTATCTTTGTTACAAACCATGCCATTGGATTACTTGAAAATCGATAAATGCTTCATCGATACCATAGGGCAGGATTCCGTGACTTCCCACGTACTCGATACCATTATTGAGCTTTCCCATAAGATGAATTATGTGGTGGTGGCTGAAGGGGTTGAAACGCAGGAGCAGGCAGACTATTTGACCAGTCGCCAAGTCCATTTTTTACAAGGTTACCTCTTTGCTAAGCCGATGAAGCTGGCGGATTTAAAGTTATGGTTAGTCGAACATTTCAAAAAGTAGCATCATGATGTAAGTCAGCCATAAGGGCGCCTTGGTACCCTTATGGCTATTCAACTGTCTTAACTAAAGGTTCAGGCTCGAGGTTCTGATTAAAGGCTATAACCCGTTTCTTCGTGTTCCGATAAATCTAAGCCGTTAACTTCTTGTTCTGTGCTGACGCGAAGGCCGCCAAGTAGCTTACGGATGATCACAAACAGCAACCAAGTGACCACCGCAGTATAAGTGAATGTCGCCGCAACCCCGATAATCTGTACCCCAAGTTGGTCTATCATAGTGTTGTTCATCGTCGCAAAACCGTAGCCGCTAAAAACGCCTAATTGGGTCGAGCTAAAGACTCCTGCCAAAAGAGTACCAAGAATACCGCCGACGCCGTGCACGGGGAAAACGTCTAAGGAGTCATCGATTTTAAGTTTCTGTTTGATATAAACCGTTGAGTAAAAACACACGATTCCACCGAGTAAACCTATGACTAAGGCGCCTGCTGGGCCAACATAACCTGAGGCGGGCGTGATAGTGCCTAAGCCCGCTACCATGCCTGTGACTATGCCAAGGGCGCTGGGTTTACCAAACTTAATCCACTCAATTGCCGCCCATGTCATCGCGCCCATAGAAGCGGCGAGATGAGTGGCTAGAATCGCCATGGCTGCGGTGCCGTTAGCGCCGAGCGCACTGCCACCGTTAAAACCGAACCAACCCACCCACAGCATGCCCGCACCTGTGACTGTCATCGTCAGGTTGTGCGGCATAATGGCCGAGTTTAAAAATCCTTTGCGTGGACCTAGCACTTTAGCGGCCACGAGCGCAGCAACCCCTGCGGTGATATGCACCACGGTTCCGCCCGCGAAATCATACAGTCCTAGCTGTGCTAACCAGCCACCGCCCCAAACCCAGTGGGTGATCGGCGCATAAACCAGTAATAACCAAGCACCTGAAAAGATAAGAACAGCTGAAAACTTCATTCGCTCGGCAAAACCACCGATGATTAAGGCTGGCGTTATGATGGCAAAGGTCATTTGAAATAGCATAAACAGCGGCTCGGGAATATCCCCGCTAAGACTATCGCGACCAATACCTGACAGTAGTGCTTTGTCTAAG
The DNA here is from genome assembly GCF_025653725.1 of Shewanella sp. SM74. NCBI lineage: Bacteria > Pseudomonadati > Pseudomonadota > Gammaproteobacteria > Alteromonadales > Shewanellaceae > Shewanella > Shewanella sp. SM74. Next base: position 47,584 of record NZ_JAKKRZ010000012.1, on the reverse strand, counting down.
CCACCGATGAAACTGTTACCTGTGTCGAATGCGAGTGAATAACCTAGCCCGAACCATAAAACTGACACTAGGGCGGCAATAGAGAAGCATTGCATCAATATTGAAAGCACGTTTTTACTGCGAACTAATCCGCCGTAAAATAAGGCTAATCCTGGCAGGGTCATCAACAACACTAATGCGGATGAGCTTAAGATCCACGCCGTATTTGCAGCGCTAAATTGACCATCATCGGCGACGGCGTTCGTCGTCAATATACTGAATAATATCAATAGGTATTTAATACTGAGTCTGAAGCTCACTAGCATCATAAGGCATCAACTCCTTCTTCCGAAGTGCGAATGCGCACCACTTGTTCTAACGAAGTCACAAAGATTTTGCCATCACCCACTTTGCCCGTATGGGCTGCAGCAATAATGGCATCAATAACGGCATCTTCTTGATCGGAATGAATGGCAACTTCGAGTTTAATCTTAGGTAAAAAGTCCACTGCATATTCAGCACCACGATACAATTCCGTATGGCCCTTTTGGCGGCCAAAACCGCGTACTTCAGTGACTGTCATGCCATGGACGCTGAGCTGAGTTAAGGCTTCACGTACATCGTCTAATTTGAACGGTTTAATGATTGCGGTGACCAGTTTCAATTTTCTCTCCAACAAGCTGTAGACTCAATTTATTGGAATAAAGCAGGAATTAGGCCATATAGATAAAGCATTTATTATCATTGCGTTAACATTAAAACGCACCGAAATAGCTTAAAATTTTGATGCAAAACGGTGCAAAGCAAAGTTAATCTGCCCTGATTTGGTGCGTATCATTGGTGCAAGTTAAATTTGCTTGACTAGCATGAGTGCGGCAAAAGCCGAGTGAGTATGGCACTAGGGGGATTCGCGTTTTAATGCGGTAAATAAAAAGTGAGGATTTAGCAAAAAATTAAAAATTATATAAATTAAACATAATGTTATATTTAGTTTTGTTATGTGAGTTTTCTTGCTTAAGCTTCTAGCTGTTTGACGCGCGCCCAGAGGTCAGCATTAACTGGCGCACTTAAACCGTGCGCTCGTGCACGCTCACAGATATAACCATTAATTTGGTCTATTTCAGTTCGTCTTTGGTGTGCAATATCTTGGTGCATCGATGAGAAATTCCCCGCAGTGAGGCGGATCACCTGATAGACCCTGTCGTGTAACAATTGTTTATCGAGAGGCACGCCCTCGAGTGTGGCAACCGTGACTAACTCGTCGAGAATGCCTTTAATCATGCCATTAAAATCTGGCTCAGCGAGTATGCCATTAGGGCATTGATATAGTGCTGTAAGCGGATTAATCGCGGCATTAACGGCGAGTTTCTGCCATAGACAAGGCACAATGGCATCCACCCATTCACTGTTGGGGATAGCCGTCAGTAAAGCATTGCGATAATGCTCAGTGAGCTCTGTACCTGCAAAATGCCCAAATTGAGTTAGCCCTTGTCCCGTTTGCCTAATTTGCCAACTGGCTTGACGTAACACCCCTTGAGAAGTTGTCCCTAGGCTTAACCCTCTGCTATCAGCTTGCGCATCAATTAGCGGCGCTAGGGCTAAATGGGGTCCCATTCCATTGTGTAACAACAAAATGTGGCATTGTCTGGGCAGTTGGTTAAGTAAGGGCAAAAGTGCATCGAGCACTTGATAGGCTTTGACGCAGACAATCACGAGGCGGATATTATCGAGCGCATTGGCCGCTAAGATAGGCACAGAATACTGGAGTGCGTGTGTTTTCTGTTGATTATCATTGGCTGGCGCTAATGGAGTGACGCTAAGTGTCTGCTGTATAGATGCAATTGAATCGCGGCCGATAAGACCAACACCCATGCCCGCTGTAGTCAGTTGGTGGCAAATAAGCTGCCCAACGGCACCAGCACCTAAAATCGCAATATCCACCACGCGATTTATGTTCACAGCATGAGTCATATGTGTAGCCTTAAGGTATCGGTCATCAGTACCAGCTTGAAGCGCCTGAGTTAATCTTCTCGTAATTGCGCTGCGCGGAAGTATTTGCCATAGGCCCAATTGCAAAAGTAAAACAGTGCAATACCCGAAAAGTCGGCAATAACATCACCCACAGAAGCGCTACGGTAGGGCAAACGTGATTGCACTAACTCAATTAAAATGGCGTAGCTTGCCAGTGTGAGAGATAACCAATACCACTTAGGTTTGAAAGCAAGATAGGTGAGATAGGAGAGGCAAAAAAAGCTCCCAAGATGGCCTACCTTGTCGATATTCGGAATACTTTGCGAATAGGTTGGTCTGGAAAATACCAGATAACTGATCACGACAAAGGCTACGGCTAAAGCCAGCTTAAATAGGGTATTTTTAGTTATCACAAATATGTTTGTATTAGCTTAGAGTGGGGCAATGATAGGAAAATGCGTAGCTAAAGTCACCCATGATTACGCTTTTATTCTAGGCTTTACCTTCAACTTAGGCTTGTGTGTGGGTAAACTAGCTGCATATTAATTTGATATGGGACATAAAAACTATGCCTTCAATGGATATTGTGTCAGAAGTGAATGAAGTTGAACTGCGTAATGCGGTTGATAATACTAAGCGTGAGCTGGCGACACGTTTCGATTTTCGCGGTAAAACGGCTGACGTGGAATATAAGGATCATGTGGTCACGTTAACCGCTGAAGATGACTTCCAATGCCAACAATTAGTGGACATTTTACGTATGCAACTGAGCAAACGTAATGTGGATCCGTCTTCGATGGAAGTCGATGAGAAAGCCATCCACAGCGGTAAAACCTTCTCCCTAAAAGTGAAGTTTAAAGAAGGTATAGAAACCTTAATTGCTAAAAAACTGGTCAAGCTAATTAAAGACAGCAAACTTAAAGTGCAAGCGTCTATTCAGGGCGAGAAAGTACGAGTTACAGGTAAAAAACGTGACGATTTACAAGCTGTCATGGCGTTGGCACGTGAGTCTGAGTTAGGCCAGCCTTTCCAATTTGATAACTTTAAAGATTAATCGAGCAGAATTGGTTTAACGTGATGCAGTATCGCGTTTGCCATTTCGTCTTTAAATGTAAAAGCCCTCACACTAAGGTGTGAGGGCTTTTTTATATTGATGACATAAGTGCTATGAGACCTTAATCCGATTTTGTTGGTGCACTTTTTGATGAATCATCCATTAATGATGTGCTTGGATGCGGCGCATACTTGTTGACTAAGACAACCAAAAACAACACCGGAAAGCCAATAACACTGGCGGCGACAAAGAAGTTCACATAACCAAATGCGTCGACATAAGCGCCCGAGAAGCCCGCGATAAATTTAGGGAAAAGCAACATAATCGAAGACAGTAAGGCATATTGCGTTGCACTGTAGCCGTTGCTAGTGAGACTCGAGAGATAGGCTATAAATGCCGCCGTGGCTATCCCAGCGCTGAAGTTATCCACGGAAATAGCAAAGGTTAAAAAGGGCACGTTGTAGCCAATCACTGCCTGCCATGCGAATAGCAGATTGGTTACGGCAACCAGTAAGGCACCGAGGAAAAGGATTTTCATAGTTCCGAAGCGAGCTAACAAAACACCGCCGAAGGCTGCGCCGACTAAGGTCATGATCAGGCCATAGATTTTACTCAAATAGGCAATTTCTTCCTTAGTGAATCCCATGTCCACATAAAAGACGTTCGCCATAATCCCCATTACAATATCCGAGATCCGGTAGCAAGAAATCAGTAATAAGATAAGGATAGCGCTGCGGCCATAGCGTTTGAAAAAGTCGATAAAGGGTAAAATACTGGCCGTATATACCCAAGATATGCCCGCTGCGATAATTCTAGGATAACGTGCACTTAAGCGTTGTTTTAGCGCTAATTCAGTGGCATCGGCGGCGCGGGTATCGACTTCGGGTTCGCGGCTAAAAAGCGTGGTCAAAATCCCAACAGACATCAATCCTGCCATAATCAGGTAAGAAGTTTGCCATGCCACTAAGTTGTATGCTGTGTTACCGGGTTCAACCCAAGCCGCTATGGTGAGTGCGCCTGCGGTGGCGATAATCATGGCGCTGCGATAACCCACTTGATAGGCCGCTGCTAGTGCGGCTTGCATCTTTTCTGGGGCTGATTCAATCCGAAAGGCATCAATAACAATATCTTGAGTGGCTGAGGCAAAGGCGACCATTAATGCGAACAGTGCCAAGCGCTCGAGATCTTTGAGAGGGTCACTAAAAGACATGCCTAAGATGGCACCAACCAATAACAACTGAGCGAACAGCATCCAGCTACGGCGGCGGCCTAGAAATCGAGTTAGCAGCGGCAATGAAAGCCGATCGACTAAGGGTGACCAAGCCCATTTAAACGCATAGGCTAAGGCTATCCAGCTGAAATAACCGATTGAAGTGCGATCAACACCAGCTTCACGCAACCAAAAGGATAACGTTGAAAATACCAGCATTAATGGTAGACCAGCAGAAAAACCCAGTAATAACAGGATCAAAACCCGCTTGTGATAATAGACACTGAGGGCATCGAGTGTACGTTGAATAAAACCTGTTGCGGACATAGGCATGAGTCTAAGTGTTTAATCCGCTTAGCTTACGGGTAAGGTGCCATAGGGTTCAAGGGCTAATGGTATTCCTTTTACTTTGGAGTCCCGTTTAGCACTATAAGATGGTTGAATATGGCTCGAGAGTTAACTGCTTGTAGCTAAAAGTTTACCGCTTATCTTTATCGCTAGCATAGATCTTGATAGTAAGGAGAGCGTAATAATGTACACACGAGGAATTGGTTTACGAAATAAAAAAGGCCCTATTACAGGGCCATTTTTTATCGATAGGAATGCTGAACTTAAGGTCTTATCCCGATGCATCCCTGCGGCACTCGGCCGCCTAAACTCAGGTAGTCACAGCAATCATTTACTTGCTTACGCAGATATTGATTACCGCGGATCACACAGTCAGGCCACCTGTTAAAGCTGTGGAGCAAGTGCCAAAACACTTTTTCAGTTTCCGTTTGCGCTTCGCCAGTCGAATTCAGTTGCTGCCATTCTTCTAACGTGTCCCATAAGTAAAGTTGCACTTCATGGAAGTCGAGTTCTTCACTCAAAAACGCTTTTCCATAGAAGGCGAGTTGGGGCGCTTTATTATCGATGAACTCAGTTGCCGTCATCGTTTGCCTCCTTTCTGTTTACTATCACAGTATAGATGCAAAATTAGCGCTTTTGCTCGAAATTATATTTTGATTACTGTTTTGGTAATAATTTGGTTTTTTTCAATATGATAGGGGTAACAGGAACATCGGGCCAATTGAGCTTAGTGTTAGTCCCTGTCTCAACGACAGCCATAGCTTCGAGGACGGTTTTACCTTCAATCACTTCACCAAATACGGCATAACCCCAACGACGTTTAGAGGGGTCGAGCTTAGTGTTGTCGGCTACGTTAAAGTAGAACTGACGAGTGGCTGAGTGCGGCTCGTTTTCACGTGCCATGGCGATAGTGCCCATGCTATTTGTTAGGCCATTTCCTGATTCGTTGACTATCGGCTTACCCTCGGGGAGCTCTTCATACTTGGGGGTGAGTCCGCCGCCTTGCACCACAAAGTCACTGATCACGCGGTGAAATATTGTGTTGTCGTATTCGCCTTTAACGACATGAGTTAAAAAGTTATCGACAGTGATTGGTGCACGAGTTCTATCTAGCTCGACCACTATTTTGCCTAAGCTAGTATCAAATTCGACTCTGGGATACAAGGTATCGGCCTGAATGTCGAGTGCGAGGCTATGATGACTCATAAAGATGAGTAAGAGGGCTGATATCCAACGGAGCATATTGATTTCCTTATAATAAACTGACGCTGTTATTTTTGTAGAAACTGATTAAGCTCAGGATCGTTTAGAATCTCGCCGGTAAGTTGGCCGAGCAATTTGTTCATATCCAGTTCTAAGGTTGCAAAATCGGGCGTTAAAGGACCTTTTAAAGTGCCTTTGGCTTTATAGCGTTTTACCAGCTCTTGGGTGGAATTTTTGGCTTGAACTGCGATTAACACACTGTGTTTTGCCTCATAGCCAAAGGTCTTTTTAGTGATATCCATTTGCAATTCTTCTAATTGAATTTGCACTGAATTAGTTGCGCTTGGGTCGATTTGGTAGCCCGCTTGAGCAAAACCTGCGCGGAATACTTCATCGAGTAACAGTTTAGGCGGTTCGCTCGGGCCAACTAAACGTGTTTTTGTCCCTTCTTCAATAAAACGAGCAACATAATCGACTGTGCGTGTATCTACCGTTTCAAGAGCGATAGGTACAAGTTGCGCCGTTTGTTGGCTGATATTGGGCACTTGAGGGCTGAAAGCCATATGAGTCGGATTTTGGCTGGCACAGCCCGCGAACAGCAGGGGGAAAGTCAAGGTCAGTAATAGCCGTTTCATGGGATCTCTCGTACAAGTAAAAGTGGCTACAGCATACCAGAAATCACTTTTGATGCCACAGAACACCGTGATTCAGTTGAGGTACAGCTTTTATTGCTAATATCTTGTGCTCATTATTCACATCCGTGTTTTCTGTGCATTCACATCATTTATTCGCATAGTTACAAGGCATGGAAGGCAGGTTAAATATGGAAAAAATATCATTCACTTCGTTATTTGTTGGCCTGATGCTGGCGTCAGGCATGATGAGCTCCAATGCGCTCGCGGGCGATTCTGCCCATATACTGGGTGGTAGTTTAGGTTACGGTACCCAAGAATTTGAAACTAAGAACGGTAAATATGATGCGGGTGACACCTTAACCAGCGACTTATATTACCGCTATATGCTCAACGAGCATTTTGGGTTTGAGGCGGGTTATTTAGCGGGTTCAGGTGGGGTGGCGAGTGCGCTTGTTAGCGTCATCAGTGAGATAAAAGATTTACGTTACTAAGGTGTTAGAACTGCCGCTTACGGTGAGTATGCTTTGTCTCGTGGTAACAGCCTGTATGCCAAATTAGGCGCTGCTTACACTCAAGTCAGCTATGAGATAGATAAACAAGATATGGACTCAGATGATGTCGGTTTTTATGGCGCTGCAGGCTGGCAATATCGATTTAAGTCAGGATTCGGTTTGAATTTGGAATACCAATATATCCCGATGAAAGAGCTTGAATTACAGGGGATCAACTTTGGTATTAGCTACCGATTCTAATCTTTCCTTATCCAACGATTAAAGCGCCTTTAGGCGCTTTAATCGTTTTACAAACAAGGAATTTAAAACATTAAACCGAATACTGGCTGGCAACAAAATGACAACATTTTATCCTTGCACTCTTTTAATGCAATGGGGGACAGGTTAGAGTAAAAATTCGATGTTTAGAATGAGAGAGCATAGATGCTCCCGCGTCCTTTTTGTAAGGCTTAGTCATGTTAACGATAGCAACGCAAATCGCCCCAGATAGCCTGATCAATCCGAAGGGGTTACCCCATTTCGGTCATTTCGATGGCATAGTCAAAACCTTAGGTTTAGCGGACTTTGCCTATTTCGATACTATGGATAAACCTGCTTCAGCGTGGGCTAAGCATTTCGATTATAAACAATTTCAGTTTGTCTCTTTGGTCACGCCGCGTTATGTCCTAGGCATCGCGCTTGCCGATATTGCCTACGTCGGCAGTGCTTTTTGTTATTTATACGACATAAAAACCAACACACTCATCCAGCTTGATTGGTTAAAACCTTTGAGGTTTGGCTATCAGATGACGCCATCGCCCGCCGAGGGCCGAAGTAGTATTGGCCGTAAAGGGGCGCAGTTAAGCTTTGAGATTGTAGAGGGCGGTTGGCGGTTAGTGATTGATACTAAAAATATTCAAGCCGATGTGACTTTACACTCAGCCCCCTTAAGTTTGCCTATGGCTATGTGTAGTCCTACTGGATACAACGGCTGGACTTACACACAAAAGCATAATGGTTTGACCGTTAAAGGTAGTTTGACTGTGGGTCATGAGCCGCAGCCGCTGAATCAAGCTTTAGCAGGCTATGACTTTTCAGCGGGTTACATGCGCCGTGATACCAGTTGGCGCTGGGCGTCGATCAACGCGCGGATCCATGAGGGCATAATGGGGCTTAATTTAGCGGCGGGTGTCAATGAAACTGGCGCTACTGAAAATGTCTTCTGGATTAATGGCGAGCGTCATTTACTCGGACCAGTGCAATTTGAGTTTGATCGCCATGCCACGCTCGGCGCCGAGGTTTGGCGAGTCCACAGTCAAAATGGCCAAGTGGATTTGCAGTTTGCGGCGCGCAATTGTCGCAGTGAAAAGCGTAATTTGCTCTTGCTTAAGAGTAATTTCCGCCAATTCATCGGTCATTTCAGTGGCACGATTACCGATAATCAAGGGCACAGTTACCAGTTAAATAATGTTCTAGGACTCGCCGAAGATCATTATGCCCGTTGGTAGCTAACGGCGACTAACGGACCGCAGCTGCCTACGTTGTGGCGTTGAATGCGGTTTATAGAATGTAGTCAGAATTTTTATAAAAGTAACAATAAAAATAACCATAAAATAAAAATAGAACAGGATGATCTTATATGGATATCGCCTCGCTGATCCAGCACCCAGAGCTGTTACTGCTAGTGCTCGCACCTTTGTTTTTCGTGTGTATTTTGCTGGAATGGTACTTTGGCGATAAAAGACAAAGGCTACCGTTAAGTGCACGTTATCGCGGCCAAGAAGTGCTGTGTAATTTCAGCCTCGCGGCCATGCATCAAGGTGCTGATTTACTCACTGGTTTGCTGATCGATAAGCTGTATTTGGCGATGTTTGGTTGGAAGTTATTCGATATTGAAATGGGCCCATTGAGCTTTATTGCCTTGATGGTTGCGCAGGACTTTTGTTATTACTGGTTCCACAGGGCGAGCCACAGAGTCCGCTGGATGTGGGCGGCTCACGTGGTGCACCATAGCTCTGAGAATATGAATTTTAGCACTGCGTTTCGTCAGAGTTTAATGTATCCCTTTGCAGGCATGTGGGTATTTTGGTTACCGCTGGTGGTCATAGGTTTCGATCCAAACTGGGTGGTGTTTGTGGTATTACTCAATCTGGGATTGCAATTTTTTGTGCATACCCAAGCGATTAAATCACTCGGACCGCTGGAATGGGTCTTCAATACACCGTCACATCACAGGGTGCACCACGGTCGTAATCCTCAATATATAGATAAAAACTATGCGGGCGTGCTGATTATTTGGGACAAGCTGTTTGGTACCTTTGAGCCCGAAGTGGAGACTGTGATTTACGGCATCACTAAGCCAGTGAATAGTTTTAATCCCTTTAAAGTGACTTTTAGTGAATGGCGAGACATGTTTGCAGAGGTCACAGCGACAGGATTGAGTGTTAAACAACGACTGCGTATCTTGTTTGCTCCACCTTCCAGCAGTTTAAAAAGCGAGGAATAACAATCCACTGCATTTTCCAAGTTAAATAGCGCAAATGGCTAATAGTGTCTTGAATTTAGCCTTGCTAGCCTATATTCCGTTTTTTGCCACTGTTTTGGTGTAAAAATGTACAATCCCATACTTTGGTGGTACTTTTTGGGGGAAGGAATTTAACTCGGGAGGACTTATCATGATGGATGAACCTCGATTATCCGCGGAGGAGCTTGCTTGTTTTAGCGAACTTTTTTCGCCGACTCGTGTGGGCACCGCCTTGACTAACGATCCCCTAGTCAATCACGTGCTCACAGTCACAACTGAAGTGCCGCAAGTTATCGCTTCGATTCTCGGTAAGGCAAAACTCACTCTATTGGCCGAAGTCGGGCCCTATAAACTCTGGTTTCCACTACTGATGAAAGTGGATGACTTTGGACAGTTTCAACCCACTTTAGGTGTGCCTGAAGTGCTAGATGCCTCGGGAGTGGAGCGCAGTTGGCGGTTAACCCAGGCCGATGATGTGTGGATATTCGACCACGATCAAGGTGAGCAATGGTCTGTTGCCTCGTTATCCAGTTCTGGCATGGCCATCCGTGCTAAATCACAGCAGCAATTTAAGCAATTGTTAGGCAGTAAAGATCTGCAATTACAACTGCCCAATGGCGAGACTATGCGCGTCGATATCGAGCCTATTCGTAGCGAGAAAGGTCTGGCCTTCGTTAAGTTTCAGGCTGAAACCGAAGAGCGCGAAGCGTTACGTCAATTCTTATTTAGTCGGCACCGTAGCCAGCACGCTCAGCTCTACCGTGACTTACGTTAGTACCTGCATTGCGACAGTTTTCGGCCTTGTGTTAGTTGACCTGTTATCTAAAAATCTCAGTTCTGCAGTTCAAATGTGAAATCTACTGATTTTGAAACTGTCATTTGTGATTGCTGTGCTTTTCCCTGATTGTTACCTGCCAATCTGTCGCCCGATGGATTAGAATGGCGGTGAATTCAACACATCAGAGCGAGCGGTATGCACGTACATATTTTAGGGATTTGTGGAACCTTCATGGGTGGTCTAGCGTTATTGGCTAGGGCAAAAGGGCACAGAGTGACGGGCTCGGATGCCAATGTCTATCCTCCAATGAGCACGCAACTAGAGGACCAAGGCATTGAGCTTATTCAAGGTTTTGATCCTAGCCAGCTGGGTGAAGCTGGGCACTATCCTGACTTAGTTGTCATTGGTAATGCCATGAGCCGGGGTAATCCTTGTGTGGAAGCTGTGTTGAACATTGGCATCCCTTATACCTCTGGCCCGCAGTTTTTAGCCGATCATATTTTGCCAGAGCGTTGGGTGCTGGCAGTGTCTGGCACTCACGGTAAAACCTCGACATCTAGCATGTTAGCCTGGATTTTAGATGATTGTGGTTATGAGCCTGGGTTCTTAATCGGTGGCGTACCGCAAAACTTTGGTGTGTCGGCACGTTTAGGTAAGACCGCTTTCTTTGTGGTTGAGGCCGACGAATACGACAGTGCCTTCTTCGATAAACGTTCGAAATTCGTGCATTATCATCCGCGTACCTTAGTGATCAACAATCTTGAGTTCGATCATGCCGATATTTTTGCCGATCTGGCTGCGATTCAAAAACAGTTTAACCACTTAGTTCGCACCGTTCCTGGTGAAGGCAAGATCATTTGGCCCGCCGATTCCCATGCCGTTAAGCAAACGATTGATATGGGTTGTTGGAGTGAGCAAGAAACCTATCATTTAACCGAATCGACCAGCGGTTGGTATGGCAAAGCGTTAAGTGATGATTGCCATCGCTTTGAAGTATTTTTTGATGGCGAATCTCAAGGCATTCTCGAATGGGATTTGATTGGTCAACACAATATTGAAAACGCCATGATGGCTATTGCTGCCGCACGCCACGTGGGCGTTAAGCCGAGTGCTGCAATTGAAGCTTTAGCTAAGTTTATGCCACCTAAGCGTCGACTCGAATTACTCGGAACCGTTAACGGTGTGAGCGTATATGACGATTTTGCCCACCATCCGACGGCCATTGCGACCACGTTAAAAGGCATGCGGGCTAAGGTTGGGCAGAGCAAGATTACTGTGGTACTCGAGCCGCGCTCAAATACCATGAAGAGCGGTGTCCATAAAGACACCTTAGCTTTTTCTATGATGCAAGCCGACGAAGCCTTTTTATATCAAGCCGATACCATCGACTGGAATATGAAAGAAGCTATGGAAGCGGCGGTGATCCCTGTGACTGTGTTACATCAAATTGATGATGTGGTCGCGAAAGTCGCAGCAACCGCCAAAGCAGGCGACACCATAGTGGTGATGAGTAACGGTGGTTTTGGTGGGTTACATAAGAAGCTGCTGGCCGCATTAGAACAGGCTTCAACTGTAGAGCAGGTTAGCTAAGATGGCCTACGCAAAGTCGACTAAGGCGATTAGCTTAGCTTGGACGGGCGCCTCGGGTGCTCCCTATGGGCTTAAGTTACTCGAGTGTCTGTTGGTATCGGGATATCAAGTGTTTTTGATGATCTCTAGTGCCGCTCGAGTGGTATTGGCGACGGAACACGGCTTACAGTTAAGCGCCAACAGTGACAAAGCCCATGCCCAGCTGTTGGCTTTGCTGCACGAAAAAGGCGTGATTATTGCTGGCGAGTTAGTGGTATTAGGCAAAGATGAGTGGTTTTCACCGCCTGCATCGGGTAGCGCTGCACCTAAACAAATGGTGATTTGTCCTTGCTCAACGGGGACGTTAGCGGCAGTTGCTACCGGAATGAGTAATAATTTACTCGAACGCGCCGCCGATGTGGTGATTAAAGAGCGCGGCCAACTTATCCTAGTACCGAGGGAAACTCCTTTTAGTGCCATACACTTAGAGCATATGTTAAGCCTTTCTCGCCTTGGCGCGACCATTATGCCCGCTGCACCCGGCTTTTATCACAATCCCAAATCGGTAGAAGATCTGGTAGACTTCATGGTCGCTCGAATTCTCGATCATTTGGGCGTTGACCATGCATTAACGAGTCGCTGGGGTTATGACAAACAGTCTAACCGCGACCTCGACAATTGAGACTTATATGAAACACACCACCGAAGTGATGATCTCTGCTGAAGAGATAAGCCAGAAATTGGATCAAATGGCCGAGCTAATCAATGCCCATTATGCCCACAGTGAACGTCTGCTGATGGTAGGCTTGTTAAAAGGCTCTGTGGTCTTTATGGCTGACCTGTGTCGCCGCATTAAAGGCCATGTTGAAATCGATTTTATGTCGGTTTCCAGTTATGGCAATACTATGACCAGCTCACGGGATGTGAAAGTGCTGAAAGATGTGCAATCAGATATCGCCGGTCGCGATGTGCTGATTGTGGAAGACTTGATTGACTCAGGTAATACGTTAAGTAAAGTGCGCGAAATGCTGTTGTTGCGCGAGCCTAAGAGTCTTGCGCTGTGCACCCTGTTGGATAAACCTGAGCGTCGTGAAGTGGATGTGAAGGTCGATTTTATCGGTTTTACTATCCCTGATGAGTTTATCGTAGGTTATGGTATTGATTATGCCGAGCAGTATCGCAATCTACCTTATATCGCCAAAGTCGTGCCACTCGATTAAGTGTCCGATATCGTTTAAAACTCCCGCAACAGGCGGGAGTTTTGCTTTTTACGGCTATATAAAAAATAGTATAAATAATTGAATCATTAAAGATTGGTTTTTCAATCAATTAGCTATTTTTTTTGCGTTAGTTCTGCAACCCATCATTGTAATTGTGTTTTTTAGCACCATCTTATTACTTTCTAATGTGTAAGGATCGGTACAAATATGGCGAATATTACCCATGCTCTGGTACTCGAAGGGCTTAAAAAAACCTATAAAGGCGGCGTCGAAGCGGTCAAAGGCATCAGCCTTACCGTCAATCAAGGGGATTTCTTTGCCTTGCTCGGCCCCAATGGTGCGGGTAAATCCACCACGATTGGTATTATTAGCTCCTTAGTGCAGAAGAGTTCTGGTACGGTCAAAGTCTTTGATTATGATATTGATAAGCAGCTAGAACACGCCAAGCTCTGCATTGGTTTAGTACCACAAGAGTTTAACTTCAACCAGTTTGAAACCGTGCTGCAAATTGTGGTGAATCAAGCGGGTTACTATGGTGTGCCAAAACCTATCGCCCTTGAGCGTGCCCAAAAATACTTAAGCCAACTGGATCTGTGGGAAAAGCGCAATAGCCCTTCGCGGGAATTATCCGGCGGCATGAAGCGACGGTTAATGATTGCGCGCGCTCTGATGCACGAACCTAAATTATTGATTTTAGATGAACCTACCGCAGGTGTGGATATTGAACTGCGCCGCTCTATGTGGGAGTTTCTCAAACAAATTAACCAGCAGGGCGTGACGATCATCCTGACCACTCATTACCTTGAAGAAGCGGAAATGCTTTGCCGTAATATTGGCATTATCGATAAAGGTATTTTAGTGGAATGCACTAGCATGAAGGCGTTGCTGAGTAAGCTGAATATGGAGACTTTTATTCTCGATCTTCGTCGCGATACTGAAACGGCTCCCGTGCTCGATGGCATGGCTTGTCGCTTAACCGACTCTCATACCTTAGAGGTGGATGTAGCGAAAGAGCATAATCTTAACGATGTCTTTAGCCAATTGAGCGCAGCTAATATTGAAGTGCTATCGATGCGTAACAAGTCTAATCGGTTAGAAGAACTCTTCGTCGAACTCGTGAAGAAAACTCAGGGAGCCTCAGCATGAATCAGCTCTACTTTATTGCCTTTAAAAGTATTTTAAGTAAAGAGATTAATCGTTTTACGCGAATTTGGATCCAGACCTTAGTCCCGCCAGCGATTACCATGACCTTGTATTTTTTGATTTTTGGTAACTTAGTCGGCAGCCGGATTGGAGAAATGGGCGGCGTATCTTATATGGAGTTTATCGCCCCTGGTTTGATCATGATGTCGGTGATCACTAACTCTTACTCGAATGTCGCTAGCTCATTTTACAGTGCCAAGTTTCAACGTAATTTAGAAGAGTTGATGGTGGCACCTGTGCCCCATTATGTGCTGATTGCTGGCTACGTAGGTGGCGGCGTGGCGCGCGGTTTGTGTGTTGGCCTGATAGTGACGTTAGTGGCCATGTTCTTTGTCGACATTAGCTTACATCATGCAGGTTTAGTGGTGATGACAGTGTTTTTAACTTCAGTGTTATTTTCATTGGGTGGCTTAATTAACGCTGTTTTTGCTAAAAGCTTCGACGACATTAGTATCATCCCCACCTTTGTGCTTACCCCATTAACTTACCTTGGCGGCGTATTTTACTCCCTGTCACTCTTGCCCCCATTTTGGCAAGGCGTGTCGGCACTTAACCCTGTGGTCTATATGATCAACGTGTTCCGCTACGGCTTTTTAGGCTTCGCCGATATCAGCGTGCCATTATCCATTGCCATTATGATCGGTTTCTGCGTCGCACTTTGGACCTTAGCGTATTACTTAGTCTCGCGCGGAATAGGCCTGCGTTCCTAGACATATTTCTTTAGAGCGTAATAGAAAAAGGGAGCCATTAAGGCTCCCTTTTTACTGTCAACAACTCGTTACTTCATACGACGACGCATTGCCGCCAGTGGTAACAATAAGGCGGTTAGCCAACCGAGTGAACCTCCTCCATTGTCTGTATTTTTATTTGGTGCAGCAACCGCAGTCACTTCACCAGTATTACTGTTTAATGTGCCATCATTCGCAATAACAGTAAATGTATAGGTTCCCTGCTCTTTTGGGGTAAAGCTAATATTTTTTGCTGCAGGATCAAAAGTCACTGTAGGACCTGATGTCTGTGTCCAAATATAGGTGAGTGCATCGCCATCGACATCTTTAGCATTTGACATGACGGTGATTTTTTGGCCTGTAGGCAAGGTTTCTCCTGTTGGGGCGACAGTTGGTGCATCATTGACATTAGCAACTGTCACAGTCACTTTAGTCGCTTTTGATACGTTGCCATCGGCATCTTCGACGCTGTAAGTGAAGCTATCGGTGCCAAAGAAGTCTTTCTTAGGCTGATAAGTCGCAATGCCAGCTTCACTGATAGTGACAGCACCATTGGCAGGTGCGTCTACTACAGTTGCTTTAGACAATGTACCTACAGGAGCAATATCCAAAACACGCTGTGCATTGGCGGTTATGCCATTGCCTGTGATTGATGCGCGAGCAACTTTTTGATCTGGATTGATATCATTTGCGAGCAAATCAATTTCTATTGAGGTTTCTTCTGTAGCTTCTGCCATATCGCCAGTGCCAAAGGAGAATTCTGTCGCTTTAGCCAGATAGTCGATAGTAACATTACCTGCCGTTGTGTTTTTCAGCGTCAATGTATTACCTGTTACAACCGAATCACCTTCACCATTAAAGTGGTAAGTTGTTCCAATTGTTCCGCCTATATTTTCAGCGCCGATAGTGACGTTTGAAGGCATATTTGGAATATTTATGTAATTGAATACAACCTCTTCAGTATCACCTGTTTTAATCCAAATGCTAAACGTATAAGGTGTATTTGATGTATCACCATAGAGTTGGCCTTTATTCCACTCTAAAGCTAACCATTTAACTCCATCATCATCTGTGAATACACCAACGGCTAAGTCACCACCGCCAGTATCGCCAGCAGATTTATCTGATAAATCAAAATCTGACCAGAAGGGCGCTAAAATGTTATTTGGGTTGCTGCCATCAGGTAGCTTTTTGTTCGCAAATGTACCACTTGCACTTCCACCTCCAACAATCGCTAGACCATTGTCAGACATAGTGATGCTGGAATAGCTAACCCCATTGTATTTAAAGCTAGGCACAGTAAAGGTGAACGCTTGTTCATCACAACCTTCTGGACAAGTAATTGGTTTGACCCCTAGACTCACTATGCTTGGGAAACCAGCAGAGCCCTTAGTTGTCGTCATTTTAGGAAGATTAAGTGATCCAACCCAAGTAATGTTGCCTATATCTTCGTTGATTTGTAAACCATTTTGCGTCGCGCCAGCTAAGCTAACTTTTACATCATCTTTCGATGTTAGTTTCGTGCCTTCTGGTGCTTGCGCTGTAATAGTCACTGTACTGTCAAATGAGTTATTGTTAATCACAACTGATATTGGAATCGCATCGGTTGCGTTAAGTTCGGTTTTCTTGCTCATAGTCGAAATCAGTGAGGCATCACTTGACTCTTTAGCTAACACAGCCAAAGGTAAGTGAGCATCTTGCAGTCCTTCGGTGCTGCTTATCATTACATTACCAAAAATCCACTCACCATATTCTGCGAAAGTTGAGTCAACGGTTACAGTAAACATGGCAGAGGCTCCTGCGGCAAGTTCTAAGCTAGAAGGTGATACTGTTATACCTGTACTATCGGATGAAGTTGATAAGTTCCAAGATGTTTTTGCATCACTCTTGTTATATACCGTTCGAGTGAAAGTACATGGACCAACACAAGAGTCTGATGCGATTGATGGTTTGTCGAACGTTAATATAGCTTTGGCTGCAGCATCTAAATCCATGCGTCCAGCACCCATACCAAATGGTGTGGCTGGTGTTGTTGCATCATCATCTAAAATATCATCAAATTTAGCTGTTGATGTTAAAGCAGTTTTAATATCGTTTGCAGACCAATCTGGATGTAATTGACGCATCATAGCTGCAGCACCTGCTACGTGCGGGCTTGCCATACTGGTGCCAGAGATCATATTAAAGTCTTCACCACCATCATCAGGAGAAAAAGCTGACAGAATGTTGGTACCAGGTGCTGCAATATCCGGTTTAAGAATATTTTGGTTGCCATCAGGACCGCGTGAACTGGTGCTATTTAGGTTATCAGCAAGTTCAGAAACCATGATGCGTTTAGTTTTTGCAACTATCGTACCTGTTGTTGCAGCATCTCCCATGGCTTCAATTACGGCTAAACCTGCATCTTTCGTAATCATGACAGCAGGGAATGGTTCACCAGGCATAGACATAGTCGTTGGTGCACCTGCCGCATTGTTATAAACTACAAGGGCTTTAGCGCCTGCAGCTTTTGCGTTTGTGGCTTTTAATGAGAAGTTACATGTTCCGCGAGAAATCAATGCAATGCCATCTTTGAACGAATCCGCAGCAAAGGCATCACAACCATTGGCATTTTCAGCATCTAAATTAACGGCCGCAATCACTGGAGCGGTAATATCTTCTGAAAGCACTGCATCAGAACTTGGGATAGCAAGTAAATCATCACCACCGGTATTAAAGCTATTAGCGAAAAAACGCCCTGTTGTAGTGTTAGCAACAGTTATTCCTGATTCAATACAAGCAGGGCAGCCGATAGTTTGAGGACCATTACCATCGTTACCGGCAGCGCTAACTACAACAACACCCGCAGCTTCTGCAGCTTCAAACATGGTTTTGTATGGGCTGCTAGCTGGATCACTACCAGCACTCCCCCCCCATGAGTTGTTGATTACATCTGCACCATCATTAACAGCATGCTCTAAGGCTTCCATTAACATGATGTTAGAGCCGGTTCCGCCTGTGCAATCAGGCTTACTGTAAAGAGCCTTGTAGACCATAAGGTAAGCTGCTGGTGCTACACCAGATAGTTGAACGGGAATATCTTTATAAGTAGTTGATATCTTGTTACCGACAGCGGTACCTGCAACGTGAGTTCCGTGACCACCATAGCTAAGTGGACTCATGTATTCATTAGGACACACAGGTGATGTTGGCTGTGACCAACGCGCAACGATCAGCTTGTTGTTACAGAATGAAGCATCGACAGTCGAGCAGTAGTCATCCGATGGTCGACTACCGCTGGGTGCTGTGAAGCCTGCATCGGTAAACATGGGGTTTTCCGGACGAATGCCGCCATCAATAATAGCAACTTTCATTCCTTTGCCCGCATTAGCCATGCCGGAAACGGCTTCCCACATAGCCGGGGTATTAATCACTTGGTGTGATGCATCCATGCTAGTTTCATATATAGCCTCTGGGTATACAGCTTTCACTCCAGGCATTTTGGCTATTTTTTCAACGCTTAGTCCTTGGCCAACAACTGTTATACCGTTAAAAAGTGTTTGGAAATGACGTTCCACTTTTGCATTTGGCGCAATTTTAGCTAAATTGCTAGCAAAAGCGTTTTGCTCTTTAGCTAGGTGACTTGAATAGCTTTTGACATTAGTAGATTGAATATCTAGTTTTTCTTTTTTCGAATTTAAAGCTGTTGCTGCGAAGTTGCCGATGCCACCTCTATACTTAGCTAGTGCAGGAGATTCCATCTCAACAATAAAACGTTGTGGAGCATCGAGGTTAGTGGCTGATGTTTGCGGTTTAGTATATTTATCATGCGCGCTTATTTCTGGAGAGTAAGGTTTAAATGTAAATTCACTGTTAGCAATAGCTGCGCTTGAGAGTAGTGCAGCGGAGATAGCGATCGATAGTTTTGTCTTCACAACTTCTTCCTTGTCAATTAATGCTTTCAGCACTTTATTAAACGTGCCAGTAGCTGAATTGTTATAGTTTTTGCTGCACTCTTTGGTGTCAGCAATGAAGTTGTAACACAAAAGTATCGTATGGTTAACACTTTTGCGGTAAAAAAGATGTTAATCACACTTTGGTATTTGTTATGTTGTTTGTAGGTGTTTGCTGTTTTTCCTGTTTAAGGTTTAACCGCTCTGACGATTGGGTTTTGTAGGCTGATCAAGGTTTCTGTCGACTGGATTTCATCGATAGATTGAATGCGATTGATGAGCACGTGTTGCAAGCCGTCGATGGATTGGCACATGACCTTTACGAAAATGCTGTAGTTGCCTGTGGTGTAATAGGCTTCGACGACTTCTTCGAGAGCGTTGAGTTTGGCGATAGCGGCGGGGTAATCGCCAGCGCTTTTAAGGTTGATACCGATAAAACAGCAAACGTCATAGCCTAGGGCTTTAGGGTTTACCGTGATTTGCGCACCTGTAATGATCCCCGCTTGTTTCATCTTTTCTACCCGAACATGGATAGTGCCGGCGCTAACGCTAAAGCGTTTAGCGAGTTCGGCAAAGGGTGTGCGGGCATCCTGCATTAGGGCTTCGAGGATATGATTATCGAGTTGATCGCGCTGAAATGCGGTATCCATAAATAAACTCTCTATAACGTAGTGAATTGTCATAAAGTTACGTTTTTTTATGGGGAATTGCTACCGATTTTGCCCGTATTATTTGATTTTAGTGATCATTGTTCACCCAAAGGCTCACAAAAAGGGACTTTTGCGCTAAAAGTCATACTGACACCCGAGTAGGGATGTTTGATGGTGAGCTCTGCTGCATGTAGTAATAGTCGAGGCGCTAAGGATTTTGCCAGTGAGTCGGCATAAAAACCATCACCTAAGATCGGATGTCCTAGCGCCATCATATGCACCCGTAATTGGTGTGAGCGGCCTGTGATTGGCGTCAGTTTAACCAGCGTTGAGCGTTTGGCGCGGCTCATTACTTGGTAGTGAGTCAAAGACGGTTTGCCAACAAGATGATCGACTTTCTGTTTAGGGCGATTTGGCCAGTCGCAGATCAGTGGATAATCAACGCTGCCAGTGTCATTTTTGACATGGCCTGCAACCCTTGCAAAGTAGGTCTTGCTGGTTTCTCTATCGTGGAACTGACGTTTTAATTCCCGCTCGGCGCTACGGATAAGGGCGAGAACTATCACACCAGAGGTCGCCATATCGAGGCGATGGACGATTTGGCAATGTGGATGCTCTGCTTTTACCCGGGCATAGACACTGTCGTAATGGGCTGGGTCGCGACCGGGCACAGACAACAATCCTGAAGGTTTGTTGATGACGATAATGTCTTTATCTTGATAAAGAATATCGAGCCAAGGAGTGGTCGGTGGTTGGTAAATAAAATCAGTCATAAATAGTGCCTATTCGTCAATGCGGGGCAAAGATACTCTGCTCGGCTTGAGGGTGCAAGTGTGAGGCCCAAAGATCGGCTGTGCCATTATCCTCGCTGACAAAAGTAAAGCGGATTAGTTGATGATTTGCTGATAGAGCTGTATTTGAGTTTTTGTTATACTCCCGTCCTTTTCGTTAACGATCATTTTGAGTCTGTGAAGCCATGAGCCAGCCAGAGATATACACTCCCGAGAATCTTTCTCACGTCCATAACCGTCTTGAGTTATTGGCGCCTGCAAAAAATGCTGACTACGGTATCGAAGCCATACGCCATGGTGCCGATGCGGTATACATAGGTGGTCCTGCATTTGGTGCGCGGGCAACGGCGGGTAACAGTGTTGAAGATATCGCGCGCCTGTGTACTTATGCTCATCAATACCATGCTCAGGTATTCGTCGCCCTCAATACCATTTTGATGGATAACGAACTGGCCGACGCCGAAAAACTCATTTGGCAATTGTACGAAGCGGGTGCTGACGCGCTGATTGTGCAGGACATGGGTGTATTGCAGCTCAATTTGCCGCCGATTGCCCTGCATGCCAGTACTCAAATGGATAACCGCAGCCCAGAAAAAGTGGCGTTTTTAGAGCAAGTTGGTTTTTCTCAGGTGGTGCTTGCCCGTGAATTGGGCTTAAGCCAAATCCGTGATGTCGCCGCGCATACTAATATGCAGCTCGAATTCTTTATCCACGGTGCTTTGTGTGTGGCTTACAGTGGCTTATGTAATTTGAGTCATTCCTTTAGTAACCGCAGTGCTAACCGCGGTGAATGCTCGCAAATGTGCCGCCTGCCGGGCAATCTTAAAACACGTCAAGGCGATGTGTTAGCGCAGAACGAACATTTATTGTCTTTAAAAGACAATAACCAAACCGAAAACCTCGAAGCGCTCATCGATGCGGGTATTCGCTCGTTTAAGATTGAAGGTCGCCTAAAAGATTTAAGTTACGTTAAAAACGTCACCGCGCATTATCGCCAAAAGCTGGATGCGATTATGGCGCGTCGCCCTGAGTTTAAGGCTTCGTCCCACGGCCGCTGTGAACATTCTTTTATCCCCGATCCAGAAAAGACCTTTAACCGTGGCAGCACAGATTACTTTGTTAACGAACGTAGCCAAGGAATTAAAGATTTCCGCTCGCCCAAATACATAGGCGAAGAAGTCGGTAAAGTGGTCAGCATAGGTAAAGACTTTATCCAAGTGAGCTCTAGCCATGAGTTTAATAACGGCGATGGCTTAGCGTTTTTCCCCGCGAATTTTGCCATGGCAAAGCAGTCCGATGACAAGCTGCAAGGCCTGCGGGTTAACCGTGCCGAAGGGTTAAAACTGCATATATTGCAGGTGCCAAAGGATTTAAAAGTCGGCATGACTTTGTACCGTAACCATAACCAAGCCTTCGAAGCCCTGTTATCTAAAGAATCTTCTAAACGGATTATCGGCGTCGATTTACGGTTGAGCGACACCCAAGAAGGACTCGCACTGACATTGACGGATATCTATGGCCTAAGCGCCACAGTCAATTTAACGGTCGAGAAGACGCCTGCGACTGATGTCGATAAGACCTTACAAAATACCCGTACTCAGCTGGGTAAGCTCGGCAGTACCGACTTTGTTGCTCGTAGCATTAGTATCGATACGGCCCAAGCTTGGTTCTTGCCTGCGTCTGTGCTCAATGGTCTGCGCCGTGATGGTGTGGCCGCTCTAGAGGCTGCTCGTGTGCAAGGTTATGTGCGTCCATTGCCGTGGAAGCATAATCAAGATGCAGTCTATCCCGTCAAGCATTTGAGTTACTTAGGTAATGTTGCCAACGAAAAGGCTAAGGATTTTTATCAACGCCACGGCGTGATTGAAATTCAAGATACCTATGAGAAAAATGGCGTCACCGAAGACGTGCCATTGATGATCACTAAGCATTGCCTACGTTTTAACTTCAATCTGTGTCCGAAAGAAGTGCCAGGGATCAAGGCCGATCCTATGGTGCTTGAAATCGGCAATGATGTGCTCAAGTTGGTATTCGACTGCCCTAAATGCGAAATGATGGTGGTCGGTGAAAACCGTCAAGTGCGAGGCCAGAAGCACCTTTAATATTTGTCATTAGGAGCATTGCCCGAGTGCAATGCTCCTAGCACCTATTCAGCTACATCCATGCACCTACACTAGCCTACCTCTCATTGATGTTGCTCTCACCAGCGTCACTCTCATATTTTCATCAAAGCCTTATATTGCACATGCGGTAATGAGCAGATATCTTATTGAAAATAATATCAATAATAAGGGATGTTAAAATGGGATTGTTAGACGGTTTACTCGGTAATGCTGCTGAGGTTGATTTACAGGAATTAGCCGAGGAATTAAGGCCTATCATGGGCATTCAAGAAGAATTAAAACTCGCCTACAAAGTGATCCGCGATTTGTTTATTTTCACCAATAAACGCCTGATCTTAATTGATAAGCAGGGACTTACAGGCAAGAAGGTTACTTATCATTCCATACCGTATAAATCCATTACCCATTTTGAAGTGGAAACGACAGGCCATTTTGATATGGATGCCGAGCTTAAAATTTGGATCTCAGGCCAGAGTGAGCCTTTAGTAAAAGAGCTCAAGCGTGGTACGGATGTCGTGGGTATTCAAAAGACTATTGCCACTTTTGCACTTTAGTTTTTTTGCACTTTAGTTTTAGTGCTGCGACTTAGATTCATTTAGTGCTATCAAGCTTGGAATTGTTATCGCAAGCTAACGGTTAATGGGAGTAAGGTAAGCCAAGTTTTATCTGGGCTTACCTATCCTCGCTATCGAGTGTGATTCAAATCTGCTTGATTAATTTAACACTATCCTACTTGTGCTAGTGGAGTGCTCTATCGGTTCGCCCGCCATAGTATAGGTTTCGGAAAGCTTGAGTTTGCCTTGCTCATCGTATTGATTGTGAATGCCGACCCAGAATTGCTCCTGTCCCTGAATTTGTAAATTACCTTCTTCGGCAATCTGGCGATTGGGATGATAGCGTTTCATTGCATAAAGCTTGCTTTCATCATCAAATTTTAAGTGATAAGCCAATATGGGTTCTTGGGTGTGAGCGGTGACATCTGCTATTGTTTTATCTTCTCGCTGTTTTGTCGTGGTATTGCCATTGGGTGCGTGATACTTCTGACGAGATAAATATGCGTTATTGCTACTATTGCTAGCATGATGTTCGCTGTTATCCGAACGGTTATTTGGTCCGTTACTTTGCCCATCAGCATCGTCTTCATCATAGTCATAACTAGGATTTTCTGGGCTATCCCATTCAGGTTCTTCATCTTCCTGAGTTGCTATATTTTCATGAAAATCAAAGTAGTGACGGCTTTCTATCAGTTGGCCTTGTTCATCTAGCCAGGCTTCGCGGTACACTTGTCCTTGGGGCGTAAAACGTTGCCAATGGCCGATATCGAGGTAACGACCATTAGTAATTTGGATTGTGCCAGTTTCTAAAATTAAACCTTGAGGGGACAAGGATTTAGAGCTAAATAAATCCCCTTGCGTACGGGTGAGTAACCAGCGAATGGCACCACCTTCATAATATTCGATGCGAGTATCGGCAATACCTTCTTGATAGTATTCCCTTTGATTATTATCAAGATTATAGCCGCAGCGGGTATTCGAGTGACTCTGATAGGATTCGAGGATCCCTTTGTTATTATAAAAGCTGGACTCTTTGAGGTAGCCTTGGCCATCACGAACTTCATATTCAGAAATTGTACGTATCGTGCCATCTTCATAAAACCAGCGAGCAGTGCCATCACGGTTGCCCTGTGTGTGCGGTAAGTACATCTGAATTTGCTGGTTTTCGTGGTATTCAATAAAAGGGGCTACCGAGAGATTATTTTTATATTGGCCTTCGGCCGAAAGCACGCCACTTTTATAATAGCTTCTAAATAGACCTTCCCTGAGTCCCTTTTCAAGATAGATCTCAAGGGCGAGTTGACCATTGTCATGATACCAAAGGGCCATGCCTTGTTCTTTGCCATCCTCAAAATAGATTTTTTCTTCAATTTGGCCATTGGGATACCATTTTACATGTTCGCCATGTAATTGGCCTTCGGTATTGAAGGGTTCACGCCATGCAGGCTTACCTGAGTCGTAAAACTCTTCAATGACTTTACCCGTCACATCGTTACACACTTTTTGTTTAATTGCTCCATTGGGATGATACCAAACGGCTTCATATTCATAGCCTTGGTTGTAATATCTTTCAGCTTCTAGTGAACCATCAGGGTAATATTGTTTTTCAATTCCGTGGATAACATCTTGCACTAAGGGCCGGATCAGCTGTATTTGTCCAGATTCATAGTAGCGAGTTAACGTATTGATATAATAGCCATTGCTATCTTGTTCGGCGGTTTCTTTAAGCTGACCATTGCCATAAAAGTATTGAATAAATTGACCTTGGGGATGGCGATCTTCTATTTGATTGATCTTGCCCTCATGGTCGTACCACGTTTGTGTTCCAAGTTGCTGATCATTAATAAAGTTGCCTTCAAATAACAGGGTACCTAGGGCATTGAATTGGCGGGTCACACCATTACGTTCGCCAAAATAGTTTGAATCGACGGCTTGGGTAAGCCCTGGGCTTTGGGTGATGATTCTAAGTATACCCGCACCATCTTCAGTATTGAGTTGGTGAAAAGTGCGGTGCAGTTGGCCTGTTAGGCTGGCGTAATCTTGAATATCGCCTTGCACTATATTGTCAGCATCGAGGGTAAAGTGGCTTATCAATAATGTATCGAGATTGTTAAGCTCAACTTGCCACAACGCCTTTATTTGGCTGTTCTTTTTTGGGGTGATACTGCACACTTTTACCTTGTCGAGCCAAAAGTGCTGCTCGGGGAAAGGGAATTGATTGCTGATTTCGAGGCGGTCGAATTCGGTATGGTGGAAGTCGCAGCATTCATTGGCGTTTTCCCAGCCCAAGAGTTCTATGACTTGAGGCGTATCATACTGATAGAGAGTTAAGCCGTGGTCGGCATTTTCTTCGCAAGAAGTTGCGTCTGCCTTTGTCGCATGGATTTTTAAGCTGAAGTAGCGCTGGAATAGCGGTGCAGCGACTGACGGCTCCTGCGTTAAATCTTGTTCTTGGCTGAGTGTTTGTGATTCAGTTTGAAGATGAATGTCTTTTGGATCGCGGCTAGTTTGGTTTGAGGGAAATAACTTGGCTTTGAGTGCGCGAAACAACGACATTGGGGGAAATCTCCATATCCATATGTAAAACATTAAGCTTATCTGAGTGATACTCATGGCAACTGAGTATTTCTGTGCGCATATCATAGCGGTTTATGGATTCGTTTCTCAATGCTTGATTGCTCAAAATACCGTTTAATCAGAGTGGCACATTAATAAAAGCAGAGGAATAAAGACAAAATGCTTGATAACTTTTTTGCAAAATTACCCACAGATTTATCGGCGGAAACTTTTGAAAAACTGGCGGGTAATAATACTGTGACCATAGAACGCATCGTTTCCAATGGGCAATCTACGTCCGAAGGTCAATGGTACGATCAAACTCAGCATGAATGGGTGATGCTGCTCAAAGGTGAGGCGACGCTTGAATTTGAACAAGGTGAACCCGTTACGCTAACTCCTGGTGATTACTTAACGATTCCGCCCCATCAAAAACATCGAGTCGCTTCGACTTCTATAAGTTCAGAAACCCTATGGCTTGCGGTATTTTACGATTGATTAAGGCTAAGGCTAAGGCTACAGGTTAACGATTCTGCCATAGCCAACTGGGTGTATTGAGTAAGTCTTGGCCTTGGATCTGCGTTTGGCCTAAGGTTTTGTCTAAGGCCAAGGTATTGCAGTGTTCAAATTGGCTTAAGGCATTAATAAGCCGATTAGCATGGGAAACCACCCACAACTGGCACTCTTCCGATACCTTAGCGATTAAGCGTGCAAGCGCAGGTAATAAGTCGGGATGTAGGCTAGTTTCTGGCTCATTTAACACCATAAGCTCTGGCGGTCTTGGGGTCAGCAGGGCGGCGATTAACAGCAAATAGCGCAGGGTGCCATCCGACAATTCACTGGCATTGAGTGGCCTTAATAAACCATGCTGATGAAATGCGAGCACTAAAATGCCGCCCTCTTGAGGTTCAATGCGAACCTCAGCACCGGGAAACGCATCGCTGACCGCATGGTCAAAAGCCGTTTTATCACCTATCTCAAAAATGGTTTGAATTGCTGATGCAAGGTCGCGCCCATCGTGGTGCAATACTGGCGTGGCTGTACCTAATTGTGGACGACGGGCTGGCGCTTCTGCATCGGTTCTGAAGTGATCGTAAAAGCGCCATGCGCGGATACTATCGCGAAGTTTTAGCACTTCAGGGCTGCGCTCTGGATCGGCAAGTTCGGTAAAAATACTGTCGCCGCTTTGCAGGTGTGCGCCTAAGGTTATCCAGCCTTGTCCGTCAGCACTGCGACTCTTTACCATAGGACCACGGCGCTCAACCAATACCGTTGAGGGTCGATACTTAGGTCCGTTCCAAATGGCTTCGCGCTTGATTTGTGGATCTAAGCCAAACAGCGTGGTGGCGTCGGGTTTAGGTAAACCGAGTTCAATAAGATAGCTAAAGTCCTCGCCAGCAAAGCCGAGCTTTAAGCGTTTTGGCGCTTGCCTGACGGTGGCTTCAATGGCGGTGTCGCCCGCTAGCATACTTTTGGTGGGGTTTTCTGGTCCCGCCCAAAAGCTGGAGTCGAGTCCGCCTTCTTGGGCTAAAGCATTGACAACGCCGCCTTGCGCCGTTTGTGCGAGTAAACGTAGTGCCTTGTATAGATTCGATTTACCACTGCCATTCGCCCCAGTGATCAAATTGAGTTGCCCTAGGGGCAAGACGATTTCACGCAGAGAGCGATAATTGAAAATAGCGAGTGTGGTCAGCATAGAATATCCAAGACTGAAATGAGCTGATAAGTCAGTAAATTTATCGACAAAGTAAATTAAACATGACGATAAAACAATGGCATTTACAGTAGCACTTTGTTGAGCACTCTTTGCCAGTTACCACCCATAAAACGGTCGCGGTCGGTAGATTTAAAGCGCGCCTTGGCTAAGGCATCGTCGATACGGCTCATGCGATCGATATGATTCAGCTCGGGGATCACTACATGTCTGGGCTCTGCATCAAAACCTAGCACGCCTTTCGCCCTCAGGCTGTACCACCATTCTTGATATTCTTTAATGCCTTTGGCGTTGTCATTGCCGAGTGCCAGTAGGTTTTCTTGGCCTCGGAGCGGGAAGTCATTAGCGATTGCCACGCAGTCCACTCCACCAACACGCATAACGTATTCCAGTTGTCGAATATAATCATCAATCGTGGGCACGGCATTATTGGTAAGCCAGAAACTCATCATAAATACGCCGAATACGCCGCCGCTATCGCCGATGGCGCGGATCACTTCATCGGGGGAACAACGGGCATGGTTGACTATACCGCGCGCTGCGCCGTGGCTTTGCACTATGGGTGATTTAGTGATTTTTGCGACATCTAAAGCGGTTTGAGCGCTGGAGTGACTCACATCAATCAAGATATTGGAATGATTGAGTTTGGCGATAAGCTCGTGCCCGTGGGCCGTGAGTGGTTTATTGAGTCCGCCACTGGCATCATTATCTAAGGCGCCACCGGCAAAGGTATTGCCGTAATGGTGGGTGAGTTGCAATACGCGTAGCCCTTGTTGATGAAACTCATCTACCCGCGCCCACTGGTTAGCTTCACTGTCTTCTTCGACACAATCTGCGCTTTGGATTTGAAAGTATACCGCAGTGCGCTGGCTGTCGCGGGCACGTTGAATATCTCTCCCCCTCAGACCTTGCAGTAAAATATCGGGATGATCGCTCACCCGTTTAGCGGCCTGCTTAATGCTTTCCATGCAAGCTTTATAAGTGCGTTTGTAGTTTTGAGTGCCATCGGCTTGTTCTATGGTCTCAATAGCCGAAATATCGCAAAGATAGGCATCGAGTTTAGCGGCGGTTACATCACTTAAGTCATCGGGAAGGAAAGATAAACCATCGACATATATCCGCCTCTGTGCGGCGGCAAAGCTAGGTAAACTGGCGAGTGGGCTTAACAGAGTTGCTGCGCCAAGACCTTTAAGGAGTGTACGACGGTAGTGATTGACTGCCTTGATGGGCATGCTCGGTTCCTATCAATAACGCAAATGTAACTTCTTTATACCTTTTTAGGGCGTAGAAGTCTTTGATTAAATCCCTTTTTTGGCCTTTGCCCCTGAGCTAGAGTTGTGATTATTTGTTGTTGCCGAGTGGTTTCAATTATCGCTTGTCGCAGTAAATGAAAACCCTCGGGTTATGATTATCGAGTGGCTTCAACCATTGCTTTTGCCAGTGAGTTAAGGCCGTTGGTGCGTGATGGGCTGAGCTGACCTTCTAGGCCCAATTGTTTGAAGTAAGCTGTAGGATCAAATGCTTGGATTTCAGCGCGGCTTTTGCCATGGCAGGCACCAAGCAATAATCCGATCAATCCCTTAACGATGCGGGCATCGCTGTCGGCTAAATAATAGTGCCTGCCAGCCTGTTCTAGATGATAAATCCACGCATCACTCTCGCAGCCTTTGACCTGAGCGGCCTCGATGCGAAGCTCAGGGCTTAAACTTGGTAAGTCTTTCCCTAGCAACATAATTTGGCGATATCTTTCCTGCCAGTTAGGTGCATTGGTAAAACGCGCCAGTAAGGTTTCGGCATCTTGCACTAAATAGTGAAAATCGGCCTCATTTGGCATAGGCATGATTGAATCTGTCATAGGGCTAAATCCTGTCTCACTTATTTGAGCGTATGAATGGCGTGGTTCAGTCGTTAAATGCTGGATTACAGCAGCAAGTCTTTTACCGAGGTTAACGCGGCAATAAAGCGGTCGATATCGTCTTTATTGGTGTAGATACCGATAGAGGCGCGGCAACAGCCCTTAAGATTCAGGCTCTGCATTAATGGCATGGCACAATGATGGCCACAACGAACGGCAACCCCTTGTTGGTCCAGTAAAATGCCTACATCTTGGTGATGTTCACCGGCAAGATTAAACGCGACTACACCGATATTGTCATCAAAGGCGCCGTATAAATGCACTTCACCGAGCGCGCGCAATTGGCTTTGTAAATAGTTAATTAGTTCTGCTTCATAAGCTTGAACCTGCGGCATGAGCTCGGTTTGTAAAAATGTAATGGCCGCGCCCAAACCTATGACTTCAGCAATCGGCGGTGTGCCCGCTTCTAAGCGATTCGGCAGGTTGCCAAATTCTGTCGCCTCAAAACTCACGCGTTTAATCATCTCGCCTCCAGTTAATAGTGGCGCGAGATTATCTAACGCGTCGAAACGGCCGTAAAGCACGCCAACACCAGTGGGACCATACATTTTATGCCCCGAGAAGACGTAAAAATCACAATCGATTTCAGTCACATCCAGCGTTAAATGCGCCACTGCCTGCGCACCATCAACTAAGGTGATGGCACCTTGTTTTTTCGCTAACTGCACTAGCTGAGTCACGGGATTGACTGTACCTAGGGCGTTGGAAACATGGCATAGGGCGACGATTTTAGGCTTTAACTCGAGCAAGGTTTTATAGGCGTTGATATCTAAGCGGCAATCCTGACAGAGCGGGATTGGTTTAATGATTGCCCCTGTGCATTTCGCCAGTTCCTGCCAAGGCACGATATTGGCGTGGTGAGCGGCGGCGTCGATTAATATCACATCGCCAGCGTTTAATTGGGCAGTCAGCCCAAAGGCGACTAAGTTGATTGATTCTGTGGTGCCGTGGGTAAAAATGATTTCTTCGCGGCGTTTTGCCTTCAAAAATTGCTGCAACTGATCGCGCACTTTCTCATAGCTTAAGGTCGAACGCGCTGATAACTGATGTGCAGCACGGTGTACATTCGCATTGTCATTAGCGTAAAACTTTGCCATGGCATCTAACACCATTTGCGGCTTTTGGCTGGTGGCTGCTGTGTCGAGATAACATAGGGGATAACCATCAAGCATTTGATTTAACGCTGGGAATTGCGACCGAATCTGAGCATTTTGCTGATATGCTTCAGATGAGCCAAGTGTCACTGTGGTATCAGGCATAGCATTCGCCGAGGCATGGGATGTTTCAATGTCAGCCATTGTATTCGTCGCTGTGTTAGTCACAGTATTTGGCGTAGGCGATGCAGGTTGAGTCATGGGCGAGGCTAAGGGCAATGAAAAAGGCCATGGGATCTTCTGTGATCTGCCATGTGAATGCAAGTTTTAGCGGTTTGTTGAGGCGTTGGTATCGGACAGTGGTATTGAACGCCTAATTTCACTAAGGTCTGTTCAAACTGTTGCCTAATAGATATTTCGCACGCCTTAAACGGTTTTAGACTCTAACGCATCATTGAGCTTAGCTATGATGCGATTTTTCTAATGTTTAAGTTTTTCTTTTAAATTCAGCTAATACTTTACGCTTAATTCATCCACCTAAAGTTAAAACTCCGACTATCCTAAATTGGACGTCCTTCGTTGTCAGTGTTTTGCTGGAGAGTAGTTTTATGGTGAAGCTTTTAAAAGACTTACGGATTAAACATAAGATGATCGCCCTCGTTGGGGTGATGTTAGTGCTGATCTTGATTTTGTCTGGATTTAGTCTGTTGAAGATGCAGCGTGTATCGGAGGAAATTCATGGCATTGCAGAAGAGAATATTCCATTAGTCAGGCTATCGACTGACATCACCATTAAGCAGCTTGAAAGCTCTGTCATTCTAGAAAAAGCGTTTCGTGCCGCGGATGTTGACGCCGTATCCAGCCCACTCATTCTAGCGGCTTTTATTGCGGATGTTGTTCAGCACAATGAAGACATTAGCAAGGAGTTGCTCTCGACTCAAACCATGCTTGGAGAGGCATTAAAAAACGCTAAAACTCCTCAAGTACGTGAGAAAACACAGCAGCTAAATCAAGATATTGACACGATCATTCAACATTTTGCAGATTATAAAGTCCTGCTTGGCACCGTTATTTCGGGAATTCAGCAAAAAGAAGACCATACCGCTTTAGCTAAGCGGGTTGAATCTTTAGAGGAAGCGCAAAATGTGTTTAATGCTGAGCTAAGTCAATTCGTAGAACGTTTAGCGCTGATGACTCAAGCTGCAGTTTCTGTAACAGAGGAAGAAGAGCTTAGGGCGATTTATGGCTTAACGATTATTTCGATAGTGTCTTTAGTCATAGGATTATTGATTGGCATCGTTTGCAGTCAATACATGGTCAAATCTATCAATCGGTTACGTAATTCTGCCGCCATGATGGAAAAGGGCAACTTTAATCAAGAGTTACACGTCGATTCCAAGGATGAATTAGGTGAACTTACCGTCAGTATGAATCAAATGGCGTGGACCTTAAGTAAAACTGTTGGCCAAGTGATTGCTCGAAGTGAAGAAATTGCCTCTATGGTGACTGAGCTTAATGCGGTGGCCGAGAATAATCGTGAGGCTATGTTGAGGCAGCAGGATAACACAGACCAAGTCGCCGCCTCTATGACCCAAATGGCAGCAACGATCACTGAAGTGGCGAGTAGTGCAGAAACCGCTTCGTATTCAGCGGGACAAGCTGAGCATAAAGTGAAAGAAAGTTGTGAGGTTGTCGATGCGAGCGAAAAAATATCGAAGCAGTTGGTTGCCAGCGCCCAGTATTCGAATCAACTTATTCAACAGGTTCAGGCGAGTACGGGAAAAATCCTCAACTTTGTTTCTGTGGTCGATGCGATAGCTGGGCAGACGAACTTATTAGCTTTGAATGCATCGATTGAAGCGGCGCGGGCGGGAGATCAAGGTCGTGGTTTTGCTGTCGTTGCCGAAGAAGTGCGGGCATTGGCAACGCGCAGTCAAACGGCCACGCAGGAGATCAGCGATCTTATCCAAACACTTGTGAAAGACGCCAAATCCTCAGTCGAATCCTTCGCCGATAACGATAAGCAAATCAGTGAGTCATCACTGCTCGTTAATCAAGCCAAGCAGCACCTATTTGAGATTTTAGATGCGTTGACTGAACTGACTCAGGCTAATACTCAAGTCGCGACCGCCAGTGAGGAGCAAGCCGTGACCGCCGAAGATATTAGTGAGCGCATTAATGCGATTCGTGATTCGGGTGAGTTGGTACTCAGCAGCGCTAACGAAACCGCGAAAGCCAGTGAGTCACTGTCTAAGCAGGCTAATTCATTGAGGGAAACGATGCAGCAGTTTAAGGTGCGAGTTGTTTAAATGTATTAGCCCATAATTCAGTGTGCTAACGACGACAGCGGTTAACTTAACTGCGCCACTTCATCTTAGCTTGAGCCTCATTTGTGCCTTAACTCAATGTGAGGTGAGTATATCCTCAAACAATTTGAAGATGCAGGATTCAAGTTGTTTGGGATATAGGTCTATCTTGTTATCCGACACACAATTGCCGTAAAAATGATACTGGTTGTGCAGTGACTTGCAACAAACTGTTGTAATATGTAGCGCTAAATAACGTCTAAAAATGTGAATTAAATGGGCATGCGTATTCTTTGGCTTCTTGTGTTAACGCTGAGCATTCTTCCTAGAACCGCTGCAGCATCAGATATTGCGAGCAGTGTTACTGGAGGAACTAATCGCCTTGCTGACGGCGGTGATTTTGAGCTGGGCATGAGTGTTTACGGGATTAATCAAGTCGATGTTCGGCAAACGGATTCTGGTTCTGCACAGTTGTCGCTGTTAGTCAGTGGCATGTACCAGTACAAAGGGCTGTTTGTTGAGATGATCCATCAATCTCAAGATGGTATTAATCTGGGGTTTAATCTTTGGAGTTCAGAGGATTGGTCATTAGAACTGCTATTGGCTAACTTACAAGGTTCTTGGTCCCGTCCTGATGTGGATCCCAGTACGCTGGATGAAGCTGGCCGCAATGCTTATCTACTATCGGAAGATTCTCTCTATGTTGGTGCCGGTTTTCGTGCCACACGTTATTGGGGCGATAACTATGTTTTTCAGTATAGGTTAGTATCTGATTATTATGATGATCAAGGTATTCAAAGTTCTGCTAGATTGGGTAAGTCCTGGCAGGTTCGTAATTGGAATTTTCACGTATTGGGGAGCGTAGGTTACTCATCTGCCACCTTGAATCGCTATCTTTTTGGGATCAGTAAAGAAGAAGCCACTGAACGCTTTCCTGAGTATCGGCCGGATAGCTCTTTCAGTTACGGCATGGAGTTAGGGGTTGCCTATCCGCTGAGTGAAAATTTTGTCTTTCGGGCCATGTATCGCTTCAATGTGTTATCCCAAGAAGTGACCGACAGTCCCTTCAATCAAGCGAGTTATACATCGTATTTTAATGCTTCTCTTAGCTATGTGTTTTAGGAGGAGGGCATGAACCTATTTAATCAATTGTTAGCGGTTGTGATGCTGAGCACGCCTTTTTTGGCTTGGAGTCAGGATGATGCCGTTATTTTTACCGCGACCCCAGAACGCTGCATTGCACTGCATAAAGGGCAAACTTGCTACCAAGATGTATTGTTCCGATGGCAGACACCCGCGAGCGGCGAGTACTGCCTCATACTGACAGATCGTCAGCACCAGTTAACCTGCTGGACTGGCAAAGCTTTGCAAGAATATCAATATAGTTTTGAAGGGGATAAAACGGCGACTTTTAGTCTTATCCGTAATGATGATGTACAACCGCTCGCACAAGTTAAAGTGGTCGTGACATGGGTTTATAAGGCCCCTAAACAGAGTCAGTCCGGTTGGAGGTTATTCTAATATGTCAGTTGCAAAGCATATCTTAGTCGTAGAGGACGATACCTCACTGGCAGAGTGGATCAGTGATTATTTACTGGATCACTGTTACGGAGTCACAGTGGCCAGCCAAGGTGATTTTGCCTTAGAGATGATAGCCGATGAGATGCCTGACTTAGTGCTACTCGACGTGATGATGCCCGTTAAGAATGGCTTCGATGTGTGTAAGGAGGCCAGGGCATTTTATACTGGGCCCATTTTATTTATGACGGCTTGCGTTGAGGACGGCGATGAAATCCGCGGGTTAGATGCCGGTGCTGATGATTACCTCACTAAGCCGATTCGACCACAGGTGCTGTTAGCGCGGATAAAGGCCTTGTTACGCCGAGTGAGTGATGAGGAGCAAAAGCAGCAATTAGTGTTTGATTCTTTAGTGTTAAATGCGACGGCAAAATCAGTCACTATTGATAAACAGCCGCTGGATTTGAATGCCAATGAGTTTGATGTCTTGTGGCTGCTGGCATTGAAGGCGGGCACGATAGTGAGTCGCAATGAATTGGTGGCCCAACTGCGGGGCATTGAATACGATGGCCTAGACCGCTCGGTGGATATTCGCATATCGCGCTTACGCAAGAAGTTGCAGGAAGCGTTGAGTCAGCCCTATAAAGTCAAAACCATTCGTGGCAAGGGATATTTGTTTTGCCGCGATGAGGCCGAGCAAGCTTTATGAAGAAGTTAATGACTTCTCTGGTGCTGGTCGTGCTGGTGGCCATTGCCAGCCTAGGCTGGTCGATAAGTGAGTTTGCAACACTTATTGATCCTGATAATGAAACGCCTAGCCCAGCAACTCACCTCGCGGCATTAAAACTGCTGGGCGGTTCACTGGCGCAAACCTTAGATAACGATCCCGCCCCAAATAATGCGTTTATAGACAACTGGAATCAGCGAAATGCAGATCAATTGTCTTTGGTGAATGAAGCGGATTTTGTCTTACCCTCAGCCCTAAAGACAGAGTTTTATTCAGGGGAATCATTACTGCTGGAGTCCGATGATGGCATCTCTTTGCACTATTTATTGCCTAAAACGGGTCAGGTGCTGAATATCAATACCCAGATAGTGACGCCAGCCGATGTGAGTTTTAACGCGAATAAGCTGTATACCATGCTTTTTTATGGCGGTGTGGTGGTGATTTTATTGGTGTGGGTGTCTCCTTTAATCCGCCAACTGGTTAATCTCAGTAAGGTGACTCAAGCATTTGGTATGGGAGAATTACAGCAGCGAATTGTGGTCAGTAAAGCGTCCTATATAGGCACAATAGAAAGCGAATTCAATCGCATGGCAGATCGCATCCAGCAATTGATCGATGACAATAAATTGCTTAGTCGGGCAGTTTCCCATGATTTAAAAACTCCGATTGCGCGGCTGCGATTTGGTATTGCGGCGTTAGAAGAAACCCAAAGCGAACAACTTAGGGTGAAGTATTTTCAGCGATTGAACCGCGATCTGGACACTATGGAAGAGTTGGTCATGACACTGCTCAGCTATGCCCGCCTCGATGAGGCGAATATCCAGCCTGATTGGCAACCTATTGAGCTTAATACTTGGTTGCTGGAAAAGTATCAAGGCCAAGTATACTCAGGGTTTTCAGTGGAACTCATCACCTGCCCAATACCGTTGAACATCAAAACAGATCCTAAGTACTTGTCAATGCAGGTGAATAACTTGCTCAGTAATGCGCTGCGTTTTGGCCGTGCCAATATCCGGCTGATGTTGGCATCGGAAGATGGGATTGCGTGGTTACACGTTGACGATGATGGCCCTGGCATAGATGAACAGGAATCTGCTCAAGTGATTAAACCTTTTGTGCGTGGTCAGCACAGCCGCGGAAATTCCGGTCATGGCATGGGTCTGGCGATTGTCGATAGAATTGGTTGTTGGATGGGGTCCCCATTACGTATTGGCCGTGCTCCTGACTTAGGTGGGGCTCGCATGTCACTAAAATTCAAGGCTGAAGTTTAAAGTTGGGGTTTAATACGATTGGTATAATGCGAGGTTTTAGCCGTTTTTGTCTGTTTCTTTAACATGAGCTGAAGCGAGCAATGCGGCTAAACCTGCGTCATCTAATCTGCTGAGTTGATTTAGAGATAGAGGCAGAATGACTCAACTCACTATACGAATGAGTGCCTAACGAATTGGTGCAGAACAGGGGGATTTATAAATAAAACGCACCAGCCTTGATACCTAACGAGAATCTAGACTGGTGCATTTTTGATGAGCAATTAACTTTTCACATTGACATTGTTAAGTATGTAATCTGTTTCATAGATGCGGGAACTCGCATTTTCTGGCTTGCTATGTAAACCTGTGACTTCGACCATGACAGAGGTTTCTTGATTCATCGTCGAACTCCCCCACAAGATATCCTTACTCGCGCTCGCTCCTACTCCAAACTGGCCAATTGCATCACGATCGGTTTGTTCGTGAGTAAAAGTGAAGTAGTTATAACCCGCTTGTTTGCATAACTCTGCTGACTTACGCATGACGTACTTTCGGGCCAATGCGCGGTCAGTGTTGGTATTGCCAACAAAGCTTATCTGCCAGCTATCGGGTGCAATCTGTGCGGTTTCAAATCCTTTACCGAAAGACCAAAATTGCTTTTCGGTATCGTAGGAAGTGGCACAAGCTGAAAGCATCAGAGCTAATCCAGCACATAAAAACGTTTTTCTGATAAGTGTCATGGTCTTGTCTCGTCAGGTTGTTTAGAAGCTATAGTTCACGCCAAGGGTAGTAACCCACTGGTTGTTACTGTCTATTAGCGGAGAGTCTGCCATGTTGGCACCTATGTGCGAGTAACCTGTGGCTTGAGTAATATCTAAATGCTTAGTGACTGGAATAACCAAAGCGTAGCCTAGCTTATAGGCAAAGGTGCCGTCGGCTTGATAGGCAGGGCGCTGCGCCGTAGCTTCAGATGATGTCACACCTGTGTAGTAGTTTGCGAAGTCTTTACTGAAGTAGTGCACACCCGCATAAGGCACCAGATCACCGAAGCCTACATTTATTGGATGGTAATAGGTGATATCGGCCTGAAAACCATCATAAATATTGGTGACATCGTGTTGGAATTTAGTTGATAGCGTGCCATTTCCTAAATGAATGTCGGCGTTTAAACCCAGATCGCCACTGAATTTACGATCCTTCATGCCCGTTAAAATATCCGCATCATCGGCATCAAAGCCAGGATTGGCAACGGCAAAGATACTGAAATTAACGGCACTATCGTTCGTGCCTAAAAAGCGGTAGTTGATGCCGGACAGATCGGCGTTGAAGTCTTCACCGTGGTAGCCGCCATTGAGGTAGGCACCTGTCTGGTGATCTTGACCCTTATAAAACTGACTACCAGTAGCAACACCTGCGCCAGCAAAGAACTGATCTTGATGACTATAGATATTACCGTTACGAATGTAGGTATTGCTTTCAGCAAGAGCGTGGCTTGACATCAAAACACTTGTGATTACAAAGCAAAGTTTTTTCATTTTTTGATCCTTAAGACATCTGTCTAGTGACTGTGATGCCACTATATTTCACTTCTTAAAAGGACTCTGTATCCGAATGTAACCTAGACCATGTATTGCAGCCTTCTCGCATAGCCTGGCGCTGGTGAGCTCGTGGAGCTGAAGACGATGACCTTTTGCTAAGCCGGAGGGATAAGATAAAGAAGACTAAGTAATAGGTAGCTTTTGATTGAATGGAGGAGAGAGCGCATTGATGAGGTGATATAAAGGTAAAAAGTTATGCCTCTAAAGCTATTTGAAATCAATAGCATCAGGGGGATTTGACCCGATGCTATTGGTCAGTCATTCAAACAACTCGCCGACTAAGCCTAGGGGCTAAGGGCAAGGTAATCTAAATTGATCGGACAGTTGGTTTAATCGTACTAATAGCTCTGGCGATAAGGTGACTTTTAAACTGTCGATGTTTTCTTTCAGTTGATATAAGTCGGTGGCACCTATGATATTGGAGCCGACAAACTTACGTGAGTTAACAAAAGCTAACGCCATTTGTGAGGGCGTGAGTTTGAACTCGCGGGCCAAATCGACATAGGCTTTT
The DNA here is from genome assembly GCF_025653725.1 of Shewanella sp. SM74. Classification (NCBI taxonomy): domain Bacteria; kingdom Pseudomonadati; phylum Pseudomonadota; class Gammaproteobacteria; order Alteromonadales; family Shewanellaceae; genus Shewanella; species Shewanella sp. SM74. The sequence continues at coordinate 9,432 of NZ_JAKKRZ010000012.1, read as the reverse complement.
GTAGCCTCCAGAGCCATTTGCGAACCTGTATAGCGGGCGAAACGCTTAAACAAGGTCAGGCGCGCGCCTTCAGGCCATTGGTCGTTGCAATATTTTCCCGTCAAGGCGCCAAAGGCCAGTGGCGAATAGGCCAGTAATGGCAAGTTTTCGCGGTGACTGATTTCGCTCATGCCGACTTCGAAACTGCGATTAAGCAAGTTATAGGGGTTTTGCACACTCACAATACGCGGCAAACCATGTTTTTCGGCGAGTTGCAGGTATTTCATCAAGCCCCAAGGCGTTTCGTTCGACACACCGATATAGCGCACTTTACCTTGGCGGATCACTTCGGCGAGCGCTTCTAGGGTTTCAAGTATCGGTGTTTGATGTTCATGCTCTTGTTGATCGTAAAACAGTTCACCAAAGAAATTGGTATTACGGTCAGGCCAATGGATTTGATAAAGGTCGATAGTGTCTATTTGGAGGCGTGCTAAAGATGCATCGACCGCTTGGTGGATGTTGTTCCAGTCCAGCGCCATATTTTTGCGAATGTAATCACTTTTACCCCCCGGTGCGGCAATTTTAGTGGCGATCACTAAGTCGTCTCGGTTACCGCGGGCCTTAATATATTGCCCTAGGATACGCTCGGTTTCCCCTTGGGTTTCCGGCTTAGGTGGTACGGGATACATTTCCGCCGTATCGATAAAGTTGATGCCATTGCCTATGGCGTAGTCCAGCTGTGCAAACGCTTCGGCTTGGGTATTTTGTTCGCCCCAAGTCATAGTGCCCAAACAAATTTTACTGACCTCAAGATTAGAATGCGGTATGCGTCTGTATTCCATCTATTTCTCCTACGGAAACTCTCTTAGTTTGAGGCTACCAAGCTTTTGCTGTAAAGCAAAGGTTAAACCATAGGTTGAAATGTTAGTGCGCTAAAAATAGCCAGCAAGTTTAGCCATCCTGCCCCATTTTGAGGCATGCCATTGGCTGAAGTTTGTTCGCTGAGTTGCTCTTTTAACGGTTTTAGCGCTTTACTGCACTGAAATGGAGATTTTTGCTTATTTTTGTAAACCTTAGGTACTACTAAATCAGTAATGACGTATTTATGAATAAATTGTTATAAAACTACATTTGCAGATTACAGCAAGTAAGGATGTGAATCTGTGTCACAAAATTGCGTAAATTTACGTATCTAACTTACGAATTTGCAGCGGAATGTGACGCCAATATCGGAATCTGCGTTAACAAATCTCTACCCTAAATTTATCTAAAAATTTTTCATGGTTGATATTTGTGATGGCAGATTTTTCAAACCAAATTGTAACGATCAAAAAAGGCCTCGACTTGCCGATTGTTGGTGAGCCGCGACAGGTCATTGAACTCGGTGCTAAGCCATCCCAAGTGGCTGTTCTGGGAGAAGAGTTCGTTGGGCTTAAGCCGACGATGTTGGTCGAAGAGGGTGATTTTGTTCAAAAGGGCCAAGCCCTATTTGAAGATAAAAAAACGCCTGGTGTGTTGTTCACTGCACCCGCTAGTGGCCAAGTCGTAGCGATTAACCGCGGTGAGCGTCGAATTCTACAATCAGTCGTCATTCGTTGTGATGACGGTGAAAACCGCGATGGGCAGATTTCTTTCGATATCCATCAAGACATCGCCGCTCTCCCTCGACCAACCGTTCAAGACCAGTTGGTGAAGAGTGGTCTATGGACTGCCCTGCGTACTCGGCCTTTCTCGCGCGTGCCTGCGCTCGATAGCACGCCAGCAGGTATTTTCGTCACCGCTATCGATACTAATCCACTGGCCGCTGATCCGCGTTTGATCATCGCCGAGCAAACCGAAGCTTTTAAAGCTGGCTTGCTGGTGTTGAGCCGTTTAACCGAAGGCAAGGTTTACCTGTGCCAGGATAAGGGCGAAGCGATTGTTAAAGAAGCATTACCACAACTTGAGGTGCGCCGTTTTGATGGTGTTCATCCTGCGGGTTTAGTGGGCACTCATATTCACTTTACTTTGCCAGTGAGTTTAGAGCGTCAGGTATGGCATATCGGTTATCAAGATGTGATTGCCTACGGCAAGTTATTCCAAACCGGTGAGTTGTATACCGACCGCATCGTCGCCTTAGGTGGCCCGAGCGTGCTGAACCCGCGTTTACTGCGCACTCAATTGGGCGCTGAGCTAAGTGCCTTAGTGAGTGATGAAATCAAACCTGGCCATAACCGCGTGGTATCGGGATCTGTGTTATCTGGCCATACCGCGGCGGGCGTACATGACTTTTTAGGCCGATTCCACAACCAAGTGTCAGTGTTGAGCGAAGATTCGCAGCACCATGTTCTCCCTTGGGTGCGCGGTGGTTCTGACAAATTCTCCATCACTCGTGCCGTAACATCACGTCTGTTTGGTGCGACTAAATTGTTCGAGTTTACGACTCATCAGGGCGGTTCAGCTCGCGCCATGATGGCTTTTGGTCAGTTAGATCGCGTGATGCCACTGGATATTTTACCCACCTTACTCGTTCGAGACTTAGTGGTGCGTGATACCGACGAGGCACAAGCCTTAGGTGCATTGGAGTTAGATGAAGAAGATCTGGCGCTGTGTACCTTCGTATGTCCCGGCAAATATGACTTTGGTAAAGAATTACGTGCCTGTCTAGATGTTATTGAGAGGGAAGGTTAATGACCAAACAAGTGAAAAAACCTGATTTACAGGACGCCTCTGATTTACAACAAGAGTACTACGCAACGGGTAAGTCGATGAAGGGCTTTTTGCGCTCACTCGTCATTGCCAATGGTCGTAGCACTAAGGGCCAAGTACATGTGCGTGACGCGATTGACGTGAAACGTACCATGACGCTAGTCGGTTTGTGTTTACTGCCCGCCATTTTATTCGGTCTATATAACATTGGCCTACAGGCACAGCTTGCGCTCGCAGGAGGATTATCGACGCCAGATATTTGGAAGTTAGAAATCTTTAATACCCTGTTTGGCAGCCTTAGCCAAGACACTGGGATATTAGGTTTATTCCTCTATGGTCTTAGTTTTTATCTGCCGATTTACCTGACAGCACTGCTCACCAGTTTGTTTTGGGAAGTGGTGTTTGCGCGGGTTCGTGGTCAAGAGTTGCACGAAGGCTTCTTCGTGACGGCCCTGCTGTTTACCTTAATCTTGCCAGTATCAACACCGTTGTGGTTGGTGGCCATGGGGATTTCCTTTGGTGTGGTCGTGGCTAAAGAGCTGTTTGGTGGCATGGGATATAACTTCCTTAACCCTGCGCTGGCGGGCTTGGCTTTTATCTACTTCGCCTATCCATCTGAAGTTTCAACCATTAAACAGCTCGTTGCCGTTGATGGTTTCTCTGGTGCAACAGCGCTGGCACAAACCGCAGCGGGCAAGTTGAGTTTTGCCGATTACTCTTGGTTTAGCGCCTTTAGCGATCCTAACTGGTGGAACAACTTTTTTGGCTTTACCGTGGGCGCGATTGGCGAAACCAGCACCTTAGCGATTTTGATCGGCGGTTCATTATTGCTGATCAGCCGCTTAGCGGATTGGCGCATTGTGCTCGGTGTGTTGCTGGGCATGATAGCGACAGCAACGCTGTGTAATTACATCGGTTCTAGCAGCAATCAAATGATGGCAATGCCGTGGACTTGGCATCTTGTCACTGGCGGTTTTGCGCTAGCAATGATGTTTATGGCCACCGATCCTGTAACCACTTCGTACACTCGCCAAGGCAAGTTTGCCTACGGTGCTTTGATTGGTTTTATGACTGTGCTTATCCGTGTCGCTAACCCCAAAATGCCTGAGGGCGTGATGTTAGCCATTCTGTTCGCCAACCTTTGGGCGCCGCTGTTCGATTATCTGGTAGCCCGCGCCAACATCAAACGGAGATTAAAACGTCATGGTATTTAAGAAAGATACTGTGGTGGGGACCATGATCTTCACCATCACGCTCTGCCTCCTGTGCTCTTTTATGATCACAGGCACAGCAGGCATATTGAAAGAACGTAAAGTCGCCAAAAAACGTGACGAAGTGCAGCGCTATGTGTTGATGGCCGCCGATGTGAACTTAGGTCAGGGCAATGAGTTTAGAGAGATTTTTGCTAAATCTGTTAAGCCATTATTGATCAACCTAGACACAGGCAAGGTGGACTCAGACGCTAACGTCCTCGATTTCGATGAGCGTATGGCGGCAATTAATCCTGAGACTTCAAGTGCGCCGAAAAAAGATATTGCCAAGATTAAAACCCGTGCGAACGATGCCCGCGTGTTTAAAGTGCTCGATGCCAACGGCAAGTTAGACAGCGTGGTTGTGCCTTTCTACGGTAAAGGTCTGTGGTCGATGATCTACGGTTATGTGGCGGTTGAACCCGATTTCAACACCATTAAAGGGCTAGTTGTGTACGAACACGGTGAAACCCCTGGTATCGGCGACTTTGTGACCGATCCCCATTGGTTATCGTTGTGGAAGGGGAAGCAATTATTTGATGAAAAAGGCAAATTTGCGATACGTCTTGTAAAGGGTGGCGTTAAAGAAGGCGATCTTCACGGTGTGGATGCGGTGAGTGGCGCGACCATGACGGGCCGCGGCGTGCAGCGCGCAATGGAGTTTTGGTTTGGCGTTGAAGGTTTTCAAACCTTCTTCAACCAGCTGAAAGCGTCGGCAGCGCAGGGTGAATTGCAAGGTGAGTTGGGAGAGGCAAAATGAGCAACACTTTATCCATGCGTGACATGTTAACGGGGCCAGTGTTTGCCAATAACCCCGTCGCAATGCAAGTGCTGGGCGTATGTTCGGCACTGGCGGTCAGTAACTCAATGCAAACCGCTGTGGTGATGACACTGGCAGTGACCTTTGTGTTGGTGTTTTCTAACCTGATTATCTCTGCCATCCGTAACTTTATCCCGACCAGTGTGCGGATTATCGCGCAGATGACGGTTATCGCCTCCTTGGTGATTATCGTCGACATGGTTCTGCAGGATGTAGCCTATGAGTTATCTAAGCAACTTTCTGTATTCGTTGGGTTAATTATCACTAACTGTATCATCATGGGCCGCGCAGAAGCCTTCGCCATGAAGTATCCACCGCATTTAGCGGTCGTCGATGCGCTTGGTAATGCGACAGGTTATGGCTTGATTTTGATCAGCGTCGCCTTTGTACGCGAGCTGTTAGGGACGGGTAATTTATTCGGTCACCCTGTGTTCACCACCATCGAAAATGGCGGCTGGTACTTACCAAACGAGATGTTCAAGTTACCACCGAGCGCCTTCTTCCTGATTGGTGTGTTGATCTGGACTATCAATGTGATCCAGCGGAAACGGGGTTAAGGAGCAGATATGGAACACTATATAAATCTATTTTTGCAGGCCACTTTTATCGACAACATGGCGCTGTCGTTCTTCTTGGGCATGTGTACTTTCTTGGCCGTGTCTAAAAAGGTGTCAACCGCCTTTGGTCTAGGTGTCGCTGTGATTGTGGTGATGACCTTAGCCGTGCCGTTAAACCAGCTGATTTACGTCAAAGTGCTCGCACCTGGCGCACTGTCTTGGGCGGGATTACCCGGTATCGATTTAAGTTACCTGCAACTGATCACTTTCATTGGTGTGATTGCGGCGTTAGTGCAAATCCTTGAAATGTTTTTGGATAAGTACATTCCTAGCCTGTATGACTCCCTTGGGATCTTCTTACCTTTGCTCACAGTGAACTGCGCGATTTTTGCCGGGGTGATCTTTATGGCGAACCGTGATTACAACTTCGGTGAGTCAGTGGTGTTTGCGATGGGCTCGGGTCTTGGTTGGGCGGTGGCGATTGTACTGCTGGCGGGACTGCGCGAAAGAATGAAATTCAACGCGATTCCCGAAGGCTTACAAGGTATTGGTATCACCTTTATTACTACAGGCTTGATGGCGCTGGGCTTTATGTCTTTCTCAGGGATCTCGCTGTAAAGCTACAGTAGGCGAGCCAAGAATTGAGAAAGTGAAACCAGATTCTTTTTAGAAAAGAGCTAGAAAAGGGTAATACGATGGAAATGGCAATTGGCATAGGCATGTTCACGCTAGTGGTCTGTCTATTGGTGATAGTGATTCTAATCGCCAAAAAGAAATTAGTGGCTACGGGTGAAGTGACGATCAGCATCAACGAAGATGCCGAAAAAAGCATTCAAGTTGCCGCGGGTGATAAGTTACTCGGCGCTTTGGCGAGTCAGAGTATTTTTATTCCGTCTGCCTGTGGTGGCGGCGGAACCTGTGGTCAGTGCCGAGTGAAAATCAAATCGGGCGGCGGTGACATTCTGCCGACTGAAATGGGCCATATCACCAAGAAAGAGGCTAAAGAAGGTTGTCGTCTCGCCTGCCAAGTCTCAGTGAAAACCGATATGGAACTTGAGCTCGACGAAGAAATCTTTGGGGTGAAGAAGTGGCAATGTCAGGTGATCTCTAATGATAACAAGGCAACTTTTATCAAGGAGTTATTGCTTGAGTTACCCGAAGGTGAAGATGTTCGCTTTAAAGCGGGGGGGTATATTCAAATTGAAGCGCCAGCCCATGTGGTGAAATACGCTGACTTTGATATTCCTGAAAAATACCGTGGCGATTGGGACAAATATGGCCTGTTTGATATAGTCTCGACCGTCAACGAAGAAGTGTTGCGCGCTTACTCTATGGCCAACTATCCCGATGAAAAGGGCCGCATTATGCTGAACGTGCGGATTGCGACGCCGCCATCGGCCAATGTGCCAGCGGGTAAGATGTCATCTTACATCTTCAACCTAAAAGCGGGCGATACAGTGACGATTTCTGGTCCATTCGGTGAGTTCTTTGTGAAGGAAACCGATGCGGAAATGGTGTTTATCGGCGGCGGTGCGGGCATGGCACCTATGCGTTCACACATTTTCGATCAGCTTAAGAGTAAGAAAACCACACGTAAAATGAGCTTCTGGTACGGCGCCCGTTCAACCCGTGAAGTGTTTTACCAAGCGGATTTCGATGCCCTAGCGGCCGAGAATGACAACTTCGTCTGGCATGTGGCGTTATCTGAGCCATTGCCTGAGGATAATTGGACTGGCTACACTGGCTTTATCCATAATGTCATTTATGAGAATTATCTTAAAAATCATAAGGCACCAGAAGACTGCGAGTACTACATGTGTGGTCCTCCAATCATGAACTCTTCAGTGATTAAGATGCTTGAAAGCTTAGGCGTTGAGCCAGAAAACATCCTACTCGATGACTTTGGTGATTAGGTTGTAAGTGAGTAATAAAAAATCGCGTTAGGCCCAGCTTAACGCGATTTTTGTTTATAGGGCTTTTTATCATTTCGCAGTTTTTAGCTTTCGCATTTTGATGCTATTTAGCTCCTCACCTAGCTAAAGGATTTGCCGCCGTGGCGGGTTAAATAGCTCACCATGCGCTCACTCTTAGCGGTATAGCATCCCATGCGAAACTCACCCTGCCAGTAAGCAATATCGAGCGGATGATACCCCTGCGAGTTTGGATGATTCACATCGGCCCCCGCATCCACCAATAATTTGAGCAGTTCAAAAGACTGCAACTCACAGGCATGCAAGAGTGCCGTCATCCCGCCATAGTCCACGCCTTCAAGATTAGCGCCATTGGCAATAATGCGCTTAACAGCAAGCGTATCTTTGACTTTAACCGCATCGATGAGTTCAGTGCTCATTTGATCGCTATTTAACCTCATCCAAAGGATTTAATTTAAGTGGATTTAGCCTAGGTTTCTTTAACTTGTGGGCGAAACTCCGTAAGCTGAGTAGCTTATACCTAAATGCTTATGTCTAGAGGTATAACTTATCATGGATGTAATAGTTGTGGGATTAGGAGGCTTGTTTGAAAAAGTTAGCAGTAGTATCACTTATCTGTTTCTCCCTCAGCGCATGCTCTTCACTCAATGAAGTTAAATTGGATTCTCAATCGGTATCCAGCTACATAGGTGAAAAGGTCAAAGTCACCACAATCTCTGGCGAACAAATGGAATTTCAAGTCGAAAGTGCAACGGAACAGCATATCGAGGGAGAAGGGCAACTAGTCAAAATTGAAGATATACAGACGTTGGAAGTTGAGGAGTTTAGCCCACTAAAATCGATATCACTTTCTGCAGGCTTATATATGTTAGGTGCGATAATTATTACTATTGTCGTTTTATAGCCATTTTGAATGTGTATTCGCTGCAACTTGAGATATTCAGTCTACAAACTGGGGCAGACTGCCACTTGGTTTATACTGCTCGGATTAGCTTCGTCGCCCTAGGTATCACTTTGTTGTGTCATTTTTATATGGAATATTTCCTTTATAATTCAATTGTAAAGATTAAATTGTATTATCCATAAAAAGCGCTTGTGATAAGCTTGCTTTTTTCTAGCAGGCAGCATTATTTGTTAATTACGTTAAGGATAACCCATGCGTTTGAGTGTTATCAGTACCCTGTTGACTGGTTTTTTATTATTCCCAAGTGCCAATAGTTTTGGTCTGTTATTAGAAACAGGTGCTGAACAAGAGCAAATCGGGCAAGGCAGTAACTCGATTGCCGTTGAAAGCCAAACCGCATCTTCAGTATCGAAGGTGGCGGAGATCAAGACCTTAATCCAAACCGCGATAAAGGATTCGCCGCAGCCATTTAGTGGTAGTGTTATCCTGCTTGAGCAGGGCAAGCCGCAGCTTGAACTGCAAAAGGGTGAAGGTATTAGTCAAGATTCGCGCTTTGTGATGGCATCGCTCTCTAAGCAGATTACTGCAACCTTGATATTGCAGGCACTCGATGCGGGGAAACTTGATTTAACTCAAACGCTTAATCATTATCTTTTTGGTGATGCTGAAGGGAAGAATAAGGCGCTAAAAGGCATGGATGCAGGTGTAAATCCAAGTGCGGATGCACTTAATTCCAGTCGATATGACGAGCGGATTACGCTGCACCAACTGCTAACGCATACATCGGGTGTCGATAAACTGGGTAAGGCCAATCGATTCGAGCCGGGAAGCCAATTTGAATACTCCAACTTCGGTTATTCACTTTTAGGGCAAGTGCTTGAGAAGGTCAATCACCAATCCTTTGCCGAGCAAGTGGCGCAGTTTGCAACGCGATACCAGCTTAATGGCTTGAGTGCTGAGCTTGGCAGTATTGAGACTATTCGCGCCAAAGTGCCTTCACTCGCCGTAGGTTTACAGGAAAGCGAGGTGATTGCCCCTGCTGACTTAGTGCCTGACTCTTATACACAAGTAGCGCCCTGAACGGAACCTTTCCCGTTTTCCAGGATCTGATCTTCCATGTGACTCCCAACATGGTAACGATCATGCTAACTTCTGCTCTTCATCATGCGGCCGACTGGGCTAAATCTGTGTTCTCTTCGGCGGCACTGGGTGATCCTCGCCGTACCACCCGTCTGGTTAACGTCGCCGCTCAATTGGCAAAATGTTCTCGAAAATCAATAACCATCTCATCAGAGGGCTGGCT
>NZ_JAKKRZ010000110.1:0-503 GCF_025653725.1 Shewanella sp. SM74 | reverse complement strand
TGACCGGATCGTAAGCTCGAGCATGAAGGGCTCTGGCGTCCATATCATTGCTTAAACGCCAAAGGTAATCCCTCACTCGAAGTGCATTTTCACTGCCTAACGCATTCCAGCGGGGTAATTTTGAAAGTCCTGTAGCTGAATTATCGGTTTTACCAACAAGGGTGCAGGTCACGCAGCCAAACCGTGCCTTACCCCCACAACCACTGTTTTTCTGCCCCACAATGATGTCGCAAACCTCATTTGAGCCATTGCCATAAAGCTCTAACAGAAGACCGAAGTTAGTCAGGTAAGTATCGATGACGATACCTGGGACTCGTTTAATGGGATTGCTACCGGCTATCCGAAGCAGGTCAAATACCTGTTCAGTTTCCCAGTGTTTAATCGGCGCCAGCTTATACATTTTGGAGCCAGCGGCTTCTACCTGTGCCATATCAGCCAGAATTGAGCCTGCCGTAATCAAGCTAAGCCCCTGCTTCTTCATGTTGCCTGCGCGGTGATGACTT
>NZ_JAKKRZ010000109.1:0-504 GCF_025653725.1 Shewanella sp. SM74 | reverse complement strand
GCTTGGCGATGACCTACTCTCACATGGGGAGACCCCACACTACCATCGGCGCGTTTGCGTTTCACTTCTGAGTTCGGGATGGGATCAGGTGGTTCCACAAGGCTATTGTCACCAAGCAAATTCTGTTTATTACCGTGTCCATCGCTGGCTCACGCTAATAATAATTCGGAAAGCTGATTTGCTTTGTTTGAGTTCAACAAGTACAAGGATGTACTTGATGTCATAAATGCAGGAGCATTTTATGACCACTTCATCAAGTGTCGATATTCTGTCTAAGGCTTCTTTGTAAAACCCATCTGGGTTGTATGGTTAAGCCTCTCGAGTCATTAGTACATGTTAGCTCAACGCCTCACAACGCTTACACACCATGCCTATCAACGTCCTAGTCTCGAACGGCTCTTTAGAGGAATTAAATTCCTAGGGATGACTCATCTTAGGGCTCGCTTCCCGCTTAGATGCTTTCAGCGGTTATCGATTCCGAACGTAGCTACCGGGCAATGCCAT
>NZ_JAKKRZ010000108.1:0-527 GCF_025653725.1 Shewanella sp. SM74 | reverse complement strand
CAAATGAGTTTCACTCATCTGCGCCGCATTGCGACCAGCTTGGTTTTACTTGTCTCACTTCTGACCAAAGAAGTGGACGCGCCTTAGACGTAAACTATTCAATAAAGAATAATTTACTTTTGAATATTCAAGACACTTAATAAAGTGTTTGAGAACTCATGTTCAATGCTTGCGCATTAAACGTTTTGTAATTAATYACATGACAGACTCATGCAATTAAATACTATCAGCTTTCCAAATTGTTAAAGAACAATGCGTACCGGCTCGCGGCGCATTTAGCTCTGACTTCTCSTRAGAGAAGCTAAACAAGCAATCTGTGTGAACACTCAACAAACATTAAGTTAGTCGTATAGGTAAGGAGGTGATCCAGCCCCAGGTTCCCCTAGGGCTACCTTGTTACGACTTCACCCCAGTCATGAACCACAAAGTGGTGAGCGCCCCCCCGAAGGTTAAGCTACCCACTTCTTTTGCAGCCCACTCCCATGGTGTGACGGGCGGTGTGTACAAGGCCCGGGAACGTATTCACC
>NZ_JAKKRZ010000107.1:0-546 GCF_025653725.1 Shewanella sp. SM74 | reverse complement strand
CGGGACTCGAACCCGCGACCCCCGGCGTGACAGGCCGGTATTCTAACCAACTGAACTACCGCTCCTTTAGCTTAACGTCTACACGTTAACCTAAATTAGGCGCTTGGCGATGACCTACTCTCACATGGGGAGACCCCACACTACCATCGGCGCGTTTGCGTTTCACTTCTGAGTTCGGGATGGGATCAGGTGGTTCCACAAGGCTATTGTCACCAAGCAAATTCTGTTTATTACCGTGTCCATCTCTGGACCACGTTAATAATAATTCGGAAAGCTGATTTGCTTTGTTTGAGTTCAAACTTTATCAAGTATCTGTATTCTGTCTAAGTTCGCTTAGCAAAACCCATCTGGGTTGTATGGTTAAGCCTCTCGAGTCATTAGTACATGTTAGCTCAACGCCTCACAACGCTTACACACCATGCCTATCAACGTCCTAGTCTCGAACGGCTCTTTAGAGGAATTAAATTCCTAGGGATGACTCATCTTAGGGCTCGCTTCCCGCTTAGATGCTTTCAGCGGTTATCGATTCCGAACGTAGCTACCGGG
>NZ_JAKKRZ010000106.1:0-546 GCF_025653725.1 Shewanella sp. SM74 | reverse complement strand
CGGGACTCGAACCCGCGACCCCCGGCGTGACAGGCCGGTATTCTAACCAACTGAACTACCGCTCCTTTAGCTTAACGTCTACACGTTAACCTAAATTAGGCGCTTGGCGATGACCTACTCTCACATGGGGAGACCCCACACTACCATCGGCGCGTTTGCGTTTCACTTCTGAGTTCGGGATGGGATCAGGTGGTTCCACAAGGCTATTGTCACCAAGCAAATTCTGTTTATTACCGTGTCCATCKCTGGCTCACGTTAATAATAATTCGGAAAGCTGATTTACTTTGTTTGAGTTCAAACTTTATCAAGTATCTGTATTCTGTCTAAGGTCCGTAAAACCCATCTGGGTTGTATGGTTAAGCCTCTCGAGTCATTAGTACATGTTAGCTCAACGCCTCACAACGCTTACACACCATGCCTATCAACGTCCTAGTCTCGAACGGCTCTTTAGAGGAATTAAATTCCTAGGGATGACTCATCTTAGGGCTCGCTTCCCGCTTAGATGCTTTCAGCGGTTATCGATTCCGAACGTAGCTACCGGGCAAT
>NZ_JAKKRZ010000105.1:0-555 GCF_025653725.1 Shewanella sp. SM74 | reverse complement strand
CAATCCTGCTTTCTTAAGATACTCATTACTCAGCGCTTGCTGTATTCCTGGTGTTTTCGAGCTCCGCCATGGGCCTTTACTTGTGATCCCACAAGCAACGGCAGCTTGGATCCTGACGCCACGTTTAAGTAAGTTTTGTACCTTAGTCCGCGGTTTTCGCCACTGACGCCAGTAGCACATACGCACTCGACGACGGATCCAATGGTCTAAATCGACACACCCTTGATAAGCGTTGGCTATGCCAAAGTAATTGATCCAGCCTTGCATGTATTGCCGTACTTTAAACAATTGATATCCCATGCTAACGCCCCAATTTCGGTTCGTCAGGCGTTTCATCTTTTGTTTAAAAATGTGTAATGTTTTAGCATGCCACTGGATCTTCCCGCGGTTAAAGGTAAAACCGAGGAACTTGCTTTGACCTACCTCTACCACTTGGCTTTTCTGTTCATTAACAACCAATTTTAGCTTAGTGGCAAGGTAGCGAGTAATACTCTTGAGTACCCGCTCTCCCGCTCGAATAGACTTTACCAAAATGATAAAGTCGTCCGCGTAGCG
>NZ_JAKKRZ010000104.1:0-563 GCF_025653725.1 Shewanella sp. SM74 | reverse complement strand
CAAATGAGTTTCACTCATCTGCGCCGCATTGCGACCAGCTTGGTTTTACTTGTCTCACTTCTGACCAAAGAAGTGGACGCGCCTTAGACGTAAACTATTCAATAAAGAATAATTTACTTTTGAATATTCAAGACACTTAATAAAGTGTTTGAGAACTCATGTTCAATGCTTGCGCATTAAACGTTTTGTAATTAATTACATGACAGACTCATGCAATTAAATACTATCAGCTTTCCAAATTGTTAAAGAGCGGGCTTAAAAAAGCCAAAGATAATTTTTAAGTTTATCTTTGGCATCTCTATCCATAGTGCATATGCCTTATTACTTTGCAATAAAGTCAGAATAAGGTGTAAATGGTGGAGCTATGCGGGATCGAACCGCAGACCTCCTGCGTGCAAGGCAGGCGCTCTCCCAGCTGAGCTATAGCCCCATTTACATGCAGTGCGAGTAAGTAAGATGTTCCAAACCTCTAAAAGGATTGGTTTGCCAAATCGAGTTATCCGCGGCAAATTAACGCGACGTTTAGTTCACTAAACGAGTGTTAATTTAACAAAGGAGAACGA
>NZ_JAKKRZ010000103.1:0-564 GCF_025653725.1 Shewanella sp. SM74 | reverse complement strand
GTTCTCGTTATCCACATTCAGGGTCACCGTAGCGGTATCGCTGCCGCCATTACCGTCGGTAATGGTATAGGTGAAGCTGGTTGGCGCCGGTTGGCTGCCATTGTGGGTATAGGTGAAAGTCCCGTCTTGGTTGATGACCAAAGAGCCGCCAGCCACCGCCACCGTGGCCACGCCATTCACGAAGGTGACGGGCTGACCATTGATTTGGGTGATCGTCAGCGTATCGCCATCGGCATCGGTATCGCGTCCGAGTAGGTCAGTGATGATGTTGCCAGTGACGCTGCCGCCTTCAGCAACCTCGTAAGTGTCATCGATGGCATCGGGTGCGTCGTTCTCGTTATCCACATTCAGGGTCACCGTAGCGGTATCGCTGCCGCCATTACCGTCGGTAATGGTATAGGTGAAGCTGGTTGGCGCCGGTTGGCTGCCATTGTGGGTATAGGTGAAAGTCCCGTCTTGGTTGATGACCAAAGAGCCGCCAGCCACCGCCACCGTGGCCACGCCATTCACGAAGGTGACGGGCTGACCATTGATTTGGGTGATCGTCAGCGTATCGCCATCGGC
>NZ_JAKKRZ010000102.1:0-566 GCF_025653725.1 Shewanella sp. SM74 | reverse complement strand
CAAATACCTGTTCAGTTTCCCAGTGTTTAATCGGCGCCAGCTTATACATTTTGGAGCCAGCGGCTTCTACCTGTGCCATATCAGCCAGAATTGAGCCTGCCGTAATCAAGCTAAGCCCCTGCTTCTTCATGTTGCCTGCGCGGTGATGACTTTCGGCAATGCGACTGCCTACACAGCTAACCAGTTTGTAGCAGCTGCATTCACTGTACTTTTTAATCGCTTGCTTAATGTAGCGCTCGGACGGGTCTACTTTGAGAATAATGCTGCAATCTTGGTGACGTGTAACCGAAGGCACCAGTTTTTGCCCCCCAGTATACTTGATAAAATACTGGTCATTGATTGGCGGCTGAATAATGTCGTAGCAGAGATTAATCCCAATTTGCTTTCCAAACTCCAGTAATCGCTTACGGACATAATGGACGTACATTTTAAGCGCGATGGCTTCAGCCCCCGTATCCACGGTGACGACGAGTAAAGGTCTCGATGGCTCGACTAAGCCAGCCTGAATGGATTGGCGATAGGATTCGACTGCCATTAACACCACGACTGAACTGTCTTTCCCTGAG
>NZ_JAKKRZ010000101.1:0-579 GCF_025653725.1 Shewanella sp. SM74 | reverse complement strand
GCCGGTTGGCTGCCATTGTGGGTATAGGTGAAAGTCCCGTCTTGGTTGATGACCAAAGAGCCGCCAGCCACCGCCACCGTGGCCACGCCATTCACGAAGGTGACGGGCTGACCATTGATTTGGGTGATCGTCAGCGTATCGCCATCGGCGTCGGTATCGCGTCCGAGTAGGTCAGTGATGATGTTGCCAGTGACGCTGCCGCCTTCAGCAACCTCGTAAGTGTCATCGATGGCATCGGGTGCGTCGTTCTCGTTATCCACATTCAGGGTCACCGTAGCGGTATCGCTGCCGCCATTACCGTCGGTAATGGTATAGGTGAAGCTGGTTGGYGCCGGTTGGCTGCCATTGTGGGTATAGGTGAAAGTCCCGTCTTGGTTGATGACCAAAGAGCCGCCAGCCACCGCCACCGTGGCCACGCCATTCACGAAGGTGACGGGCTGACCATTGATTTGGGTGATCGTCAGCGTATCGCCATCGGCGTCGGTATCGCGTCCGAGTAGGTCAGTGATGATGTTGCCAGTGACGCTGCCGCCTTCAGCAACCTCGTAAGTGTCATCGATGGCATCGGGTGCGTCGTTC
>NZ_JAKKRZ010000011.1:0-168583 GCF_025653725.1 Shewanella sp. SM74 | reverse complement strand
GATGGGTTTTACGGACCTTAGACAGAATACAGATACTTGATAAAGTTAAAGACTCAACAGAAAATCAGCTTTCCGAATTATTATTAACGTGAGCCAGCGATGGACACGGTAATAAACAGAATTTGCTTGGTGACAATAGCCTTGTGGAACCACCTGATCCCATCCCGAACTCAGAAGTGAAACGCAAACGCGCCGATGGTAGTGTGGGGTCTCCCCATGTGAGAGTAGGTCATCGCCAAGCGCCTAATTTAGGTTAACGTGTAGACGCTAAGCTAAAGGAGTGGTAGTTCAGTTGGTTAGAATACCGGCCTGTCACGCCGGGGGTCGCGGGTTCGAGTCCCGTCCGCTCCGCCAACATTAAGAGATAAGCCTCATCGAAAGATGAGGCTTTTTTCGTTATGGCGTCGTGGATAATTCGTGTCAGTGACGCACATGCTTCGGGCTCGAAGCATGTGGTTATCGTCATAGTCGGGCATCATGTAGATGACATCCTTATCAGAATATGAAATTTTTGTTTTAAAGCTAAACCAATTCTATTAATTAGCAAAATTTATCCATTCCCGAAAGCACAACTGAGTCATCTTCTGTGGCTCCTCAAGACATTAATGCTATCGAGCATTACATAACAATATCGCCATACCTATTGAAACAACGATTTGCCAATGTGTGCTGCCTCGGCCATGACTACATCTGCTCTATCGGATTCAATTTGATTCAAACGGTTCCTGTAGTAGCCCAAAGCCAGCTACTTCATTTTCAAAACGATTGAGGGAAAGGATAGATAAGCGCACAGATGCAGCAAGGTGCGCTTAGGAAGGAGGGCTACTGGTTGTGCTCAGAATGTTTGCGATGGAGAACTTCAAGTAGTTCATCTTCGAGTTCGAAGCGTGTTTCCATGTTATGGGCGAGCTCAGATAGGTCTTTATCGAGTTGATACAATACGAAATCGTCTTGTGTTTCCGCATATTTATCGTTGAAATCTAATGCTGCATTCGTGGTTGGCGTTATCTTGGGCAATACTTGTTGTGCGAGCGTTTTGCTTGATTCGCCATATTCACTGCAGGCATTAACGACTTTATCATAGACCTCGAAATGTCCTTCGGAGACATAGTCAACTAATAAGTCACAGAAAGATTTAACATGTTCGAACGAGGGAAGTGATTTTTCTGATTTACTGTAAGGAGGAAGCCCAGCAATTTGGCAGTAATGCACTAACAGTTTTCGACGGTTTTTTAGCCATTGATCAATAAGCTTATTTGAACCGCCCCACTTCTGTTCTGCTTTTTCGAGTTCTCTCAGCATGATGCATTCCATTTAAGTGCCAGCACATAACTCTAATGTAGGGACAAGTTGCTAATCGATCAACTCTTTTCATGCGAATTTGCGAGAATGACGAAATGGACAAACCAGCTGTTTCGTATCGAAAAATGCAAATAAAAAGCCCAACGATAGAAACCTATCGTTGGGCGAGTAAAGTTTATAGCAGGCTCGATGCGACGAGCTTCTTGATTGTTCTTGCTAGCGCAGACTTTTTATACCAAAGGCGGGGAACCGGCGCAACTTTTTTCTGTCTGAGTGTGACTTCGTTACGAATAAATGAGCAGTATGTTAGCTGGCTAACATTTTCCGGTTTATGCGGTCAAATCGACGCCAATGATGGGGAATAGCTCACATAAATTTGCACATAAAGGTTACATTATTCGCGTAAATGCTAAACTACCGACCCAGCGGATCTCAATAAGACTAGGAACCAAGCCCAATGGCAGAATTAAAGAATGATCGTTATTTACGCGCCCTACTAAAAGAGCCTGTCGATGTGACCCCTGTGTGGATGATGCGTCAAGCTGGCCGTTATCTTCCTGAATATAAAGCCACTCGCGCTCAAGCGGGTGACTTCATGTCTTTGTGTAAAAATCATGAGCTTGCCTGTGAAGTCACGCTGCAACCTTTACGTCGTTATGATCTCGATGCGGCGATTTTGTTTTCCGATATCCTAACTGTGCCCGATGCTATGGGTTTAGGTTTGTATTTTGAGGCGGGTGAAGGCCCACGTTTCGAGCGCCCAACAGACACTATCGATGCGATCAAAAAGCTCTCAATTCCAGATCCAGAAGATGAGCTGGGTTATGTGATGAAAGCCGTTAGCACTATTCGCCGTGAACTGAATGGCGCAGTGCCGTTAATTGGCTTTTCTGGCTCACCTTGGACCTTAGCGACTTATATGGTTGAAGGTGGTTCGAGCAAAACCTTCGAAAAAATTAAGAAGATGGCTTACGCAGAGCCAATGGCATTACACATGCTGTTAGATAAATTAGCCGATTCAGTGATCCTATACCTGAATGCTCAAGTTGCTAACGGTGCGCAATCTTTGATGATTTTTGACTCATGGGGCGGCGCGTTATCGCACTCTGCTTACCGTGAGTTCTCTTTGCGTTATATGCAGAAGATTATTGATGGTCTGACACGCTTTGCCGATGGCCGTAAAGTGCCAGTGACGCTGTTTACTAAAGGCGGTGGTTTGTGGCTAGAAGCGATGGCAGAAACTGGCTGTGATGCACTAGGTTTGGATTGGACGGTAGACATTGCCGATGCCCGTCGTCGTGTTGGCCATAAAGTGGCATTGCAAGGCAACATGGACCCATCCATGTTGTATGCGCCAATTCCACGTATCGAAGAGGAAGTTGGCCATATTTTAGCGGGTTATGGTGAAGGTACTGGCCATGTATTTAACCTAGGCCATGGTATTCATCAGCATGTCGATCCAGAACATGCTGGCGCCTTTATCAAGGCGGTTCATGCGCAATCAAAGCAATACCATAAATAATTTTTGGTTTGCGAAACAGGCCCGCTTGCGGGCCTGTTTTATATCCGACATTTGAATTTGATAGCGTTGGAGCTTCTGGCGAAGGTATCTTTATGGATTAGCGTATGCGGTGGTTTCTATCGTCTGCGAGCTTAATGAGTCTTACTTTTAAACAACGACTTGAATTCCCTATATTCACATACTGATTATGTGTGAATTATCTTGATAAAAAAGTAAAACTTATAATCGTTTAATTTATAAATTTTAATTTAAATCAAAGGTATAAAATTGATTTAATTGCATGAAAATGTCTACTTTAGCAACGACTAAAGCAAAGTGATGTTTAATACTATTCGCAAATAAGATATGTTGCATGGCGCAGTGAAGGATTATGCAAGGCCGTCAATCAATTTAGTCATAACAAGCCGTGGTAAGAGATGCACATTGGCAAGAAAATAATGGTATTTATTGCGGGCTTTTGTCTCCCTGCGGTGGTAATTGTCTCCTATTGTCTTGGTTATTGGTACGACCATCGCGTCGAGCTATTACGTCAAGATAGTGCTAACCGTGAGCTTGCCAATATCCAGCAGCAGTTTCAAATTGATGTCGATCGCTTAACCTTTCTCACTAATATCTATGCCTTACCTTTGTCTCAATTAGATGAAGACCAACTTAAAAAGCTTGAATCCTCGTGGCGCGATAGCTCAATGTCAGCCAATCTGAGTTGGTATATTCTACGGCAGGGTGAATTGCACCCTTTTTTCCCCAATGAACGTCCCTTTGAGAATGATAAGTTACGAGAAATCGCCAGTGCTATTGTCAGTGCCGATAAGCCCAGTGTTGCTGGCGCTTATTTGATGGGCAAGTATGCTTATGTCGTTACTTCCGTGGCTTCTGCGCCCAATGAATCTGTGCTGCTGGTACGCCAACTGACTGATAAAGACTTACTTGAATATGCTCAGGCCTTATTGGTGACTAAGGTGAGCATGAGCCATTCTCGCGACGTTACGCCAACAGTTGATGGTGTGCACAGTGACGCGATTAACATTCCAAGTCTGTTAAAAGATAAGCCTGTCTACCTGCAAGTGCTGTTTTCCGATGGTCCCTTTAGAGAGGTTAAATTTCAACTCGATTGGGTATCGCTCGGATTTATTCTCTTTGGTGTGTTTATTGTTGGTCTTGGTTATATTTGGCTGCGTTCGGGCTTACTCAAACCCTTTAAAAATCTGATGCATCAATTGGCGCTGGTCGATCCTATGTCCAGTGTCTATCAACCCGTTACAAGCGAGGGTAATGAAGAATTAGAAGTGCTCGCCAGCCGTGTTAATAGCTTGCTGGCAAGAATTTATCAGCAAAAAGAACGCGCGAAAATCACCTTAGAATCCATTGCTGAAGCGGTGATTTTGACCGATGTCGATGCCAACGTGATTTATATGAATCCACGGGCCGAGTTGCTTCTCGATGTTGCTAGTTGCTATGCCATAGGTCAAAGCCTTGCGAGTCTGTTAAAGGCTGGGGAGCAGTTGAACCAGGCGGTTTTTACCTGTATTCGTCTCGAAGAATCAGCGCCGCAGGTCGAGAAAATCAAACTATTAACTGCTTCGCCTCGGATTATGGAGCGCAGTATCAGCAATCTGCGCAATCACGATAAAGAAATTGTTGGTACTGTCGTGGTATTGCGGGATATCACTCAAGAAGAGTTGCTTAAACACCAGCTACAAAAAAGGGCAAATTTCGATAGCATTACAGGGCTGCTAAACCGTCAGGCATTTGATGAGCAGTTACCCCAATTTGCCGCCTCTGCTAAAACCATCGCCGTTTGTTATCTCGATTTGGAGCAATTCAAGTTAATTAACGACAGTTGTGGCCATACTGCAGGCGATCGTATGCTTGCTATGGTGGCTAAGGCCATGCAGGCTTGTCTTGGGCCACAGGAGTTATTGGCGCGCCTTGGTGGCGATGAGTTTGGTTTAGTGATTTGTAATCGTAGTGCCTTATCTGTGGCGCAATTACTGAAGCAAATGATCGCGCAAGTCTCCATGCAAGTGTTGAACGATAAAAACTGTAATTATAAAGTTGGCCTCAGCATAGGTGTCGCTTTTGGTCGTGCGCCCTATATTGATGCGCAAGAATTATTGAAAGACGCGGACATTGCCTGCATTGCCGCTAAAGCTAAGGGGGCTAATCAAATTCATTTTTACGATGATAAAGATAAAGAGCTCACCTACCAAAGAAATGCGCCTAAATGGGCGGTACGTATTGCGCAAGCGATTGAAGAAAATGAGTTGATTCTGTATTACCAACCGATCCGCGGACTAGGCAGTGGTCCGCAGCGACAACGAATGGAAATCCTGCTACGAATTCAAGAGCCCTGTGGCCGCATTTTGGCGCCTGCGCAGTTTATAGCCGCCGCTGAACGTTTTAAGTTGATGCCAGATATCGATAAAGAAGTCATCCGCAAAGCTTTTTTATGGTTGTCTTTGAACCCCGTGCTTTGGCCTGATCATTGTATTTCGATCAACCTTTCAGGCAATAGTTTAGGTGCCGAAGGTATGGTGGAATATATCGCCCAGCAGCAACACATTTTTGATATTCCAAGCCAATGTATTTGTTTTGAAATTACTGAAACCACCGCGATCCAAAATCGCAATCGTGGTATGGAAATGTTGAAGCAGTTACGTAAACTCGGTTTTTCATTTGCACTGGATGATTTTGGCAGTGGTTTTGCCTCTTATGGCTATCTGCGTGAGCTGCCCGTGGATTATGTCAAAATCGACGGCTGTTTTATTAAGAATCTCGCCGTGAATGCTAAAGACTACGCCATCGTTAAATCGATTCAGGATGTTTGTCGGGTTATGGGAATCGAGACTGTTGCTGAATTTGTTGAGAATCAGGATATTATTGACAGGTTGTTGAGCATAGGCATTAACTATGCGCAAGGTTATGCGATAGGGCGCCCGCAACCCTTAGCTAATTATCGTGAGCAATACGAGATGAGGCTTGCACAACGCGCGTGAAGGATTGCGCTTTTAGCGTGATTATGCCAATTTAGCAAAAGGCGTAATTAACATAGCGATAACAAAGGAATGACTATGGATGGACTCACTGGCAAGGTCGTGATCATCACGGGTGCCTCAGAAGGTATTGGTCGGGCGCTCGCAGTGGCAATGGCGCGAATGGGCTGCCAACTAGTGCTCAGTGCGCGTAATGAAACACGTCTCGCATCACTCGCTTTAGAAATCGCTAATTATGGTCCGCCTCCTTTTGTATTTGCCGCCGATGTCTCCAGCCCAGAACAGTGTGAAGCCTTAGTTGAAGCTGCTGTTGCGCATTATGGCCATCTCGATATTTTGATTAACAATGCTGGCATGACTATGTGGTCACGTTTTGATGCACTGACTCAGCTCTCGGTGCTTGAAGACATAATGCGGGTGAATTATCTTGGTCCTGCGTATTTAACCCATGCCGCGTTACCGCACTTGAAAGCCAGTAAAGGCCAAGTGGTGGTTGTGGCGTCAGTCGCTGGATTAACGGGCGTTCCTACTCGCAGCGGTTATGCCGCTTCTAAACATGCTGTGATTGGTTTTTTCGATTCTTTGCGGATTGAATTAGTGGATGATAATGTGGCCGTAACTGTTATTTGCCCCGATTTTGTGGTGTCACAAATTCACAAACGTGCCCTCGATGGTGCAGGTCATCCTTTAGGTAAATCTCCGATGCAGGAAGCTAAGATACTGACGGCTGAGCAATGCGCTAATATGATGTTGCCAGTGATTGCAACTCGAGGCCGTCAACTGATTACTTCACTTCGCGGTCGTTTGGGGCGTTGGCTTAAGCTGATCGCGCCAGGCTTAATCGACAAAATTGCCCGCAGGGCGATCGCCTCCGGGCACTAAAGTCTTTGCCACTACAAGCTATTTGCCACTCTTATTGAGATGCTTAATGATGGATTGTTCAGCTTCACTTTGAGTCGCTTTGTCCCCATCGATATCGATAGTCACAGTCGCGTTATGACCCGTCATATCCTCTGCAATATGAAACCAATCTGGATGCCAGTAAAAGCTGGCTCCTTCTAGGGTTTGCCAGTTATGCACGCCTGATTTTTCACCTTGATAAATAAGATCTTTTATCGAATAACCCATATATTTACCCCATTAATTTCATGATTGTTAAAAATATAAGAAGCTAGATGGTGCACGTCATCTGAACCTAGGTATGTGCTTTACATCACATTTTCAGGCAAACATAAACCCCGCCAGAGCGAGGTTTATGATCTTAGCGAGATTAAGGTTTAGCACACTTATGGTTTGGTGCACTGGGTTGGCGAACCCACGCCTTTCCACTGTGTAGTGCCATCAGTGAGTGACAGGGGCACAAAGGTTAAACCTTGGCTCATATTGGCAGGTGGCAAGTCGGTTTCTAACTCATACATGCCCATGGGGATAGCCCCTGATGTGGCATTGGCGGCTGTTTGCGCGGCCGCAAGGCTTGAGTAGTGCAGGCCTAACATATCGAAATGGCTGCGCCAATCTTTGCCTGTGAGTTTACTCAAAGACACCAGCATAAAGTCGTTGCCCGGAATATCTTTCACCGTTTTGCCACCGTAGACACTATTGCCTTCAAACGGAAATTGGCCAAAGCCCAGTTTGCTACGAATCGCTTCCCAATCACTGGCGTTATTCGCATATTTACCGAAAATACGACTGTGTTGATACAGCAAGGTAAAGAGATTAAAGCCATTGTTCAGAGTGGTGCCGTCACTGAGCGTCATGCCGTGAGCCTTAAGCGCCATTTGGATGTAAAACGCCATGCGATAACCGTTATGGACAGCATAAGCATTGCTGGCCCAAGGCGCAGTGTACCTGTCTTCACCAACATCGAGCACCTTACAATTGGCGCCAAGCACTAGGCGTTTACCACTGGTGTCTGTTGTACCTGCAGCATCGGACATAAACACATAAAAGAGATCCTTGTGGTTCATGTGACCATCGGTCACTGTGCCTGTATTGCCGTCGCGCAGATAATGGGTTTTCCACTTCAGCACATAGGGGAAGATATTGTTGGAGTTTTCCCCTGCGCGGCTGCTATAACCTGCCCAGTTATCATGATCACTTGCCGCAGCATATTGCACATTGAGACGGTTAGTTTGCAGAT
The DNA here is from genome assembly GCF_025653725.1 of Shewanella sp. SM74. Lineage (NCBI taxonomy): Bacteria > Pseudomonadati > Pseudomonadota > Gammaproteobacteria > Alteromonadales > Shewanellaceae > Shewanella > Shewanella sp. SM74. The sequence continues at coordinate 160,626 of NZ_JAKKRZ010000011.1, read as the reverse complement.
TGTGGCCTAACTCATGGTTATCACCCCAACCCGTTGGGTCGATATTCCATGCTGCGTCCCAAGGGTTACCGCTACAACCTCCACCGCACTGGGCATTTTGGTCATAATTCGCGTGTTGAATGATAGTGCGGGTATGCAGACTATTATCGATACAGTCGTCGCCAAACAGTCCTTTGCAGGCCGCTAGTACATCGGCAGGTAAGGATTCACTTAAGCTCTTGCCTTGGATCTTAAGCCCCGCAAGGGTGTAAACGCTGTTGATATGGTCATCGACAATACTTTTGAGTAGCGCGTTTACATCGGGCACATCCCCGCCGATGGCGTTTAAAAAGCGGTCGCGACGCAGATGCTGCTCGGCACCATCGGTACGTAAGTCCACATGGGGTAATTCGGTATTTTGGATGCGATCGTTAAAGGCTGCTATTTCTGCAGGGTTTGAAAAATCCATAATGGTCGGATGTTTAGCCACATGCTCAGCGCTGACTTCGACACTTAACGCGCCGCCATCAGCACTCGAAGTATCGATATACAGATAAATCGGCCCGCCGTAGGGGGAAGAAAATTCAAGACTTTGTCCTTGAGCTAAGCGTAGGCGTTGCTGCGCCAACTCCAATGGACCGCGGTAGATTTTCTGCTCATAGGCACGGTTAGTATTACGTCTGTGGTAGTTGAGTTTGATCTCCACATTTGCAGCGCTGCTATCGAGACGAGTCAGTTTAATGGTTTGTCCTGGCAGTGCATACCAGCCCGTGGTCGTCCATTGGCCTGCATAGGGCACGCTAATAGTTTTACGTTCTGTGACAGTCGCAGGATAAGCGTAGTGTGCATTGCTGCCCTTGCTGAGGTTAGCTCTGTCGGTAACATATTCACCTAAATCTGGCTGGGCTAAGTTATGGCTACGGGCATAGCTGACGGTCCAATCGGCAAATAGGGCCTGCTGCCACTGGGCGTATTCGCTGTAGGCTATGGGGTAGTCAATCTCGCTGCGATACTTATCGGCGAGCAGCAGTCCGGCCTTCATCAAGGGGAAGTCTGCTTTGGTAAACACATCGATAGCATGGTTATCTAAGGTTTCAGCATTGGCTCGATACCAATCGGCACCCGCTTTGAATGAGTCAACAAAGGCGGCAGCATTACAGCTCAAGTAATTACCGCCGCAGTCGTTGGAGCGTGCCACCACAGCCAGTAATGCCCTCAAGCGTAAAGCCGGTATCGGCAGTAATGCTAAAAATAGCGCTTTTGCCAGACTCCACTTTTTGGCTGCTTGGACTCAGTGCGCCACCTATTACCGATAGGCTGCTGGCGGTGTATTGTACCAGCGCGGGAGGTTGGACTGGCGGCTGAGTGGGTGGTGTTGTCGTGCCAGCATCTTCTGAGCCGCCACCGCATCCGCTAAGCAGTATGGCAATGGAGGCATAAAGTAGTCTAATCCTCATGGGGAGTCCTTGATCTTTGTGTATTTAACATTTGGTTGACATTGTATCTTGTTGCTCCTGTTTTCAATAGAATTAATTATATAATTTTATTGAAAATCATGACGTTATATTTGACGCTTGTCAAAAAACAGGCACAAAAAAACCGGCTTCTTGCCGGTTTTTTAATAGAGATATTAATTAATCTTACTGTTCACGTGCGATTGCGCGATAACCAATATCGGTACGGAAATACACATCATCCCAGTGAATTTCATCAACCAATTTATAGGCGGCTTTTTGCGCTTCGGTGACGGTGTTACCCAGTGCCGTCGCACACAATACGCGACCGCCGTTGGTAACGACGTGGCCGTTTTTCATCTCAGTGCCCGCATGGAACACTTTGCCATTGTTATCGCCAAGGCTGAGACCGTCAATCACATCAAATTTGCGATATTCATCTGGGTAACCGCCAGCAGCCAATACCACACCCACGGCTGCGCGCTCGTCGTATTCAGCGGTCACTTTATCTAACTCGCCACGGGTGGCGGCTAAACAGAGTTCCACTAAGTCAGACTTTAACCGCATCATGATGGGCTGAGTTTCTGGATCGCCAAAGCGGCAGTTGTACTCGAGCACTTTGGCGCTGCCATCGGGTGATATCATCAAGCCCGCATACAAAAAGCCTGTATAGATATTGCCTTCTGCCGCCATTCCATCAACCGTCGGGCGAATCACGTTTGCCACAGTCCAATCGTGTACCGCTTGGGTTACCACAGGTGCTGGCGAGTAAGCGCCCATGCCGCCAGTATTTGGGCCGTAATCGCCGTTATCACGGGCTTTATGATCTTGGCTGGTGGCCATTGGTAGAATATTCTTACCATCGACCATCACGATAAAGCTGGCTTCTTCGCCCTTGAGAAACTCTTCAATCACTACGCGCGAACCCGCTTCGCCAAACTTGTTACCGGCGAGCATGTCATCAATTGCGGCATCGGCTTCGGCTTGGTTTTGGGCGATGATCACGCCTTTTCCGGCGGCTAAACCGTCGGCTTTGATAACCACTGGATAACCCGTTGTGGCCGTTAATTCACGCACGAAAGCTTTGGCATCGCTGATTTCAGTGCAGTTTTTATAACCCGCCGTAGGAATATTGTGGCGGGCTAAAAAGTCTTTAGTGAAGGCTTTTGAACCTTCGAGTTGGGCTGCGGCTTTAGTTGGGCCAAAAATCGCTAAACCTGCGGCGTTGAAGGCATCGACGACACCGATAACGAGTGGTGCTTCTGGGCCGACTATGGTCAGTTCAATCTTATTAGTTTTCGCAAAATCGAGCAGAGCAGGGATGTCGGTGGCGCTGATCGCCAGATTTTCAACATTAGGTTCTAGGGCTGTGCCCGCATTACCGGGTGCTACATAAACGGTAACAACTTGAGCCGATTGAGCGGCTTTCCAAGCTAGGGCATGTTCGCGGCCGCCGCCACCAATGATTAACACTTTCATGGTTAAAACTCCCACACATCGCAAAGGAAAAGGCCCTAATCGCTAGGGCCAAGTTTGATTTAAGTTGTTATCAATGACGGAAGTGGCGCATGCCTGTCATCACCATGGCCATGCCGTGCTCGTCTGCTGCTGCGATGATTTCAGCATCGCGCATTGAGCCACCCGGTTGGATGATGCAGCTAATGCCCGCAGCCGCTGCGGCATCGATACCGTCACGGAAGGGGAAGAAAGCATCGGATGCCATTACAGAGTTCACCACTTCTAAGCCTTCATCTGCGGCCTTGATGCCGGCGATTTTAGCGCTGTAAACGCGGCTCATTTGGCCAGCGCCGACACCGATAGTCATGCCGTCTTTGGCATAAACGATAGCGTTAGATTTAACGAATTTCGCCACTTTCCAGCAGAACATTAAGTCTTTCAGTTCGCTTGCAGTCGGTTGACGTTTAGAAACCACTTTGATGTCTTCTAAACCGACCATGCCTTGGTCACGATCTTGCACTAACAAGCCGCCGTTAACACGTTTGTAGTCTAAGGTTTGGGTCTTAGTGTTCCACTGACCACATTCCAATAAACGCACGTTGGTCTTCTTGGCAACCACATCGCGCGCCGCTTGGCTAACGCTTGGGGCGATAATCACTTCAACGAATTGACGCTCAACGATCGCACTCGCCGTCGCCGCATCTAATTCGCCGTTGAAGGCGATAATGCCACCGAAGGCTGAGGTTGGGTCAGTTTGATAAGCGCGGTTATAGGCATCGAGTAAGTCTTTACCTAATGCCACACCACAGGGGTTAGCGTGTTTAACGATAACACAGGCGGGTTCCAAGAATTCTTTTACGCACTCAAGGGCGGCATCGGTATCGGCAATGTTGTTGTAAGACAAGGCTTTGCCTTGCAACTGAATCGCGGTAGCCACAGAAGCTTCATCAATTTTAGTGTCAACATAGAAAGCCGCCGCTTGATGGCTGTTTTCGCCATAGCGTAAGTCTTGTTTCTTCACTAATTGGGTGTTGAACGTGCGTGGGAACTTAGAATCAGCAAAGCATTCGTCCGTGCTGTGTGCAGGAACCATAGTACCGAAGTAGTTGGCGATCATGCCATCGTAACCCGCAGTGTGCTCAAAGGCCGCAATCGCTAAGTCGAAACGCGTCGCATGGGTCGTGCTGCCATTGTTAGCCGTCATTTCTGCAAGTACGCGATCGTAATCGGCCGCATTAACGACTATGGTAACGTCTTTGTGGTTTTTTGCCGCCGCGCGCACCATAGTTGGGCCGCCAATATCGATATTTTCGATAGCGTCTTCTAAGGTACAACCGGCTTTAGCCACAGTTTCAGCGAAGGGATAAAGGTTAACCGCAACTAGATCGATGGCATTGATATTGTTATCGGCCATCACGCTTTCATCAAGACCGCGGCGCGCCAAAATGCCGCCGTGCACTTTAGGGTGCAGCGTCTTAACGCGACCGTCCATGATCTCAGGGTGTCCTGTGTAATCAGATACTTCGATAACAGGCACGCCGTTATCCGCTAACAAGCGAGCGGTGCCGCCAGTTGATAACAATTCTACACCTTGGGCGTGAAGTGCTTTGGCGAACTCGAGAATTCCGGTTTTATCTGAAACGCTTAACAGCGCGCGACGAATGGGTCTGGCATTATTTGCAGCAGTCATTTGGGTACAGGGTCCAGTTATTTTAGTTTCAAGGATCTTTCGGAAAACAGAACAGCCTTAACGTTGTACTGCTTTCCAAAAGTCCCTTGGTCCTATTTTTACTTTATTAGCTAACTTTTTATCCCTTCGTCACAGCGCGCGTATTCTAGCGTAAAACTCGATTTACGGGTGTTTTTTCTGCGTGATTTCACAATATTCATATCAGAACAAAGCGGCATTGCCGTGTTGGCTTTCAGTAAAGTTAAAATTACCTCTTGACCTTGGAGTAGGCTCCAAGGTTTATACTTGCATTATTGAGTTGTATGCTGGAAATGATCCCTGAGTTGTGGACTATTTCGCAAAGGATGAAGACATGTATCGTATTGGTGAATTGGCGGATTTATGTGAGGTGAAAGCCGACACGTTAAGATTCTACGAGAAGCACGGCCTACTCGCGCCTTCGAGCCGTACTGAGTCTGGCTATCGAGTATATACCGAGGCCGATGCTGCGCGATTACGCTTTATTTTACGGGCGAAAGCTGTGGGTTTTACCCTCAATGAAATCAGTGAATTGCTGTCGATTGAACTCGATAAATCTAACCGAGTCTGTGCCGATGTAAAAGGCATGGTTGATTGTAAATTGGCTCAAGTACAGGCAAAAATTGCTGAGCTGAATCATTTTCAAGCGAGTTTACAAAGCTTGTCTGATGCCTGTTGTGGTGGGCCACGTAGCGCCGAACATTGCTCTATTTTAGAGGCGTTGGAGTCCAGCACTGAGCGGGTACGCGTTGAGCATCATTCTCATAATGTAAATCAGTACCAAACGCACCAGAATCATCACGGCAAAGCCATTTATGAAGAGTCAGGGAATTAATTATGTTACTGAAGAATTTTATTGATCTGTTTTTAGACTCGGCGCCTTGGTTGTTACTGGGCCTGATTTTAGCTGGGCTATTAAAAGTATTCGTGCCAATGGCGTGGATGCAAAAGCAGCTCGGTGGTCACGGTTTTAAAACCGTAGTGAAAGCGGCGCTGCTTGGCGCACCTTTACCTTTGTGTTCCTGCGGAGTGATCCCCGCCGCCGTAGGGCTGCGTCGCTCGGGTGCTTCTAAAGCGGCCACCACCTCCTTTTTAGTCTCAACCCCTGAAACGGGCGTCGATTCCATCGCGGTTTCTTATGTGTTACTCGGCCCCTTTATGGCGATCGTCAGACCGATAGCAGCGATTACCAGTGCGATTGTGGCGGGCTTACTCGTTGGCCGTGATGATGACGATGGCAAGTCAGTGGTTAAGGTAGAAACTCAATCAGATAAGCCATTAGAGGGTGAGGCGTCTTGCTGCGCCTCAAAATCAGTGGCTCAGCCAGAGATGGTAAAAGCCGAAGCGGTTAAAAGCTGCTGCTCATCGACTACGCCTGCGATAACGCCCGTAAAGTCTTCCTGCTGTGGTAATGACAATGTTGATGCGCCTGCAGCCGAGCCAAAGCCGAAGATCAAAATGACGCCTATGGCGGCGCAGAGCTTAATGGCAGGTTCTTCAAGTGTTATGGCTGTTGGCGGTCAAACCATGGGATCTGCTCAAACTATGGGTTCTGTGGTTAAGGTTAACGCTGCTAAAGCAGAAAGCGTGGGGTCATGTTGTGGCAGTCAAACCACAGAGCCTGAAAAAATAGTGGTGGTGAAAAAAGGCGCCTGCTGCGGCAGCAGTGCTAAGGATGCAGAGCAGGTGAGTACTAACACTGCAGGCGATAGCTGCTGTGCCTCTACTCAAGATATGGCGACTGAATTTAAGTCGCAATCGGTACTCAGTCGTATCGGAATTGGCCTTAAATATGCGGCAACGGATTTAGTGCGTGATACTACGCTGTGGCTGCTGGTGGGCTTATTTTTCGCAGCTCTGGTACAAACCTATGTGCCGGCTGACTTTTTGGCTAAATGGGGCGATGGCATTCTGGCTATGCTAGTGATGGTGCTCGTTTCTGTGCCTATGTATATTTGCGCGACCGCATCGACACCGATTGCCGCTGGATTATTACTGGCGGGAGTGTCACCGGGTGCTGTACTCGTGTTTATGATGGCAGGTCCGGCAACCAATATCGCGACTTTAGGCATAGTGGCTAAAGAGCTAGGTAAACGTGCGCTGTGGGGCTATCTTGGCGGTGTGATTGGCGTGGCCTTAGTGGCCGGTATGTTGGTCAATTATCTGGTTAATACCTTTGGTTTTGTGGTGATGCCACAAATTGGTGAAGAGCACCAAATGTTACCTCAATGGTTAGTGGCAACCTCTGGCATAGTGCTGGCGTTACTCATGGCAAAAGTGGTTTTTGAGAAGATCCCAAGAAGCTGGGTTCGCCGCAACGATTGCTGTTCTTAGTCGATTCATATTCCGCTAAGCAGTATCAAACACATAAACATCCCAGTGTTGTTGCTAACACTGGGATTTTTTATGGGATTGATTTGCAAACCTATCAGTATTTGTTTGCTTTTTTACCGTCGATAAACGTAGGCGGCCTGTCTGCTTCAGCCTTGTTAATCAATTAGGATGTGAAGGAGCTTATCTCCGCCAAGGTTAAGTTGCGCCATTTCCCTACATCGATATCTAAAGCCACTGCCCCAATTTGCGCCCTGTGTAGGGCAACCACTTTATTGCCCACGGCGGCAAACATCCTTTTGACTTGATGAAACTTGCCTTCGGTGAGCGTGAGTAGCACGGTTTTTTCATCCACTTGCTGCAGTGTTGCTGGCAGAGTGAGGGCGGTTTCGCCCTGTAGATTTAGCCCTGCGGCAAACTTTGCGGCTATGGCTGCAGTCGCTTCGCTGTCGAGTGGATCTCGCAGTTGGACACGATAGACTTTTTCGCACTGATATTGAGGCGAGATAATATTAAACGACCAGCGGCCATTATCAGTCAGTAGCACTAAGCCTGTGGTATCAGCATCTAGGCGGCCAACGATGTGCAGGTCAAATGCACGTTCGATATCGAGCAGATGAAATAGCGAAGGGTAGGCTCCATCCACATTTGAGCACAAGGTATTAGCAGGTTTGTGCAACATGATATAGCGAGATGGGCGTGGCGCTAGCGGCTTTCCATTAAGGCTGACAGTATTATTTTCATGTACTTGCATCGCGCAGTTTGTCGCGATAGCGCCATTGACTGTGATTGAGCCGTTAAGAATGGTGACTCTTGCGGCTTTGCGATCAAGATCTGTGCTTTTACAGAGGAATTTATCGAGGCGCATAGTTAAATCTCAGGAAAAACAATCAGCACAGGTGTTTAAGTAAGCTGCATTATCGCGACTTAGGGAGGATAAGCAACTGCCCTGTCTGAATGTTAAAACTAAGCGTACTGATTTTTAACGTTATGACCTTTGTGGATCATCTTGCTGTTCGTTTTGTGTTGATTTGACCGCAGATGTTTTCTATTTGAGCCACTCGATGAGCATGTCGTTTATTAAGTGGCTGCTTATTGAGTCGCTGTGCAATGTATTTTATGGGACTTGTTAAGGCGAGGAAAAACTTGGCTTTGTATTAATAAGTAATTGAGCAAAAATGTAAATACTGCTCAGAATACAGCATATGCCTAAATAAATGAGTAAGCCGAACTCCGTTTGGCCAAAACTGCTGGCAACTAATGGGCCTATCACTGACCCCACCGAATAGCTCAGCAGCATCACTTGAGTCGCTGAAACAATTTGGCTAGCAGGCAAGTCGTCACAAGCTAAGCTGATTGCAATCGGGTAAAGGGCAAAAGCGCTTGCGCCAAGCAATAGAAATCCAATAATCAGCGTCATATTTGAATGCTGAGTGAGCAGCAATAATGCTGCGACACCCAGTAGGCAAAAGCTTACTATCAAGCCACTTTTATTAACTCGAGGAGATAAATAACTGACTAAAGGTTGTACTAGCATGCCACCCACTATGATGAGGGCCATAAATTGTCCTGTTTGCTGATCAAGCCCCATATCCAGTGCCACATAGATGGGAAGTAAACCATAGATAGGGCCAAGCAATAATCCAGAGACTAAACATCCCATAATGGCAGGCTGACTTAGGTTTTTTAGCGCAGACAATGACATTGATTGTTGTTCGCTTACCTGAGGTTGACCGCGTTTTACCAGTAGCGCGGGTAAACTTGCCGCGGCTAATAATCCCATGATCACTAGGTAAGGTAGATTGCCCTTTGTACCTAAATAATCAATGGCTAATTGTCCTAAGGCAGTGCCTCCATAAAGCGCTGTCATATAAAGTCCAAGCCGCTTAGCGCGTTGCTTTTGGGTATCGGCCATTAATAGCCATGATTCAACCACCACAAAAATCCCTGCAACCGCAAATCCCGCTATAAGTCGAGAGGCTAACCAGACTCCACTTTTGGGGATTAATATCATAGCGACAACGCTGCAAAGAAGGATATTCAAAAAAAGGATAAAGGCTTTACTGTGGCCGATACGGGCAACAACAGGAGCAATACAAGGCGCCCCCAGTAATAAACCTAAATAAAAAATACTGGCCAGTAATGGAGCAAGTGAGGTGCTGAGTTCGAAAAAAGTGAGCGACAGTGGGATTAAGCTCATTAAGTAGCCTGATGCCAAAGCAAACAAACTTAACCCTGCTACGGGGACGAAAAGGCTGGGCTTTTGAGCCGACTGAGTTAAGGCAATTTTTTCCACGGGCGGTTCCGAAAACAGACAAATAATATACAGCTGGCGGGGTTGCGGTCGCGACTTTAGGCTGGATCGCTGACAGGGTAAAGTGAGTTAGATTGACTGTGGTGGTGAATAATATTTGTGTTTACGATTCATGTAGATATTGGGTTTTCTATGTTGCTTTGTTGCAATACGTTTGTGTTGTTCGCTTGCTGTTCACTGCGTCGCAGTTTTAGTGCACATTCAACGATACCTAGATTCGATTTAGCGCTACACACATTCAATTTTGTGCCAAATTTGGGGAATAATACCTAATCCTACCAATGATCAGAAGGTATGATTAATTAGTTGATTATCACCTTGGTAGAAAGTGTGGCGTGATCTATGTCTCAGTTTTAAACATTAATTAAATTACAACGTGGGCAAGGTTTTGTTCGATCTTTGTCCGTTTGAAATTTTAAAACAAAGGTGTCGATCAGAATTTGGTGATTATTGTCGCTAATCGGCCGTTTGTGCGTGCTAGCTCAGCAATAAATGTTGTTGCCAAGTGATAAAATTACAAAATAAACCGCTTTGCCAAGTGTGATCTATGCCCTAAATTTGCGTCAAAATAAAATGGTATTAAGGTTGTAACCATGTCTTTAACAGATTCAAGTACTGCTCCACCTAATAAAGCTCCCGTCAGCGAGGGGCTCGATAAGAAAAAAATGCTGATCCTAGTGGCTGATATTGTGCTGTTATTTGCACTTTATTACGGTTTACCTTTCGAACAAGGGGTGAATACTGGGCTGGCCATTTTGTTCTTTGCCGCGATTCTTTGGCTGACCGAAGCGATTCACATCAGTATCACTGCGATTCTCGTTCCTATACTCGCCGTATTCTTTGGGGTGTTTGAAACCAAGGAGGCAATGAGTAACTTTGCCAATCCCATCATTTACTTATTCTTTGGTGGTTTCGTATTGGCTGCGGCCTTGCATCATCAAAAGATTGATACCCTCATAGCGCAAAAGCTGCTGCTAGCCTCTAAGGGTAAACTCAGTATTGCCTGTTTGATGCTGTTTGGAGTAACTGCGCTGCTATCGATGTGGATCAGCAATACCGCGACCACGGCGATGATGTTGCCATTGGCACTCGGGATTTTGCAGCAGCTCGACCGCGAAAAATACCACAGCACCTATGTATTCTTACTGCTCGGTATTGCCTATTCGGCCAACATAGGCGGTATCGGTACTTTAGTGGGGAGCCCACCGAATGCGATTGCTGCGGCTCAAGTGGGCTTAAGTTTTAGTGATTGGCTGAAGTTTGGTATTCCAACCGTTATCCTCATGCTACCTATGATGTTGATTGCCTTGTATTGGTATTTTAAGCCTGATCTTTCTGCCAAATTCGATGTGAATGTTGAAGCTCAGAAGCTGACATTTCAGGGGAAATTTACTCTGCTTATCTTCCTGACTACCGTATGTTGCTGGATTTTCAGTGTACCGTTAGCTAAGGCATTAGGTGGCATCACTCAGTTTGATACCATAGTCGCCTTAGGTGCCGTCGTTTTACTCTCGGGCTTAGGTTTGGTCGGCTGGAAGAAAATTGAATCGACCACAGATTGGGGTGTACTCATATTGTTTGGTGGTGGTTTAACACTGAGCGCAGTACTAAAAACCACTGGCACCAGCGTATTTTTAGCTCACTGGATGACAGATATTTTCGGTAGCACTCACATGTCGTTGTTCGTCTTTGCTGTGATTGCTTTTGTGGTGATGTTGACTGAATTTGCCAGTAACACCGCCAGCGCTGCACTATTAGTGCCTGTATTTGCTGCGATTGCTGAGGCATTAGGCATATCGCCTGTAATGTTATCTGTGCTGATTGGTATTGCAGCTTCTTGCGCCTTTATGTTGCCGGTGGCGACACCGCCCAATGCTATTGTTTATGGTTCTGGCCATATCAAGCAATCGGAAATGGTGCGAGTGGGTATGATCATCAACTTTATCAGTATGATAGTCTTGGGTATTATCGCCCATACCTTCTGGGATATTTAACACTGATATATTTCATGGCAACTTTGTGTTTCAACGTTGCCGCTAGAATAGTATTCGCCTTATGAAGAGCATAGGGCGGATACGCATTTTTCCTAGCAGAGTCGTCGTACCGAGTTTTTGGGCTTAGTGTTTCGAAGTTTACTCTATGCTTATGTTTTGCACTTAATCTGAGGTTAAGTTGCGACTAAAAGTATTTGCGCTATAAATTGCTTGATGTTGATAACGTAGATAAAAGATTTCTTTTACGTTGATGATATCAATCTGTTCAATGTCATTTTTATATAATACGGGAGCGGTATCGCCTTCAGTGACATTAACGGCTTGTAAAATAATAGGCTTATCTGTCATGGCAAAAAACACTTCTGCTTGCTGTAAATTCTCTGAAAGATAAACATAAGCTGTCTGCGGCTCGGCAGAATTATGATCACTGCGAGTAAAGGCTATCCCTTGTTCGAATGGACGAATGCATTGCTTAGTGTCATCGTTCCAAGTCCCTCCCTTGTCGAGACAAGTATCAATTGTGAGATGTTGTTGTAAACCCCATCCTGTCACCACTAGCAAGAGCACTGCGCCCAGTAAGAACATTGCTTTTTTCAATTTTCGTTACCTTTACAAATTAGCTCGGCTGAGCGTTTGTATCTTAGCTCAATCCTCTTATTTATAGGCATTTAACCATTGGTTTAACGCTGAGGAGGGCAAAGCTCCGGCTTGCTGGGCGAGTATGTGGCCTTGTTTAAAAATCATTAAGGTTGGAATAGATCGAATATTAAATTGAGCCGCGAGGGCTTGCTGTTCTTCAGTATTGATTTTACCGAAGCGAAATTGAGGCTCCCATGTCTTAGCTGCTGCAGAAAATATGGGCGCAAAACTTTTACAGGGCCCACACCAGCTGGCCCAAAAGTCAACGACAAGGGGAAGCTCTGATTTATTAGCATGGTTGGCAAAGTTTGCGCTATTGAGTTCAATTGGCGCAGCCGTAAAGACACTGAGCTTACATTTACCGCAAGTGGGTTGTTGGTTTAAACGCTCATCGGGAACGCGGTTTAACGTATCGCAATGGGGGCAGGCAATAATCATGGCAAAGCTCCAAAATAAAACGTTTATACGACTTATATATTGGGCTAACCGACAGTAATTTAAAGGGCGAGTGATGATGTTATCGCCCATGATGACCTTATTATTAAGGATTAAGCAGTGAACCAAGCTGCAGAAATGTTTAGATTGCGCCGACAAGCCCGCTCTTCGGTGATAAAATCCTGCGCAAAGTTGAATATCACGCCCTAAGTGCGAAAAGAAAAGAGAATGAAGATATGACTGAATTAGAAGTAATCGATCTGCAAGTGGGCGAAGGAAAAGAAGCGGTAAAAGGCGCACTGATCACTACCCAATACCGTGGTTTTTTACAGGATGGTACCCAATTCGATTCATCCTATGATCGTGGTCAAGCGTTTCAATGTGTAATTGGTACTGGCCGTGTGATTAAAGGCTGGGATCAAGGTATTGTGGGGATGAAAGTCGGTGGCAAACGTAAGTTGTTAGTCCCTGCTCACTTAGCTTATGGCGAGCGCCAAGTGGGGGCACATATCAAACCAAATTCTGATCTCACCTTTGAGATCGAATTGCTCGAAGTGCTGACTCGCGACTAAGCGTGACAGGACTACGAGAGTCTGTGTAAGCTCAATTGAGCCAATATGATTCTGGCTCATTTTTGCACTCCTCGCTATGTTGCTTCGGCATAGGGTGATTTACACTGGACTCAATTTTCCCACTTAAAGGAAAGAGATTTGTCGTGGCTTCGGATACTGCAGCAGAGTTAATTGCGCAACTTCAGGCTGAGATCGCTCAGCTAAAAAGTGAAAACGCTCATTTAGCAGCGTTGAATTATCGTGCCGAAGAAAAACTCTTTGCGGCCCTCGATGGTAATGGTTTATGTCTATGGGAACAGCATATTCCAAGCGGAAATTTAACCATATTTAACATGCGCTGGGGCGAAATGCTCGGGTTTAGTCCTGAAGAGTTTGCTGCCCATGTTGATATCTGGAAAAGTAAATTACACCCCGAAGATAAAGAATGGGTGATAAAAGCCTTTGAAGATCATGTGAATGGTCAAGCCGATTACTATCAAGCAGTTCACAGAATGCTACACAAAGATGGCAGCATAACCTGGGTGTCCGATCGTGGGCGTATTGTCGAGCGCTTAGCTGATGGAACACCACTGCGAATGATGGGCAGCCATATTGATATTACTCAAGAAAAGCGCTACGAAATAGATTTAGCCCGTTTAGCCCACAGTGATCCACTCACCAACTTAATGAATCGCCAAGCTATTGCCAAAGTATTCGATGAATCCTCGCAATCAGGTATTCACGGTGCGTTATTTTTTATCGACCTTGATGGTTTTAAAGCGTTAAATGACCGTCACGGCCATAAGTTTGGTGACAGCCTGTTGATGCACGTTGCGCATACTTTGGTATCTCATGCAGGTGAATTTGCGCAGATCGCACGGTTAGGGGGTGACGAGTTTGTGATATTACTGCCGTCATTTGATCGTGAATCTTTAGGGGCGCTCGCACAATCATTGCTCGATGTTTATCGAGATAAATTCCTGCTAGAAGGTTGTGAAGTAGAGGTAGGCCTGAGTATCGGTATTGATATATTTGGCTATGGTGATAGTTTTGCCGAGAGTTGTGATCGCGCGGATGCCGCCATGTATCGCGTGAAACACCAAGGAAAGCATGGATATTGTTTTTATCAGTCGTCGGAATAATGTTCCAAGCCTGCTGATCTTAGTAATACTTAATTTAGATTTGATTACAGTGCCTTATTCGAACAAAAAACCACCTTTAATGGTGGTTTTTTGTTTTTTAGCTTTTTAAGCGTAGTGTCATCAGCTTATGGAGTTACAAAATTAAATGGTTGATGGCAACTGACACAATAGTTTTCAGATTTTTTGTGTACATGGTGGCACTTACTGCAATCAGTTTCGGTGTCGAAGTGGCGATTTTTATGGGGATTGGTTGGTTTTACATCCGCCGTTTTTTCCGCTAATTTCTTAGTGTTGTGGCATTGTACACACTTGAGCATAGGGACTGCTTGTCGTTCTTCTGCACCATGGCAGCTTGCACATTTAAGGCCTTTCGCCATATGAGTTTGATCGAGTAAAGTACTCTCTTTAGCGAACGCGCTGCCAGCGAAAATACCCAAAATAATAGCCAATATAATTGTTAAGTTTTTCATTGTTTGATCCCATTATTCATTTCACAGGATGCCAAAATGTGAGGCATCCATTATTGATGACTATGTGTTCTATAGCTTTGCTACATATTTGCCAGCTAAATAGCCGAAGGTGTAGCAGCGACCTAAAGACAAGCCAAATACCGTTAATGGGTAGTCAACGCCACCGTAGAAACCTGCTCCTAGGTTACCAACAATGAATAAACCTGGAATTTCCTTACCATCGGCATCAAGTACTTGGTGGTTGTCGTTAACGAGAATTCCTGAACATAAAGTAGAAATACGCATACGACGGTGAATACCGTAAAACGGTGGTTTGAGCACTGGTACCATTTTGCTTCTAGGTTTACCGAAGTCCTCATCTTTACCTTTTTTGCACAGCTCGTTATAACGGTTAACGCTGGCAACAAAGGTTTTTGGATCGCACTCTAACTTCACAGCCAATTCTTCTAATGTGTTAGCTGAATGGGTGTTGATCAAAGAGGGAAATACTCCTGTTTTCTCACCAGGAACTTCAGGCATATAAACTTTAAGCTCTTCAGGAGAATAGAGGTGGCCAGGCCAATCCTTCGCTTGCGTCATATAGTCAGAATCAAATACTTGTGAGTAATGCCCCGCATTCTGCTCATCTTTCAAGTAGTTATTCATTAGAGACATCTCAACCTTCTCATTCACAAAGCGCTCACCTTTACGGTTTACCGCTAAGAATGGCATGTCACACATGGAAGCCGGGCCGGCATCGAAGTCGTGCAACATTTTGGTATGTCCAACAGGTTCAATAACGCCGCCAGCCCAATAGGCCATAGCAAAACCGTCACCGGTACGATCCATTTGTTTACGTTCAAAGTTTTTCAGTTCGGGGATGAAGAAGTCACACATGGCTTTGTTATTTTGATAGTCGCCAGAGGACAGAATGACACCTTTCTTCGCCATGTATTTGTGGTACTTACCATCACGAGTTTGAGCAATGACGCCGATGACTTTTCCTGACTCATCCTGGATTAATTGTTGTGCAGGAGTATTAAAGAAAAACTTAACGCCTGCTTTTTCCGCTGTTTTAGCTAATGCGCGGATAGCATCACCCGTGGTGTAGGGTTTAGGGCCGCAGAAAGAAGTGATAAAATTTAAACGGTCATCAGTATCAGCAATTCCGCGAATACCGTGCTGCACTTTAGTTCCTTGGTCAACAATCTGGCCGCCACCTTGTTTAACTCTATCGATAACCCAAGTGACAGCTTCACCTGAATTGTAAGCCCATTGCTTAAGAAGACCGGGATGTGAACGGTGCGCGTTATCCGCCATTAAACGGCTAACTAAAGCTTCAATTGCTGATTTATCACTGTTTTTCAGGTCAATCCCTGAACCAGTGTTTCCTTGAGAGACTGGAATGGCTTGCTTTTGTAAACACGCAACGGTTGCACCACTTTCTCTGGCGGATAGAGCCGCAGGCACACCAGAGGCTCCAGCACCGACGACGACGACATCAAAGGTTTGGGTTGTTGCAATATCTTTATCAGCAATAGGTTTTGGCTTAGGTAGAAAATTGAGCGTTGCGCCGCCAATTTCGCCATATTCAGTGCCAACTTGAAGTGGTGCAGCACTCGCTGAAGCAATACCAAGACTTGCAAAGGCTAAGCCACCACTTCCCACTGCAGCTCGAGTTAGGAAACTTCTTCGAGATATACCATTCTGAAGCACGCTAGCAGTGTATTGATCGATTTCTTTCGGTTTCTGTGAATGCTCTTTACTCATTTTGATACTCCTTGGGTCCTCATTGCTAAGGTCGATATGACATCGTTAGCAACGACAATGGATCTGGCCATAACCGTATGTGATTTGTTTGCCTTAAAAACTAGAAGTGCAGTTGTGTGAAAGTGATTAAATTCTCATTCATTAACAACATACGTTTAAATGTATGACATATGACAATAAACCAAAAGAGGTATTAATTACATCTTTGCAGTGCTTCACAAAATGCTGGCATTTTGAGCGATGAATGTGATTATTCTTTTTAAAACAATCTAATATAGGACTTTATTGAATGAATAAGTTTGGCGACGCGGGAAATATGAGCGTCTGATTTTATGCATGTTTAAGTAGTTAACAAATAGGGACTATTTATAAATAAACATGATTTGAGGTAGGCCACCTCAACAATATTGAGGTGGCCTTTGGGCTTTAATGCCCTAGGGATTATTTAGGCGATACACAGGTAAAATTGGTGGCATCTTCAACATTACCTATACCATTGTATTTTGCGAATTGGGGGTATGGGCAGAGGATCCTCGTTCTGTTTTTTGACCAATCACTGGGTAGTTCGGCATTTTCAGGGCGGACTGAAGCCGTGATGTTTTGGGGTTCGACTCCTTTTTCAACCCAGTCAACCAATGCGCGGATCATGTTAAATTTATCTGTGGTAGGACCGCTGCCGCAATGATTCATCCCAGGGATAAGGAATAAACGGGCGAAGGTTTCTGCGTGCCCAGCATTGGCCTCGGCTAATTCGTTATACCAGTTCACTGTATCATTGGCTGAAAATACGGGGTCAGATGTTCCATGGAACAACATCATCTTAGCGCCGCGATTTTTTATGACCGAAAGATCCGTTGGCTGGGGCGGTGTCATAAAGTCTATACCCGATTCGGAGTAAATCGAATCCGTGGCATAGATCCGTTGAGTATCCTCATCCATGCTAAATGATTGCACAAATTCCAAACTGGATTGTTCAGTTGCACCATTAAAGGGGGTTGGTGGCGAACTAAAAATAAAACCAACGGCACCAGGGTCTCGATTGAGCGCCATGTTATATTCCCAGGAAGCCCAACCAGATGCGCCGATACCCGCATCGTATGGGAAGTCAGTATAAATGGCTTCACCTGTCTTGCTGTTATGGGGCCCTGCCATGATATTGCCGAGTACCTGCTTTTGCTCTGCTGTTAAGCAGGTATTATCTCTGTCACTTGAACAGGTTGGAACATCACGTTCAAGGTCAAAGGTCTTTTGACAGGAATAGGTGTCGGTAATAATGCCATCGCTCACGCCGTCAAGGGCATCACACTGCTCGAGGACTTTTTGGGAAACGAGGGAGAATTCTTCAGGGGTAATGGCGGTTTGTAGTGTGGCTAAAATATCAGGACCATCAAATTCAACCAGCTTTGAATACTCTTGAACACCATACATTTGCGCTACTGCAGCTTTAGGTAAGTTAAATCCAGGGTTGCCTACTAGAAAGCCATCGTACATATCGGCAAAACGACTGGCCGCGACCATAGTGTGTCTACCACCGTTAGAACAACCGGCAAAATATGATCTATCAGGTTGTTTACCATATGCTTTTTCTATTAAATTTTTCGCCATTGGCGTTAACTCGGCCACAGCATTGTAACCATAGTCAAGCCTTGCTTGAGGATCTAAACCAAAGAAAGGGGTTGGTGCTGGATGCCCCATATCAGAACTTATCACAGCGAACCCTTCATTGAGGGCGGCAGAATCTGGGCCTGCGGAAAACACTAAGCGGCCAACCGCCTTAGCGACCGAACCGTCGAGGCCGCCATTGGCTTGATAATAGAATCGACCATTCCAGTTAGTGGGTAAACGCATTTCAAAGCCGATCGCATAGCGGGTTTCTCCCGCAATGCCAGTTCCCATCCATCCTTTCATTCATATAACCAGTCACTAAACAATGTTCTGGTGCTCGGTAACGTTCAGTAGCGCTATATTCAACATTGCCAGCCGCAATAATTTGTGAGTTCGTTATCACAGTATTTTTGAAATTATATTGTGAAGCAATTTCACTACATAGATTCAGTGTGGCGGGTGTGGCCGAGGCTAACTGTGGTAATGGGGTTTCGGCGTTATCGTTATTTCCACATCCGCTAAATAAAAAACATGACATAGCAACGGCTGGAATAAGTAAGAAATTCTTTGTTTCCATTTAATCTCAATCCTTAAGTCAAAGTGTTTACCGCAACTTTTAGTTGGGTATGGGTAATTTTGCGGTACAAAAATTGGGTGTATCGAACAAGGCTGATACACCCATATAAGTTTTGGTGCAGGGGAGTTAAAACGGATGAACTATTTACCTAAGGCAAATTTATAAGTGACATATAAACGCAGATCGTCAAGATCTTCGGCTTGATCAAAATCGACCATGGCATAACGCGCCTTAAGACCTAGGCCCGATAACATGCCTGAAAATTTATAGGCGATTGAAAAGTTTGTTTCATTAAAATCTGACGCAGTCCCCTCTGGCACATCGTACTGCCCATAAAAGGCATAGGCTTCTAATCCACTCGCCCCTAATTTTTCAAAGTCATAGGCCAGCTTTAACGCGTTGACCTCTTCATTCGCCCGTGCAGATTGATATACCTGTTGAATGACCACTTTTTCATCGCCCCATGGGGTCAGCACTGTGTCATCCCCGGTTTTGGCGTACATATAAGTGAGATCTGCCCCCGCCAATTTGGCGCCTAGATGGAAGCCATATTGATAGGTATCGAGTGGGCCGCCGGTTTCTTCACCTATTGCCTGTTGAGTTAAATAGGAAGGTGTTAAGTACAAATTCGTTGGACCAACATCAGCGGCTAATTTCACTTTGGCATAGGTTTGATTGAAAACATCTTCCATGCTGTAGTGCCAAAGATGGGCTTCAGTTTGGACTGTCTTAAAGGGCAATTGATATTTAGCACCTAGGGCATAAACTGGGTTATCGGCAACATCTGCCACAATACCCGCTCTTGCTAATTCGCTTTGTACCGCCTCTTTTACGGATACGAAGCTATTATCAGACCACCCCATGGAATCTGTAATATAGAGTGCTGATAACGTTAGATTGTCAACACTCTTATTTTCTGCTGAAAAGCCGCGAAAAGTTCGTGGGATCGCACGAATGTCATGGGGATTCATCATTGGTGTGCGCAGTTCTTGTGCACCTAATTTGAATTGAGTATCCCACCAATTACCTTGGACAAAATACTCCTGTAAACGGTTGACGCTGTCATGGTCGCCAGCGGCATCGCGAGCAACTAGGCCGTAGACATCATCTGAATCATTGGTCCAAATGGGATTTGCAGATGCGAAGCTGGTCCCAAAACTGAGGCCATTCACTTTTGCGGTATTGTAATAAAACAGTCCGCCAAATGACGTATCGTGTTTAGTGTTCGTCGTATTATCAAAGTCACGGGTAAAATCGAATAAGCGTAATTCCCCTTTTAACGTACCTTGGCTAAACATTTGATCAATGCTGGTATCTGCTGTAGCAGGAATCGCTAGCGTAGATAGCACAAGCAAAGATAAATAAGATTTTTTCATCATCATCTTCCCTATTATTAGTAAGCCCTGATCAGAATTGTCTGAGCTAGTTAAAGAAATTATGTTTAACATTCTTAGGTTAAATGTATGACGTATGACTAATGTCGACAACGAAGTTAGGATGAATATGAGAAACTAGTTACGAAATTCGCACAGATGTTACTTGGATCAACAAATGTGAATGTTTTTTAATCACTAATGTAGGAAAGATGAGAGTACTTTTTCTGCGTTAATGCGGTTTTATGCTAGTATGGCGACACTAAGCATATTTGGGATAATCAAGTGCATATCTTCAAGCCAATTAAGCAGATAAGAGCATCGAGTGAAGTCGGGCAGCAACTGAAAAATGCTATTTTAGATGGCGAATATAAGGCTGGCGATAAATTACCCTCTGAGCGCGAATTAATAGAATTATTTCAAGTTAGTCGCACTGTGGTGAGAGAGGCGATCAAAAGCCTCGAAGCGGGTGGATTAGTGGAGATTCGCCAAGGTGCAACAGGTGGCGCATTTGTTAAGCACTTAACCTTTGAACGTTTAAGTGATGCTTGCCAAGATTTATTTCTAATGGGGAAACTTTCCCTTCCTGAACTGTGTCAAGCACGCATGCTGATTGAACCGCAAGTGGCTAGAATGGCTGCTAAAAATTGCACTCCAGAGCAAGCTAAAGCTTTGCAAGAGGCGAATAGCCATGAAAGTGACTCATTGGCTTATCCCGAAACTGTCATATTGCGATCTCAAGTACATTATTTGCTCGCTGAAATGTCTGGAAATCGCTTTTTAGAAGCGATCGTAAAATCCTTGTTGGTTTTATTAAGTAATCAAACGACTAAGTTTCAGCCGCCGACTGATGAAATTCATCCTTTAGGCTTGCATGATGTCATTGTCGAAGCGGTTATCGCAAAAGATGGGGCGAAAGCTGAGGCCGAAATGTTTGCACACCTTGAGGATTTTAATCAGCGCCTAATAGAAATTGAGCGTAAATATATGGATAAACGCACTTAAGGCAAAGAGTTGCAACCCCATAGTTCAACCGCGGCTGTTTGTTTGTTGGGTACGCCAATCCAATGACTCATGGCTTGGCATTGCACTTTTCCTGAGATTTGAGTGAAGCAAAGTTCAAAATCCCCTGCTTCGGGCGTGCGACCTAAGCGCAACACAGGTAAAATGGGTAGCTTGGGCTGATAATGCCAGCTGCCATTTTTAAGATAGGCATCATCTGGGATTTCCATTCCAGCACCCGTACCTTTCACTCTTGCTTCGACCAACACTAATCCTTGTGGGGTGACGTTATAGTCTTCCTCCCAGCGAATTTTTTCTATGCTATGGTTCCATGCCAAGGCGAAGTTGTCTGTGGGCACTTGGGTCCACAGCGTGCCCGCTAGGCCTAAACACAGGCCTAGCATCTGTTTACCTTCAATGGCTGATTAACGACCAATAATCTCAAGAGCTTATCCTTGCTCTGCGAGACGTTTGAGTTTGCGTGCTCGCCAGCTGTGTTGCACGATAAATAGCAGTGCGAGCCCAAAACCAATTTCATCACTCAACGGTGTAGCAAGAATTAAGCTCGCACCTGCAAGGAAGCCGATAACGCGTTCCCACCAGTAGAGTTTTTGTAATAGATATCCGGTAAAGATGACGCCCCAAATACCAATACCCACAGTCGCTTTTAGCAAGACAAACCCAGTGGCTAACCAGCTATCACCTTGAAGCATCAAAGCGGGATCGTAAACCGCCATAAAGGGGATCACAAAACCTGCAATGGCGATACGGATTGCCCAAAGGCTGATCTTAAGGCCTGATTCCTTAGCGATTGGCGCCGCGGCAAAACAGGCTAAGGCAACGGGAGGCGTGAGATCGGCCATGATGCCGAAATAAAATACAAACATATGCGACACAATCAGTGGCACACCGAGGTCGAGTAATGCGGGAGCGGCAATCGAGCTAGTAATAATGTAGTTAGGGATTGTGGGGATCCCCATGCCGAGTACTAGGCAAGTGACCATAGTTAACACGAGTGATAAGAACAAGTTATCTTGGCCAACGGCAAGAATATAGCTCGCGAAGGTCGAGGCAATTCCTGTCAGTGACACTATGCCGATAATCACACCGACTAAAGCACAGGCGATACCCACAGGCACGGCATGACGGGCGCCTTCTACCAGTGCATGCAAGCAGATGGTGAGAGTATCTCTGCCGCCTTTAATAAACCAACAAATGGCGACTAATAAGGCGATAACCCCAAATACGACCCCGATCCCGAGTTGGAAGAAGCCAGCGCAAAGGATGCCAAGGGCAATCCAAAAGGCAATCCGCATCGCCATTGAGGAAAGTCGCAGTACTATGGCTGAGCCTAAAATTACTATCGATGTGAGGGCGAGTCCTACCATGCCTGAGAACAGCGGCGTTCTACCCGAAAACAGCAAGTAGACTAAAATAAACAAGGGGATAAGGAGATACCAACGCTCTTTAATTGCCGCCCATGGATTCGGGCACTGATCTTTAGGCAGGCCACAGAGATTGGCGCGTTTGGCTTCTAAATGCACCATCCAAAATACGGAGCAGAAATAAAGTAGCGCAGGGATCAATGCCGCTTTGGCTATCTCGATAAAGGGGACGTTAATGGTTTCGGCCATGATAAAGGCCACTGCGCCCATGATCGGCGGCATGATTTGGCTGCCCATACTCGATGTTGCCTCTACCCCGCCGGCGAAGGCTGGGCGATAACCGAATCGTTTCATGAGTGGAATGGTAAATTGGCCAGTTGTGACCACGTTGGCAACACCTGATCCTGTAATCGTCCCCATCAATGCCGATGACACTACTGCAACTTTTGCAGGACCGCCGAGCTTGTGGCCAAATAATCCCATGGCAAAGTCGGTAAATAAACGGATCATTCCGGCTTGTTCTAAAAAGGAGCCGAAGAGAATAAACAGGAATATATACGTCGCCGATACATAGGTTGGTGTGCCGTATAGCCCTTCGGTACCGAAGGCTAATTGATTGATGATCTGATCGAATCCATAGCCGCGGTGCATTAAGTCACCGGGTAAATACTGGCCAAATAAGCCATACATCAAAAAGATGCTACAGATGATCGGTAGCGCCCAGCCCATGACTCGGCGCGCTGCTTCAAACACTAATACGATCAAAGTGATACCTATCACTATATCCGCATCGGTCAGATCGCCTGAACGTTGAATTAAGTCGGCTTCGAAATACCACTGATAAGCCGCTGTGGCCATGCCAGCTAGACCGAGTAGCCAAGCGAGTGGCTGCCAAGGCTGAGATTTTCCTCTAGCGGGATAACTTAAAAAAACCACTAACAGTAAAAAGCCCACATGGGTGGCACGCAGTACTTGAGTCGAGACGGGATGAAAAGCGGCAGTGATGATTTGAAAAATAGAAAAAATTAAGGCTGTATAAAATAGAGCCTTGGGCCAATCGCCAGTATTTGCGCTGAGACCTTGTTGGGGATCACTCATATTATGCCTCACAGCATTAGACTACAGAGATGATATAAACGAGATGCCGTTATTTAACGGCATCTCAATTGCTTAGTTTGGAATAGGATGCACAGATATCAGTAAAACTTAGAGTGCACCAACTTCTTTGTAATAACGTTCTGCACCTGGGTGCAGTGGTATTGGCAGATTTTTCGTCGCTTTATCTACGCTGATGGTCTTCGCGGCGGAGTGCGCGTTACCGAGTCGGTCTAAGTGCTCGAACATGAGTTTTGTCATCTGATAGGCTAAATCATCCGATACACCGCTTTGAGTCACCAGTAAATTTTGAATGGCGACGGTAGAAACGTCGGTGGTTTGGCCTTCATAGGTTGATGCTGGGATCACGCCATGTTGATAGGCGGGATTGTTAATCTTAGCGATCACATCTTCTGGAATTTCAACAAAGTTGATTGCCATTGTCGCAGCTAAGTCACGGATAGCTGCCATGCCGAGACCGGAAGATTGTAACGTGGCGTCTAATTGACGATTTTTGATTAGCTCAACGGATTCGGCATAGGGTAAAAACTCGACTTTCCCCATGTCTTCGTAACTTAATCCCGCAGCCTTGAAAATCGATCTGGCATTGAGTTCTGTCCCTGATTTAGGGGCACCCACTGAGATGCGTTTTCCCTTTAAATCAGCCAAGGTTTTAATGCCAGACTCTTTATTAGCGACAATTTGAATGTAGTTAGGATAAGCCGAGGCAAGTACTCGGATTTTATCCAGCGGCGTTTTAAAGCCTGCATCAATATCACCTTGATATGCTGCTGCGACTGAATCACCTAAAGCGAACGCTAATTCGCCACGACCCGCTTGTAATAAATTGAGGTTTTCTACTGAGGCTTTAGTTGCTTGAACTGAGGTTTTAGAACCTTCGATTCCTGTGCCGTAGAGTTGCGACAGCGCAACGCCAATAGGGTAATACACACCACTGGTGCCGCCTGTGAGAATGTTGATAAAGGCGGGGGCAGCAGCCATAGCGGCAGCACTGAGTGTGAGAGTCACTGCTGCGCCGACGGCGACAAAACGTTTTTTGATTTTCATTATGAAATATCCTTATTTTTTATAGTGTTATGTAGGGTCTTTCGAGCGGTAAATACCGTAATCAGCTCAATATAACTACATAAAACCTGAAAAAGGTCAATTAGGCTATAGTCGATAGCGGCTACTTTTGTATCACAAAACTGAGATCTGAGACTGTTTTGAGCAAGGTTGTATTGTGAGGTAAAACTTGGTTGGTTCAATGAAGCGGGCAATAAAAAGGGCTAACCTAAGTTAACCCTATTTGTGTTATTAGAGGACAAACCTCCTAATAACAAGACACTATTTAGTGTTATCTAAGAAACCTTTAGTTGCGTTTTTCGCATGTTTTGCTGCTCTTTTCTCTTTAGGAGACATCAGCGGTTGTTTCTTCGATTCTTTACGGTTTTTTTGCTCTTTACTCATATAAAACTCCATGTACTCTTTGGTTATTCATCAGGCTAATCATGTAAGCCGTACTTAATTGAACCTATTCCATGACGTCCTGATTGAAGCGAAATTTTTATCTCGAATTACAACATTTTAAATTACAAATATCTAAAATAATTGATAATTATCTGTGAATTTATTTGCCTCAATGAGCGATTACAGCAAAATAATCTTATCACCGAATTCCGTACCATGATCCATCTATCACTTAGAATAATTAATGCTAATGCTAGCGTTAACCTGTATAAGAAATATGCGAACAAGGACACAGTACCTCTATTTTCGTCATTGTTTGTGGTTTTAGTGGGCCCTAATTGGAGGCTTAACTAAGTACCATATGCCTAACGTCGGCTCGATTTACCTAACATGCCACCTAATATACCGCGCAAAATTTGTTTACCTAATTGGCTGCCAACTGTGCGTGCCGCTTGTTTTGACAAGGTTTCAGCTAACCCTTGGCGGCGCTTATTACCAAAAATAAGTTCACTGAACCAACCTTGTTCCTCAGCTTTTTGATCCGTTTGCACATCACTTGCTGTGGATGTGGTGTCGCTGGTGGCGTTACCAACTCGTCTTTGGTTAAGGCGTTCGTAGGCCGATTCGCGGTTGATTAACTGATCGTATTTACTTCCAATCGGGCTTTGGGCGCGGACTTGTTGTAACTCCTCACTTGTGGCGGGTCCCATGCGGCAACGTGGCGGTGCGATGAGTGCGCGCTCGACCATAGTTGGCACGCCTTTGTCGGCTAACATAGACACTAAGGCTTCACCTACAGCGAGCTGGGATATGACGTCGCTAACAACCAGTTTGGGGTTAGGCACAAAGGTTTCGGCGGCGGTTTTAACGGCCTTTTGATCCCTTGGCGTGTAAGCTCGCAGGGCATGTTGAATACGATTACCTAATTGTCCGAGAATTTCGTTTGGGACATCATCAGGAAATTGCGAGCAAAAATAAACGCCTACGCCTTTTGAGCGAATTAGGCGCATGATCTGTTCGACGCGTTTTAATAGACTCGGTGGGCAACCCTCAAAGAGTAAATGCGCCTCATCGATAAAAAACACTAGCTTAGGTTTTTCGGGATCGCCGACTTCGGGCAGATTCTCAAATAATTCTGAGAGTAGCCATAGCAAAAAACTTGAATATAAACGGGGAGTTAAAATCAGTTTGTTTGCTGCTAATAAATTGATAATGCCGCGTCCTTGCAAATTAGTGTGCATTAAATCTTCAAGCTGTAACGCGGGTTCACCAAAAAAGTCTTTGCCGCCATCGCGCTCTAATCCTAGTACCGAGCGTTGAATCGCTGCGAGGGATTGGGCGCTGATTAAACCATATTTGGCGGAGATTTCTTTGCGTTCCTCGGCAACTAAGGCCAGCATGGCCCGCAGATCATCTAAGTCGAGCAGTAATAACCCTTGGTCGTCCGCTAGTTGAAAGACTATGTCTAAAATACCGCTTTGGGTGTCATTCAATTCTAAAATTCGGCCGAGTAAGGTTGGGCCCATTTCGCTGATGGTGGTACGCAGCGGGTGGCCTTGAACGCCCGCTAAATCCCATAACACCACAGGGTTAGCTTCGTTGTGATAATCCTCAATGCCAATTTGAGTTGCCCTTTGTAATAGCTTTTCACTTGGAGTACCCGCCATCGCTAGACCCGAGATATCGCCTTTAACGTCTGTGATAAAAACCGGCACGCCTTGGCGTGAAAAACCTTCGGCAATACTCATCAGCGACACGGTTTTGCCTGTCCCTGTGGCACCGGCAATTAACCCATGGCGATTGGCATACTTAAGATTTAAGTGAACCTGTTGTTCACCTTTTCCTATTAATAGCGTATTCAAAGGCATTCCTTATGTTAACGGTAGGGCTTATATTGGAATCGTTGCAGCATCCTTATTTTAGCCTCTGTGTATTTAATCCACTTTAGTGTCGTCGTTCATGCGTATAAAAATTCATCATTGAGTGTTGGCCTTAGCGTAATTTATGTCAACATGGGGCCTGAATAAGCTTGATATCACTTAGCAAAAATGTGTGATTGGCAATATGGGCGTTACCTATGAATGAGGTGTGTTATTTGGGTCATTCACTGAGGCGTGCTTGATGGTGACATTCCCTTTGATTATGCTGCTCTTGTTCTTTACTGTGCTGACATCTGCTTGCGCCGAATTAGAGTGTTCTGCCAGAACTGATGTCGATCCCTATGAGCCCATGCGAGATAAACAGCGCTGTGTTGCCGAGGCGGATAAAAATCTCGACGAGTACCAAAAGGCAAAAGCAGCGGAAGAAAAACAACGGCTGAAAACGGCCATAGAACAAGCCACTCAAAAATCGTTAATGTAGAAAGGATATCTATGAAAGGTGCGGGCGGAACACAGGGCGGGACGGGACAATTTTTTATGGGTCTGGCCATGATGTGTGGCGGATTTTATTTATTGTTCAATGCAATACAAGTGAGTTCTAGCTTTGGGCTGGGCTATGGTTTATATCGAGTGAATGCCTTTGGGCAAGGCATGTCGATTACTACAGGCATGGTGATGCTGCCGTTTATTATCGGCATTGTTATGGTGTTTTTTGACGCTAAGAGTAAGTTAGCTTGGCTGCTGAGTTTAGGTTCGCTAACGGCCTTGATTGTGGGTGTTATCAGCTCGATTCAATTCCACTTTAAATCTATGTCGGCCTTTGAACTTATCGTGATCCTCGTTTTGGCCTTTGGTGGTTTAGGGTTGTTTTTACGCTCACTGAAAGACGCGCCCACAAGCGATACACAAGCGAAATAACCACTAGACTCTTAATCACTAGGCTTTTAACCACTAGGCGCTAGAGTGCAAATACGAAATCAGAGTTGTGCATCTAAGTGGCTCAAATAGCGATTTAACGAACGGTTTAACGAGAGTTTTTAACTACAGAGTGAAGGAATGCGATGCGCTGGCGTGACACTGACAGAAGCTCCAATATCGAAGACAGACGCGGCCAGCAAATGGCATCTGCGGGTGTGCCGAGTGCCTTGTTACTCAGGTTCTTGCCCTTTTTGCTGAGAACTAAACTTGGCCGCGTGGTGTTGCTCATCGGCGGCATTTATATTGCTTTTCAGTATGTTACCGGTGGTCTTTCACTTGACCCGAATACTCAAACTCATCTTAGCCAATCCCAATCTAGCTCAACAACAGCGGTACAGGATGAAAATGCCCAGTTTGTGGCGGCCATTTTAGGCACCACAGAAACCGTTTGGGGCCAGTTGCTCAAAGGGCAATATCGAGAGCCTAAGTTAGTGCTTTATCGCAATATGACCTCCACTGGCTGCGGTATGGGACAGGCGCAGTCTGGGCCTTTCTATTGCCCTGCCGATAGCAAGGTGTATATCGATCTTAGCTTTCTTGATGAGCTTAAAACATTAGGCGCGCCCGGTGATTTTGCCTTTGCCTATGTGATTGCCCACGAGGTAGGCCACCATGTGCAAAACCTGCTGGGCACTAGCACTAAGGTGCGCCAAGCCCAGCAATCTGGCAGTAAAGTGCAGGCGAATCAATTGAGTGTCGCACTTGAATTGCAGGCTGATTGCTACGCAGGGATTTGGGGGCATTATGTCAATCAACAACTTAACTTACTTGAAGCGGGCGATTTAGCGGAAGGCATTGCCGCCGCCAGTGCTGTGGGTGACGATCGTCTGCAAAAGATGGCGGGTCGCGCCGTACAGCCCGATGCTTTTACCCATGGCAGTTCGGCGCAGCGGGTGAAATGGTTTAAGACAGGGTTTGATTCGGGTAATCTCGCCAGTTGTAATACCTTTGCGGCGAAGTGATTTAGTCTGATATCTCAAATACGTACCGAACAGAAATGCAAGGATAACTGAGTGGCCTTTAACGATACCTTTAGATTGAGCAGCCACGCGGTTATCACTAATGCGCAGGGACAAGTACTGTTGCTTAAGGCCAATTATGGTAATTTTGCTTGGGGTTTGCCCGGTGGCGCACTCGAGCCCGGTGAAACGATTCACGAGGCCTTAGTGCGCGAATGCCAAGAGGAATTAGGCTTAAGTGTGCGGGTTAACTATTTGAGCGGCGTGTATTATCACAGCGCCTATCAATCCCAAGCCTTTATTTTTCGTTGTGAACTGTTGTTGTCTGATGGGCCTGAGGTGGCAAAAAATGGGGCAGAAGGTGAGCCATTGCCGATCCACTTAAGCCACGAACACTCAGAGTTTGCCTTCCACAATATAGATACCCTTAGCGCGGTTCAGCAGCAAAGAATTAAAGATTGCCTCAATTTCAACGGGGTTGTCATGAGCGCAAAGTTTTAATGCTTTGCCAGTAAACCGCCGGCCGTTAATCGGCTTGGGTTTGCGCGAGTAAGGTTTCTAAGCAGTGTTCCTTGATACCGTAATAGGCTTTAATGTCAGCAATTTGCGCGAGTATTGCGGCGCTGTCTTTCTGATTGTGTTGTGGCTTTTTAACGGCCAAAATCATCTTATTTTTATTGGTATGTTCTAGGCTGATAAATTCAAACACCTTAGTCGCATAACCGTTGGCTTCCAAAAATAGCGCACGTAATGAATCCGTCACCATTTCAGCCTGTTGGCCCATGTGCACCCCATATTGCAGCATAGGTTTGAACAATTCTGGGCTGTGCATCTGTGGGCGAATTTGTTTATGGCAGCAAGGCGAACACATGATGATGTCGGCATTGGCGCGAATACCATAATGAATCGCATAGTCAGTGGCGATATCGCAGGCGTGCAGCGCGATCATCACATCGGTTTGCTTAGGTGCATGGGTTCTCACATCGCCGCAGACAAACGACAATCCTTGATGATCCAGCGTTGCCGCCGTTTCATTACATAAATCGGCCAAGGCTTGGCGTAATTCCACCCCAGTCACCTGCGCATCATTGTGAAGGCTGTGGCGAAGGTAATCATGGATTGCAAAGGTGAGATAACCTTTACCTGAACCAAAATCGACCACATTGATTGGTTGATCATTCTTGTGGGGTGAGGCTTCGAGCGCTTGGCTAAAAACCTCAATAAACTTATTAATTTGCTTCCATTTACGCGACATCGCAGGAATAAGATTATGTTGGCTGTCCGTCACCCCTAGCTTGGTCAGGAAGGGACGTTCGATATCCACAAAACGCTTTTTCTCACGGTCATGTTCTAAGGGCGCCGCGACGGCTTGTTTAACGTTATGTGTGCTGATTTGGACTTTGCCTTTTTTGCTGATCTCAAGCTGAACTTCTGCCTGCGCCGTAGCTAAGTGGGCACTTTTAAAATCGCTACCGAGTAACAGTTTTATGCTAGCTAACCCTTCGTCATAACTCAGGTTTTTAGTGATGTGATTCGTCTGGTGTTGATACACAAACGACAGCATAGATTCATTTTGCAAACTGATCGGCCGAATCGTAATGCGCTGCAAGCTTTTATCTGCCCCTCGGTACTTACTCAACAATAGTTTGATCAGACTATTCTTCGCCAAGCTGTCAGCCAAAAGCTGGTAAAAATCATCAAAAGAATTAAGCGCTGAATGGGACATTATTGTTTCCGAAAAAGTAACCAAGAAAAACAGGGTGAGTATTCTAACCGCGATCCGCCGCTACCTAAAGTTATTCTCATCGAGAAGGAGGGTTGAGGCAGAGCTCCGATGCTGATCTATCTGTTGGAGGTCGTAGTGACGCGCTCTATTAATGATGTGGGTCAGATCCACCTCTACTGAGAGTTGTGGATGTTCGGTCTCTCCTGTTAATTTGTCTGATGTGTCCGTGATTCACGGGTACGATTTAAGGTAAAACGACCATGAGGAAATTAATGGTTAACGGCTAGTTAAGCTGCAGTTTGTAAGTTGCGGCGTTGTGGATTACTTTTTCGCAGTAATACCACAAAACTGCAACTCACAAACGGTCCAGTACACGAAATAAGCGATGCTTGAGCGATTTCTTATGCCTTTACAATAGTGCCAGTAAGGCAGTTGCACCGGCTCCAACTAAACCTGCAATAGTGGCATTGTTAAGTAATTCCTTAAGTTTTGATTTTGCTTCTACATCATTGGTTTTAGCTACATTTTCGACCAACTCTTGCATGCTTATATTCACACTAAGCGAATTGCCATTACCAACTTGAAAAGAGCTACCTGAAATATTGCCGATATTAATTGAATTCATTGCTTCCTTGACCGGGTTAGTTAGCTCAGATAAAAATTTTCTTCCAGAAATTGTTATTTGAGGATGAAGATAGACATCACCATCACGGCTACTCGCGTCGGTTGCTTTAACGTAACCTTGTGTATATAACTCTTTGAAAACTCTTATCAGTTGAAACTCCCTTTCACTTATTCTCTCGGGGAATTGATTATTAGATAATTGCTCAAGAATGAGTTTATGGTCTTCCATTATCTCTCCATTACATTTTATTAGTGTGCATACGCGTTTACTTCATTAGAACAGTGTAGTGGTTAACCATTTGTAATAATTAACTTATCGGCTTTTATTTAGATATGCCATCTAGCAAAATGCGCATGAGCGCTTTCAAACCTTTCACTTAACCTGTGATACAGTTAAGTTATTAATTTTAATTATTTTCTAATGTATAGTGCTGAGATGAAGCGTATGGTTTTTGACTAAAAAGTCCATAAAACCATGTATTTTTGAATACGATTGGATGATGTTCTAGTTTCGGCAACGCGTGGTGAATAACTGAAAGATATGACTGGCATATTTTTCACTGTAGCAACAGTGTCGGTTATTTTGGGAATCCAAGCTCAGTAGATATGTCTGTTGAGATTGCCGCCTCTGTTTTGGTATCGCAATGCGCCATAATTTAGTTATCAAAGCGGGAATAAAGTTAAGGGTGTGCCACGTTTCGCCTTCTGTCTTTGCTGGCTAGCGGATATACGCAAAGGTTAATAGGATTAAGCACTGTCATGGAAGTGACCGTTGACGGCATGGATGCCGTCGTCGAGCCCTCAGGGATGAGTTAATGGCGAGTCACTGGAATGACAGTGCTTAATCAATTTAGTCATTACAACATAAGTGCAAATCAAGGTGTGGCTCTTGTCTTGTGGATCAAACGCGCAGGCGGGTTTTCTTCTGTTATAATGCCTCCTCGATTTTTTGGAGGCGAGAATGGACGTATCTTCTTTACTAGACGGCCTGAATGATAAGCAGCGCGAGGCTGTCGCGGCACCGCAATCTAGCATGTTAGTGTTGGCAGGCGCGGGCAGTGGTAAAACTCGGGTGTTGACCCACCGCATTGCGTGGCTGATGCAGGTTGAACAGCAGAGTCCTTACTCGATTCTTGCGGTGACGTTTACCAATAAAGCTGCGGCTGAGATGCGCGAGCGAGTTGAAAAAGTCGCTGGCACCAATATGGGCCGCATGTGGATTGGGACTTTCCACGGCTTGGCGCATCGCTTGTTACGCACTCACTTCCAAGATGCGGGTTTACCGCAAAGCTTCCAAATCCTCGATTCAGACGATCAAGTACGCTTGATCAAACGTATTCTTAAAAGCCTGAATTTGGATGAGAAACAATATCCTCCACGCCAAGCTCAGGGTTATATCAATGGTAAAAAAGACCAAGGATTACGCCCCAAACATATCGATGCGGGCGGTTTTCCGCTTGAGCAGAATCTGCTAAAAATCTATCAGGTTTACCAAGAGTCTTGTGACCGCGCGGGTTTAGTCGATTTTGCCGAAATCCTACTACGTGCCCATGAGTTATGGCTCAATAAGCCGCACTTGTTGGCCCATTATCAAGACAGATTCAAGCATATTTTGGTGGACGAGTTCCAAGATACCAACGCGATCCAATATGCGTGGATCCGTGTGCTCGCCGGTCAAACCGCCAATGTGATGATAGTCGGTGATGACGACCAATCGATTTACGGCTGGCGCGGCGCTCAGGTTGAAAACCTACATAGATTCTTAAAAGATTTCCCGACGGCGACCACGATTCGCCTCGAGCAAAACTATCGCTCGAAGGGCAATATCCTTAAAGCGTCCAACGCCTTAATCGCCAATAACCCAGAACGTATGGGCAAAGAGTTGTGGACGGATGAAACCGATGGCGATCCGATTTCGCTCTATTGCGCCTTTAATGAAATGGATGAGGCGCGCTTTATCGTCGGTCGAATTAATGATTGGCACGAAAAGGGCGGCAACCTCAGTGATTGTGCGATTTTATATCGTTCTAACGCTCAATCGCGGGTATTGGAAGAAGCCTTGTTACACAAAGGCTTAGCCTATCGTATTTACGGCGGTTTACGCTTCTTCGAACGCCAAGAAATTAAAGATGCCATGGGTTACCTACGGCTGATTAATAACAAAGACGACGATGCTGCGTTTGAGCGTGTAGTTAACACGCCGCCCCGTGGCATTGGCGATCGTACTTTAGATATTTTGCGCTCCACCGCGCGCCAGCATGAGTTAACCCTGTGGCAGGCGAGTGTGCGTTTACTCGACGAGAAAGTGCTCGCGGGCCGCGCAGCAAATTCTGTGCGTGGTTTCATGGACTTAATCATGACATTGCGTGAAGACACCCAAGATATGGTGCTGTATCGCATGGCCGATACAGTGATCCAAGCGTCGGGCCTTAAGGCCATGTATGAAGCCGAAAAGGGCGAAAAAGCCCACGCTAGAATCGAAAACTTAGAAGAACTCGTCACGGCGGCGCGTACTTTTGAGCTGCCAGAAGAGCTGGAGGACATGGGTGAACTTAACGGTTTCCTGTCCCACGCGGCGCTCGAAGCGGGCGAAGGCCAAGCCGATGCCTTTACCGATGCGGTGCAGCTAATGACGCTGCATTCTGCCAAAGGGTTAGAGTTCACTATGGTGTTTATGGCGGGTGTCGAAGAAGGGATTTTCCCGAGTAAAATGGCGCTCGAAGAGGGCGATAGACTCGATGAAGAACGCCGTCTCTGCTATGTGGGCATGACCCGCGCCATGGAAAAACTCTACATAACCTATGCCGAATCGCGGCGCATTTATGGCCGCGAAGATTACGCTCGGCCGTCGCGTTTTATCAAAGAGATCCCGCCGCAATATGTGGATGAAATCCGTCTTAAGGCGCAGGTTTCAACGCCGATGGCGAATAATCGTTTCAGCGCCCCAAAATCGGCTGCGACAAATGATACCGGTTTTAACGTCGGCCAACGAGTCAATCACCCTAAATTTGGTGAAGGTAAAGTGACCAACTTTGAGGGCAGCGGTGCCCAAGGGCGAGTTCAAGTGAGCTTTACTGACTTTGGCAGCAAGTGGTTAGTGGTGGCTTACGCTCGGTTAGAGGCGCTTTAATACCAGCCCTGAACGCGATGAATGTCAGCTTTTTATGACACGCTTTTAGGGCGTAAATTCGCATCGGGAGAAGCATGGGTATATGATGCTAATCCTGAAACCGAGTGGAAACTTGAGGGTATTGGGAGTACCTAGTTAATGAATTTAAAGCAGAAGTGGGATGTGTATTCCCGTCTTACTCGAATCGACCGTCCCATAGGTACGCTATTGTTGATGTGGCCATGCTTGATGGCGTTGATGTTAGCGGCGGGTGGTATGCCCGATCTTAAGGTATTGGTTATCTTTATTATTGGCGTGGTGATCATGCGTGCCTGTGGCTGCATTATTAACGACTATGCCGATCGCGATCTCGACTCTTTTGTGGAACGTACTAAATCTCGGCCGCTGGCCAGTGGTGAAATCAGCACTAAAGAAGCCTTGATACTGTTCGTCGTTTTAGGTTTGTCTGCTTTTGGTTTAGTCTTATTACTCAATGGATTAGTGGTTAAATTATCCGTTGTTGGTATTATCCTCACTATCATTTATCCCTTCACTAAACGCATCACCAATATGCCGCAGATGTTTCTAGGCGTGGTGTGGAGTTGGTCTATCCCTATGGCTTACGCCGCGCAGACGGGTGAAGTACCTATCGAGGCTTGGTGGTTATTTGCGGCCAATTGGTTTTGGACTGTCGCCTACGATACCATGTATGCCATGGTCGATAGGGATGATGATTTAAAGGTGGGCATTAAATCCACTGCAATTTTGTTCGGTAAATATGACCGCCAAATCATAGGTTTATTTCAGCTTGCTGCGCTGGCTTGTTTTATCGCCGCCGGTTGGAGCGCCGATCGTGGTTTACTCTATGGCCTAGGTTTACTGACTTTTGTCGGCTTTAGTACTTACCAGCAAATGCTGATCTTTGATCGCGAACGAGCCCCTTGTTTTAAAGCGTTTCTCAATAACAATTGGGCGGGACTCGCATTATTTGTTGGGCTGGGCGCCGATTATTTAGTTTAGCGAGCATCATTTTTGTTGTGGAAGATCCTGATGGATCATCCACTGATTCTGTGGCGCTAATATTTGTTCTAAATCAATCTGGTGGATGTTGTCTTGGGAGATAACCTTGATAACTGGGCTCACTCTGTGGGGATAAGGCGCACCTTCGAGTGCGCGCACCGCCAGATCGATGGCAATCCGAGCCTGCAATACTGGTGAGTCGCTGACCGTCGCGAGTAACTGTTTTTTCTGCACTAATTCTATGGTCTGTGCATTCGAGTAGAACGCGATGACCTTTCCCGTTTTATTCCTACGCCCGTCTAAATAGCGCGCCGCGAAAGTGGCGGCAACTGCATTGGCGATCACATAATCTACACTTTGTTTAGTAAGCACTTTTCGCACTAAATCAGCTTGAATAAATAACTCCGTAGTACCAAACCCTCCTTCAATTGTGTCGAACTCTTGTTTAGCTGCCGCCCGCCTAAATCCTTGTTCCGCCGCCATAACCCAAGAGGCATCCTTAGGCCCTGGAAACCAAGCAACTTTAAGTTTCACTGGCGCTTTATCGACAGGGTCTCGTTGCTGCGATGCAATATACTCAATCGCCGCCGCAGACATATCTTCAAAGCTGACTAAGGAGCGACTCGTGAGTTTGTCGGTCGCGATACCATTCACTAAATCAATAACAGGAATGCCCGAAGCAGAGAGTTGTTCGATATCCGCAATCAGTCCATCGGCCGTATTCGCAGCAATAATATAGGCTTGAGCTTTGAGGGCTTGGCAATCATAGAGTTGTTGTTTTTGTTGCTCAATATTGTCATATCCTCCAGCATCATAAATGCCGAGAGTTACACCTTGACGTTCGGCTTCCTGCGATAACCCAAAGGCGACGCCCCACCAATATTGGTCTTTACCATGGGGAAGTAAGGCGCAGATCCGCCATGCTTTTTTGGCTTGAGTGAGTGGTGTGTATGCCGTTTTTTTGCCATCAGCAATCACATCGGCAGGATACCAAGTTGCCTGCACTGCAAAGGCGAAACTATAGAGGATTAAGGTGAGGCAAATCCTGAGGGAGTAAGCGAAGAATGCAGTAAAATGCATAGGATCATCATGTTAAGTTAACAATAGATTAAGCATAGATGAATGATCCATAGTTGCTAAGTCGATGCTAAATAAAGCTGATTTATTCTTAATAACCAGTGCCATGAAGTGTTATGGCACTTTTATGATGGGCTGCAGAGTGGTTGAAATTGTAGGGTCGTCTTACATTAGCAGGCTTTACGCTTTGACTTGTTCACTGAATGCTTAAGTTTACATTTCACGCTTAAGGCTTAATTGCCACTGCTGGTTTTCGCCATAGTGCTTAGTCTATAGTCATTGGCTAATAGTGGTTTTTTATGATCAATTTCATGCTTAGGTAACAAGGAATCGTTATGTTTATTCCGTCAGGATTTGCACGGGTTAGCCCGTATATGATGATCGCTGATGCCGATAGTTTAGTGGTTTTTTTACAGAAAGCCTTTGATGCTAAAGCGCTACATATTTCCCGTCGGGCTGATGGCAAAATAGCTAATGCACAGATGCAAATCGGCGACTGTTTATTTATGTTGAGTGAGGCGAGTGAAGCTTTTCCGCCTATGCCCGCATCCTATTATTTATATGTGGAAAATGCCGATAAAACTGTGGCTCAGGCACTCGCCGCTGCGGGTGAATTAGTGATGGAAGTGGCGAATATGCCCTATGGCGATCGCCAAGGTGGAGTGCGGGATCCCGTGGGCAATCTGTGGTGGATCTCCCAGCGTTTAGCCGCGGGGCCATATCAGGATTGAACATCAAGTGATAACAAGTCAAAGGAGGTGATGTATGCCGTGCCAGTTAACCCGATTATTTGGAATCGAATTACCAATTATTCAAGCGCCGATGGCGGGTGTTCAGGGCAGTGCCTTAGCGATTGCCGTGTCGCAAGCGGGGGCGTTGGGATCTTTGCCCTGCGCCATGTTATCCCTCGAAACCTTAGATACCGCCTTGACACATATTCGCACCCAGACGACTAAGCCCATTAATGTAAACTTCTTTTGTCATCACGAACCTGAACCGCAAGTAGCGAAACAAGCCGCATGGCTTAATCAACTCGCGCCTTATTTTTCTGAGTTGGGTGTCAATCCTGATAGCCAAACCGTGGGGGCACAACGCGCGCCATATACCAGCACCCAGGCTGCAGTGTTAGCTAAATTTAAACCTGAGGTGGTGAGTTTTCATTTTGGCTTACCGAATGAAGATTTGTTGCTGGAGATAAAGTCTTGGGGTTCAAAAATCATTTCGACAGCGACAACTGTAGAAGAAGCCCTATGGCTTGAAGCGCGTGGTGCGGATGCCATTATTGCACAGGGTTTAGAGGCCGGAGGTCACAGGGGGCATTTTTTATCCGATGATTTAACCGAGCAATTAGGCACTTTTAGTCTATTGCCGCAAATCATTGCCGCCGTTGATATTCCTGTTATTGCAGCGGGTGGCATAGTCGATGCCAAGACTGTGCGCGCCGCTATGGCGATGGGCGCTTCGGCGGTGCAAGTGGGGACGGCATACTTACTCTGTCCCGAATGCACCACCAGTGATATTCACCGTGCCGCCCTGCAAAGTGAGGCAGCGCAGCATACGGCTCTGACTAACTTATTCACTGGTCGACCCGCCCGTGGAATTATGAATCGTTTTATGGCAGAGCTTGGCCCCATCAATAATGCCGCACCGGATTTTCCGCTCGCCTCAAGTGCCGTCGCAGTATTGCGAAGCGCCGCTGAACAACAAGGATTTGGTGATTTTAGCCCACTTTGGTGCGGCCAAAATGCAACAGGTTGTCAGGTGATTCCCGCCGCAGAGCTGACGAGGCAATTGGTGTTAGGTTTGATGGTCTAAGATATTGTTGGATAGGTTATTAATACTCATTGTTATGCTCACCAAGGCTTACATTTAATATGGCTAAATTAGCGGCTTGTTAGTTTATACTCGTCGTTTAAAGGTTGGTTTGTCGTTAGACTGCCGCTTCTTTTAAATTATGTTTTTCTGTACAAATGGCTGCAAATCACTGGCCCTATAGCCGTGGGTGCGAGTGATCTATAAATTTAAGGAAAACAATATGTTGTTACGTAAAATCATTGTTATGTGCTTTGCCGTTATGAGTTTTGCTACGTTTGCGGGCAATAAAGCCTATCAAGATATCGCACTTAAAACCTATCCAGATCAGCAGCAAGTGACTTTAGCCAGTGTTGCGGGTGACAAGCCGATATACCTAAAGTTTTGGGCGACCTGGTGCCAACCTTGTATGGAGCAAATGCCGCATTTTGAAGCCCTGCAGAAGAAATATCAGGACAAGATTAATATCATCGCGGTGAATATCAATATTAATGAAGAGCAGCCTAAGATTGCTGACGTTATTGCGCGTTTCGGGCTTACTATGCCCGTGTGGTTGGATAATGAAGGCGAGCTGGGTGTGGCTTTAGGTTTGGTCGGCACACCCTATAGTGTATTAATCAATCGTGCTGGTGATGTGGTTTACACTAGCCATGAGTCTGATGCCAATTTAGATAAATTTATCGATATGTTGGCGAATGGCCAAGAGTTGACTGCGCAGACAACGGAGGCACCCAGTGCCGAACAAACAGCTAAGTTACTGAAACCTTGGGAACAAGGTGAGCATTTACTTTTTTTTACCGCAACATGGTGTGATTGGTATTTGGCTGATAGCCGCCCAGAAATGTCTAAAGAGTGTATTACCGTTCAAAAAGGTTTAAATAATCTCGCGCAAAAAGTGCCTAATAAAGCGTGGCACGGTGTGGTCAATCATTTGTGGACAGACAATAAAGCGCTCGAAGATTTTAAGCAGCTTTATCAACCTCAAGTCGATTTTAGTATTGATGAATTAGGTGTGTTATTTAATCATTTTAAAATCCGCAATATTCCTACTTTACTGTGGGTTAAGGATGGTAAAGTTATTCAGCGTATTACCGATTTTAGCCAGCCAGAGAAAGTAGTTGAGCAGCTTTCGGCTCAATAAGCTCATTCCAAATGTTAGGCCTTTGATAGATATCCAAAGGCCTTTTGTCTTCAAAGATTGAATAGATACACAGCTCAATATTCGGTGTTAAAGTCATTGCCCATGGGAAGCACTGCGCAATAAACTGATTCGTAGAACGAGTTGGTTAAGCGTTAACCTTGTTTGGTGTAATGCAGAGTGTTTTCCATTTTATCGTTGAATTTTATTGTGGGGGGGTTTAGCACTATGACGCCGATTTTCAGTAATGCCGCTATTGGTCGTAGTTTGTTGGTTTTGCTCTTGTGTGCTGGCGTATTCTTTTTTATCGATTTTTTAGTGCCCGCCTTAGCTGCATTGATTGTGTGTTTTTCAAGTTGGCCTCTCTATCAAAAACTATTGGCAAAATGCGGTGGTCGCTCGGCGTTGGCGGCAACCATTGCCCTGTGTTGTATTGTGCTCGGGCTGATTATTCCGCTGGTGTTTGTATTTTCCTATGCGTTACAAGAGATTAGAACTTGGGTTGATTGGTTGGTGTTTACTAACCAACATGGTTCGCCCGTGCCCTTGTGGATCAAAGACTTGCCTTGGATGGGCGAATGGTTAACCCTGCAATGGCAGCAGTTTATTGGTGAACCCCATGAATTAGGCCAAATTATCAGTGCCATTAGTGGCCAGAATTTGAGTGGCATTTCCCGTTGGGTGCTGCAATTGGGTTGGAATACTTTAGGGTTGTTATTGACCTTACTTTTTATGCTGATCACTTTGTTTTTCCTCTATAAAGATGGTCCGCAAGTGGCTAAACAGTTGGATATCGTGGGTGAGCGAGTGCTGCCTGCTCGCTGGCATAGTTTTTCCCGTGTGGTGCCTGCAACAGTCAGTTCTACCGTGATAGGTATGACGCTTATCGCAATTGGTGAGGGTATAGTGCTGGGGATTGCCTATTGGATTGCGGGAGTACCTTCGGCCGTGGCTTTTGGGGTGTTAACTGCCTTTATGGCCTTGGTTCCCGGCGGCGCGCCAACCATGTTTACCTTGATTTCACTCTATCTTGTCGGCACTGGCGATATGACGGCGGGTGTCGGCTTGTTCCTTTGGGGCAGTATAGAGCTGTTTATTGTTGATAAAACCTTAAGGCCTAATCTTGTCGGTGGGCCGATTAAATTGCCTTTCTTACCGACTTTTTTCGGTCTGATCGGCGGCGTAAAAACCATGGGTTTTGTCGGTTTGTTTGTTGGTCCAGTATTGATGGCCCTGCTGGTGGCCATTTGGCGTGAGTGGTTAAGGGAAGAACCCGAAACGATAATGGATAAACAGGAGGATAAATAGTCGCTAAAGCTTCATTTCTCTAAGGTATTTTTGCGCTCATCGGTGTAAAACCACCAAGGTTTAGGATCTTCACCTGCCATAAAACGGGTGATGGAGATAAACACATCGAGCATACAGGGGTCGTGTCTCTGGCCCGTTTTGTCGCACAGCGTTTGATACAGCTCGTAGGGGTTTCTATCTAACAGCTGCTCAGGCTTATCTATGCCAAGCAAACGTAAATCCGCCGCACAGGCTTTGCCAATATTGGGTAAATCAGTCAATTGCTTAACCTCGGCACGCACGACTTTTGCAGGATTCATACGGATTGCCTCGTTAAAACACACGCTGAAAAGTCATTACTGCTGGATAATCGCTTAGGCGAGATAATTGCCTTGGCGAAATAAGAGCCTGCAAATAACAGGCTCATAAACAAAGCTATCAAATCTAGGCTTTAACCAGTGTAGTCAGATCCGCTGGGCGATAGTAAACCGATTTTAGTACCTTGCCTTGGCGAACCACTTTACCTGCCATTTCAACATCTTTAGCGCATTTCGCTATGATGAAATCACCTTGCTGACTACCGACAATTTCAACACCTTGTTTGGCATAGAAGGCAATGGTCTCGGCCAGTTCTTGCTCGTTACGGCACACTTTACTCATATTGCTCGAGTGGACTTCATCCCAGCAGCTAATAAAGTCGATTTCACGGTTTTGAGCCACGCAAAGCAATAAGTCAATCAGGTAACTGATTTCGAGTCTATCCGTCATTGCTTGCGCGCCTAAGTGCACTAGGCGGCCCATTAATACGTATACAGAATCGACGATGGCATCGGCCTGTTCGATACGGCTATCGGCTTCAGCAAGTTCAGTTAACTCCTCAATAATCAGTGAAGTATGTAAAGTGTCGGCCTTGTCATCTAAAGAATCAACATCATTAACGGGCAAGTCGAAGGTGCTACGAAACTCACTGATATCACGATATAAGTGGTCATAAATAGGTTGAGTTAAGCGGGTGAGTTTCATCTGATTTGCCTTGAAATAAAGAGTTTGGCGGCAATTTTAAAGAAATGCATCGCAGAATACAAAGATAGGGCAGAGATAAAAATACCCGCAGCCAAATAGGCGGCAGCGGGTTTCGGTAAATTTTGGCGGATGACCGAATGGAGAAATATATTGTGAGTCTGTGTTACTTGGTGATTATTGGCCGTATTTTGCAATCAGTTGATCAAGATAAGGGCCAACGTCTTTATCAGCCCAATCGAGATATCCCCGCACAAAACCGACAAGATTACCTTTAGCATCAAAAATATAACTGGCGGGTACGACATTCGCGGGAATGATTTGTTCTATGTTTTGCTCTGGGTCAAGCCAAGTGGCGTAGCCGCTAAAGCCATGTTGGTTAAGAAAAGGGCGTACATCTTTAGATTCTTCATCGATAGAGATTGGAATGATGGCGATATTCTTCCCTTGATACTGCTGCTTAAGTTTTTGGAGTTCTGGAATTTCCCTTAAACAGGGGGCGCACCAGGTTGCCCAAAGATTGACTAAAACCAATTTTCCTTGGTGCTGTTTTAGGGTTTGGGTTTGTCCTGATTCATCAATAAAGGGAACTTCTGGTACGCCGCGTGCGTGCTGCATTTCTATAAAACCAGTCATCACAAGGGGCTTAGGGAGGGGCTCTCCCGTACTGTAAAGTTTATTGTCTAGTGAGTGGGCTGAGCTGCTATTAGAAAACAGACCCAAACACACGAGTAGAACAAAGGGAAAATAGTGTAATTTCATCTGGTTATCCTTTACTTTTAAATAGTCGTTTGTGTTTTTCTACGGGTTACCAATGCGAGACACAACCCAACACCAAGCACTAATAACAGCAGTGGCCCAAACCAAAGTGCGAAGGTGGAGGCTTTAAATTCAGGTTGATAACGGATTTTTTGACCATAGCGTTGCACCATAAAATCGATAATCTCATCTTGGCTTTGCCCCTGTTCCAGCATCGAGAATATTTGTGCTTTGAGTTCGTGGGCGATTGGCGCCTGTGACTCAAATAGGCTCTGATTCGTCGCCATAGGGCAACGCAGCACTTTACTGATATCTATTGCCTGTTGCTGGTAGGAAAGGCTTGATATGGGCTGAGCTTGCGCAACGGATAAGCATGGGATCCCTATCCCACATAAGGTGATAGGAAGCAGTAAGACTAAAAAGCGCAATATTGGATTCATTAGGCAAGTGTCTCCTGTGGTTTGTGATGGGATAGGTTACCTAAGGTTGTTAAATCAGCTTGGTAGCTAAAATGGCGAGTAGGCCAAGCGGCAATCGCCCCACCTAGCATCATTAATAGCGCACCAAGCCAGATCCAACTCGCAAGGGGTTTATAGCTGATGCGGATAAGGTATTCGCTGTCACTTAATTGCAGCCCCATAGACACATAAATATCCCGCCATAATCCATGGTCGATACCCGCGTGGGACATTTCCATCCCATTGCTTTTAAAGGTTTGGCGTTGCGGCCTAACGTAACCGAGGATCACTTCATCATTCGCACCATCGCGGATACTGATATTGGCTTGGATTGCCGTAAAGCTGTTGGTTTCGACATTCTCAGTGCTTTCATACACTAAGATATAACCCGCCAACGGTTTACCTTGGCCAGGGCCCATTCTGAGGAGGGCTTCCTGTTCAAAAAAGGAGACGGATGTTGCTCCAATAATAGTGATAGCCACCCCAAAGTGAGCGAATAGCATGGCTATAAACCCTTGCTTTGATGATTTAACGGGAGGATTTAAGCCGTGCTCACTGCGGTTTTGGGTTAATTGACAGGCATATATTCGTCTACCTAATCCCGAGGCTGCCAATATCGTGAGCAATAAACACACTAGCAACCAAAGTGCTGCGGCAGTGCCAAGGAGTAAAAATAAGCTACTGCCCGAGGCGGCTTGTAAGCTTACCCAGCCTGCGACGGCTAATATCACTAGACTAGGAATGAGCAGGAAAGTAATACGAGTCTTTGAGGCATTTTGCCATTGCACTATTTGCCATTGCACTAAGGGCGCAATGCCCATTAACAGGACAAGCAAGAAAGTGAGGGGGACAAATATAGCGTTGAAATAAGGGGCCCCCACTGAAAGTGTACCTAAATCGAGCAGCTCATAGATCAAAGGGTAAAATGTACCGAGTAATACGGAAAACGCTGCTACGACTAAGATAACGATCCCGAGCAGTAACAGCGTTTCCTTACTGAAAGGCGCGAAAGCCACATCCTGTTTTAAATGGTGGGCTTTGAGTGCAAAAATGAGTAACGCAGCCCCAACAAAAATCACTAATAAGCAGAGGATTGACATGCCACGGGTCGGATCGGCGGCAAAGGCATGTACCGATTGCACTATGCCGGAGCGCACCAAAAAGCTACCGAGTAAACTGAGTGAAAATGCCAATAAGCACAGCAGCAAAGTCGTGATTTTAAAGCCATGAGTACGTTGAGTGAGAATGAGGGAATGCACTAATGCTGTTGCCACAAGCCAAGGAATAAAGGAGGCGTTTTCTACCGGATCCCAAAACCACCAACCACCCCAACCCAGTTCGTTATAGGCCCACCAAGATCCAAAGGCATTGCCGCCCGTTAGAAACACCCACGCTAATAATACCCAAGGTCGTAAATAGTTAATTTGACGAGTATTAAAACCACCAC
This sequence comes from Shewanella sp. SM74, assembly GCF_025653725.1. Lineage (NCBI taxonomy): Bacteria > Pseudomonadati > Pseudomonadota > Gammaproteobacteria > Alteromonadales > Shewanellaceae > Shewanella > Shewanella sp. SM74. The sequence continues at coordinate 116,601 of NZ_JAKKRZ010000011.1, read as the reverse complement.
CGAGCAGTGATGCTAACGCTGCAGCAAAGCAAACTGTGAGGCCAACATAACCAAGAAAGAGCATGGGCGGATGCAGTATGAGTCCTATGTCTTGCAAAATGGGGTTAAGATCTCGCCCTTCAATTGGAATGTTAGGTAATAAGCGGGCAAAGGGATTAGAGGTAAAGAGTAAAAATAAGTTAAAACCAAGGATCACTAATGCCAAAATAGCCAACAGTCTCGCAAAATACAGGGCGTCTTGGTATTTATCGCTGGCCTTATCTTGAGTGCAATCCGCCATCTTTATGCGATAACTGATGATCGCCCCCCAAAGGGCAATCGCAAATATCCAAAACAGCATTGATCCTTCGTGGCTGCCCCAAACGGCGGCCACTTTGTAACCCAATGCTAATTGGCTATTAGAGTGGTTTGCGACATAAGCAACAGAAAAATCATCAGTCATAAAGCAATAAATTAAGCAAAGAAGTGAAAGAAATACTGAGGTAAATATGGCCCTAAAGAGTGTAGGGCTTAATCCCACCAGATAGGCATTATTCTGCTTAACACCGATTAAGGTCAGTGCTGCAGAAAATAATGCCAATACGCTACTGATGATCAGTAATATATGTCCAATTTCTGGAAGCATAGTTGTCATTTATTATGCCTTAGAATAATGTGGTCGCGGTAATATAGTGTTTACAGTTGGCTATTTTGCCCGTGTGATTTTCACATGCTGATTTTTATTAATTTCGCTCAGAAACTTGAGTTGTTTTCTTGTGATTTTAAATTTACATATAAGACCTTATTGGAAAAAGTCAGTTTAATTACAAGCTTTAATCACTGTTGATTTTAAGATTAGTCGAGTTTTTTATTTAATAATGTGATCTTATCCGTTATTAAATCATTCCTTTTTACGCTTGATGTTTTTTGAAAAATAAAATGCATTTTTAGTTTTTTTTATAACTGAAATGTGCTTTTTAACTTCTAAAAAACAAATGACATTAATTTTGTAAGCTATTGTATTTTATTTGTTTTGTTTGATTTAATTCATCTTGATTTATCAGCGGGAATTTAGTGTGCTCTAGCTCTGATTTTTAATGGTTTTTTGCCTCCACCATGCTGTAACTGGTCAATTGTTTATGTCGTTCAGTGAGCAATTAGGTTCAGTGGAAAATAAAAAACTAATGATAATTAGGAGTGAATGATGAAACGATGGAAATCCAAAATAGCACTCAGCGTGCTGTTTTGTTTAGGTACTATCGTCAGTGTGGCCGGAATAGCATCCGATGCTAAACCGGGCGAGGTAAAGCCTGGCTATGGTAATAAACAACAGAGTGCGGAAGCTCAGGGAATTATGGCTAATCCCGATCTAACACTAGAGTCCCGTGGTGTAAGAACACTGCAGGATTATATTGTTCAGGAAAAAGAGTTGTTTGATTTTCTTTTTGAAAATCATCCGGTATTTAAATATGCCGAGCAAGGTCGTTTAAAAGGAACCTATAAGGTCAGTGACCGTGGTGAAGAATACTTACACGGTGGTGATAGCCAAAAATATAGCCAACATCAAGAGGGCAATCGCCCTATGGCATTGCAATATCGCCTCGGTGCCAAGTCGATTTTGGACTTCCCAAATAAGTTTGTTGGTCCTGAAAAATGTGGTGAGTGCCACGGCCCACAATATGAAAAGTGGAAACGTTCACGCCATTCAAAAACCTTACGTTTTCCGGGGAGTCATCCCGAAGTCGATAACGATTTAAACAAAACTATGTATGGCACTAAGGATACTTCTATCCTGCCAGACGGCATTACCCCTGATGCAATTTATGCGACGGTGGGAACACCAAGAACCAAATACGGCTTTATCGATAGCTACTTAGTACGCGGTACTTTCCATGTGAAAGACGGTTTACTCAAAGATGGTACTGGCACTATGGTCGCCGGTGGTAACCAATTCTCCCGTGGTTGGGCTGAATGGTTAACCCCTGAAATGGCGAAGAAAATTCAGAAAGTTATTCCTGAATTTCCAACTAAAATGGAAGATTTTGGCGCGAGTGGTTCACACCAATGGGGTATGAGCTCCTATGGTGCTAAATACGAGAAGGAATTCTTATTCCAACCTGCGAGTTCCTATTGCGAAATGTGCCACACCTTTAAGTTTGATTTTAAAACTAAAGATGAGTTTTTTGCAGCCCTTGGTAATCCTAAAGAGCTCCAAAAACATACGGTGTCACTCGGTATTACCTGTGAAGAGTGCCATGGCGCAGGTGGTCATTTAGACGGCGGTATCGGTGGTGGTATGCCTTCTAACTGTGAGCGTTGTCACCAGCGTTTTAACTTCGTAGAAGAACTTGCGCAAACCCCACAGGGTAAAGAAAAACTGGAATATGCCTTTAACGTGAAGATGAAATCTTCGTGCCCATCTTGTGGTACAGAAGGTTCGCAAATGTTTGCCTCATCTCACTACGATAAGGGTATGCGTTGCTCTACCTGTCATGATCCACACGAAGTGACTGATGGTGATTGGAAATCCGGTATTACTAAACCAAAACTCATCAAAGAATGTACCGATTGCCATACGGCACAGGCTGAAATTGCGAGTAATACCAAGACCCACAGTAAACAAACTTGTCAAAGCTGTCATATGCCAAACATGGGTAGTTGTGAAAACTTCACTGCGATCCAGTTCCCTGATATGGCCGGTTTCGACAACGTTCGTAAGTCGCACATGTGGAAAATCGATGTCGATCCATTGCGTAAGACGCTTAACCCACCTGAAGGTAAGTCTCGCGACTCATCCACTAAGGGCTGGACTGTGGCGAAGGACGAAAATGGCCATAACTACCTCGATCTCATGTGGACCTGTGCTCGTACTTCCGCTTCTGATCACGATGTAGTGGATAACAAAGGTTGCCATAGCCAATTCCAATCTAAGTTGGGTGAGGGTCTGCACTTTAAAGATCAACAGCAAATCTACGGCAAAGTTCAGAAGTGGCAAAAACCAGTGAAAGAAACCTATGCCAAAGTAGAAAAAGCCCTTATTAGCATCGATAAGTCGCCCAATATGGCGAAGTTATCGGTAGAAGATAAGACGCAAGTGCTGTTGTTGACCGATAAAGCTCAAGATGTCCTCAAGCTGATTAAAGCCGATGGTTCATGGGGTGTTCATGGTGCGCGTTACTCACAAAAACGCTTAGATGCCGCCTTGACCTATGTGACCCAAGCCCAAGCCATTATTGATGGTAATGCGCTGAGTGCGAAGAAAATATAGTTTAACTTGAGTCCTAGTTATCCCCGACACCTTTGGGTGTCGGGGAATATGAGAGCCTAATTATGCATAACATGCTTCGTCAAAGTGTAAGCCGAATATTGATGGTGTTGGCCTTAGGCGTGACTGCTATGCCAGTCATCGCTGGTGGTGGCTCAGAAATGTCTGAAGTGCCCTATAACGAAATCCAATTAAATCCCATTTCGATGATGGAAGCGGAAACCTTAGTCGGCAAGCAAGGCGTTTATTTTTTCGACGTAAATACACTGGAGATATGGGCAGAAGGTTTTATCCCCGGAGCGGTTTTTTTCAATGTTCAGAATTGGAGAGAGTTACTTCCAAAGAATAAAGATGCAGTCATGGTGTTTTACTGCGCTAACCGCCTTTGCACCAGCAGCAATATGGCGGCGAGAGAAACCATGAAGCTAGGTTACACAGGTGTGCGTCATATGGCCGATGGTATTTATGGCTGGCGTATGTCAGGTCGAGTAACAGAAAAACCTTAGTAACACACAGGACCGATGTTTTATCGGTTTGGTTTGCAGGGCCAAAAGGCGAAACCCACAGGGTTAACATTGTAGAGAACATAAAATGAAAACACGTATGCCAACTTCTTTTATCCCCAAAAGCATCACAGTGGCGACCTGCGCTGCATTATTTGTTTCGGTAGCCAGTTTTGCCGGCACAAGTCTGAAAACCGATGCAGATAAAACCTCTTACAGCATTGGCGCTTCTATTGGTAATTACATTTCTGGTCAAGTCTACAACCAAGTTGAATTGGGCTCAGAGGTGAATGTCGACTTAGTCGTGCAAGGTTTTGTGGATGCGCTTAAAGATAAACAGCAATTAACCGACGAAGAAGTGCTGACCTATCTGAACCAAAGAGCAGAACAACTCAATGCCGCAAGAACAGTCGTTGCTGAAAAACAAATGGCAGAAACTAAAAAGACAAGTGCGGCATATCTTGCTGAAAATCAAAAAAAGTCTGGCGTTAAAGTTACCGCCTCTGGTCTTCAATACGAAGTCTTAACCCAAGGTAAAGGTCATAAACCCAATCCAGAAGATGTGGTCACAGTGGAATATGTTGGCACTCTTATCGATGGGACTGAGTTTGAAAATACGGTTGGACGTAAAGAGCCCACTCGGTTTGCATTAATGTCGGTGATCCCCGCTTGGGAAGAGGGATTAAAGTTGATGCCTGTGGGGTCTAAATACCGTTTTGTGGTACCAGCAAGCCTTGCCTATGGCACTGAAGCCGTAGGTATTATTCCTCCTGAGTCAGCACTTATTTTTGAAATTGAACTGAAAAATATTGAGAAACCCAGCGAAATGAAAGAGATGAAAAATAAAAAGATGATGCCTGCACACGGTTAATCTGGCTCCTAAAACGAGTTGTTTGGAGAGTGAAATGGAGACTGGAATGGTGAGCTTAGGACTAGGCATTGGCATCAGTTTACTGTTGTTTGTTGCTTATATTTACTGGCAGCACATGCGTCTAAACCTAGTCATGGGAATCGCACAGTTGCCAAACATGTCGAGCAAAGTGCCCTTTGCGATGGGAATCGTCCTAGTGCTGCTTACCCTTGCTATCTACAGTCAAACAGGCCGTTTTAGGGATTGGGATCAAGGTCGGATTGATGAAAATATTGATTATTTAGTGGCGGCTGAGATCACCAAAGCCAGTCGTTGGGTTCAGAGTGAGCCGCAAAACACCTTGGCACTTATGTCATTAGCTCAGGCTTACAATGCGGGAGGTTTGTACTCAGATGCGGTGCTGACTTTAGATAAATTACTCGAAATAGGGGGAGATGATGCCGAAGTGTTAGGGGCAAAAGCTAACGCGCTTTATTACCGCGATCTTCGGCAAATGACACCCGAAACCCAAGAGGTGATTGCCAAAGCATTAGCACTCTCTCCCTTTGAGTCTCAAACCCATATGTTACTCGCGGCAGATGCTTACTTGCATGCTCGTAACCAAGAGGCCATTGACCATTGGCAGCTTTTGCTCAAACACAATGGGGACAGCATCAACCGTGAAGCAATCAATAATGCGATTGCAAAAGCACAAAGCAAAATGAATGAAAGATGAAACCCGTTTCTATCAACCCTCGCCGTAAAGATCTGTCCCTGCAAGGAATCTGGCGAGGCGTTGATATTTTTAATAAAAGGATAAATAGGATGAAGAAATACTATGCATTGTTGCTGTTAGTGCCCTTGCTATTTGGCTGTAATAAAAGCGAGGCCACAGACCATGTTCATAAAGCCGAGATGATCCACGAGCATGACCGTTGCCATTTATGCGGCATGGTGATCACTAAATATCCCGGACCTAAAGGGCAAGTGCACCTCAAGGCTGAGAAAACGGTACCTAAGTTTTGTTCTAGCCGCGATATGTTTAACTTTGCATTACAGCCTGAAAATAAAAGACAAATTGATTACATGATGGTGCATGATGCGGGCACGACTGATTGGGATCAGCCAGACGATGGTGCCTTTATCAATGCCGCTAGCGCATTTTATGTTTACGGCACCAGTAAAAAAGCCGTGATGGGGCCAGCTGTGGCACCTTTTAGTACCAAAGCTGCCGCCGAAGCCTTTGCTAAGGAATACGGTGGCCGAGTGCTGAGATTTGATGACATCACCCTAGAACTGCTCGCGGGTGATAAATAAGGTTGTGATGATAAAGCTGCGTTTAGTCCTTATCTGGCTGCTGTGCTTTGCCTCTTTCGGTACTTGGGCAGCACTCCTTCGGGTAACAGATACAGATTCACTCACCCTTGCCCTTAACAAAGCCCAAGCAGGTGACACCTTAGTGCTAGCCACTGGGGTGTATGAAGGTTCCTTTAAGGTGACGCAATCCATTTCGCTAAAGGGGGAAATGGGCGCGACATTAGATGCACTGCGCCAAGGCAGTGCGTTGGTCATTGAGGCGCCTCAGGTGAGTATTGAGGGGCTCAATATCCGCCACTGGGGACGGGATCTGTATTACCGTGATGCCGCCATTTTACTCAAAAAAGGGGCGGATAATGTGCTGATTAAGGGAAACCGCTTGGTGGGTGATGGTTTTGGTATTTATGGCGAACAGCTAAACTCGCCCACCATCACGAACAATAGTATTAGTGGTAACGGCGCCATTCATGTGCTTGATCGGGGTGATGGCATTTATCTTAAGCATGTTAATTCGCCACAAATTGACCGAAATCAGCTCATTTTTGTCCGTGATGGTGTGTATTTAGAGTCCGTTACCCACAGCCGCATTTATGAAAATCAATTCACTAAGCTGCAATATGGTATTCACTACATGTATACCCAAGCCGACGAAGCGTGGCAAAACCAAGCGATTGCCGTCGATGGCGGTTATGCCCTAATGAATTCAACCCATATTTACCTGCACCACAACCGTGTGACTCAGGCGCGGGACTTTGGCATTTTACTCAACATTACTGAGGCATCCTATGTGCAAGCCAATGTTGCGAGTCAAATCCATAACCCTAATGGCACTGTGGAGCTTGGCAATGAAGGGAAAGGTATTTTTATTTACGCCGCTCAACATAACCGTATTCAAGATAACGAGTTTAACCACAGCGATACCGGGATCAGTATGGCCATGGGCGGAGAGGAAAATCGCCTTTGGCATAATCGTATTATGGCCAATCAAACCCAAGTCAAATATGTCGGAGAAAGCCAACTTGAATGGAGTTATCAGGGGCAGGGGAATTACTGGTCGGAATATCAAGGCTGGGATCTGAATGGCGATGGATTAGGGGATATTGTCCATAGGCCGAATGACAGTTTAGATAAACTGTTTTGGCTTTATCCTGAAGCCAAACTGTTGATGGAAAGCCCCGTTGTGTTGTTACTGCGCTGGGTGGAACGCCAATTTAAACCCCAAGTGACGAGCGGTATAAGTGATAGTTTTCCCCTAATGCAAAGGGGCGCGCACGTACTGATTGATGGAGGTTCGCGATGAATCATCAAACTATGACCTGCTCAGCGAATAAGCCTGTAACGAGTGCAGATGTGGTTGTTAAAGCGACAAATATCAGTAAATGCTATGGCAAGTTTAAGGCACTGGATGATGTGAGTTTTGAGGTGCTAGCGGGTCAAGTGATCGCACTCCTTGGGCATAATGGTGCGGGTAAATCTACGTTACTCAAGCTTATTTTGGGATTACTGACACCCACAAGTGGTCTGCTCCAAGTTCAAGGTCATAGTGTCGGAACTATGAATGCCAGACAGAGTTTGTCTTTAGGCTATTTACCTGAAAATGTGAGTTTTTATGACAATATGACCGCCAATGAGCTGCTGCGATATTTCGCTAAGCTTAAGGGCGTTGCCTTGCCTAAAGTGCATGAATTACTTGCTGAATTTGGTTTAGAGGCCGCTAAAGATAAGCGTTTGAGTACTTTTTCTAAGGGGATGCGGCAACGTCTTGGGCTCGCGCAGGCGATATTGGCTGAGCCTAAGGTACTGTTACTCGATGAACCGACAGTTGGCTTAGATCCCTTGGCATCGGCTTTCCTGTATCAAAAAATCGCTCAGCTCAGGGCGCAGGGCTGCGCCATTATTATCAGTACCCATGAGTTGGGATTAGTACAAGATCAGATGGATCGCGCTTTGATCTTAGGTCGAGGGCGAATGTTGGCTTCGGGAAGCTTAACCTCCCTGAGGGCGGCGACTCAGTTGCCAAATCATATCTTGTTGCATTTTCTATCTAATACTCAAAGGCAAGCATTGCTAGCGGATCCCATTTTAGCGGCATGTGTTAAGGCAAACGCGGGGCAGGGACTCACGCTCGCTGTGTCACAGGAGCAAAAGTCAGCCGTGTTAAATCACTTATTACAAAAAGTGCCCGTGGGGGATTTTTCTATTGAACCTCCTAGTTTGCAGAGTGTGTTTCATCATTACATGGAAAGTCTTTGCCCCCTTCAGTCGTCAAAAATGCCCACAAAGACTATTAACATAACAGATATAAATCAGGCGATTAATTTGGAATCAGTCCTATGAACCGTTCCGAGGTTTTGCACCATCGTTTAAGTGCCCTGAGCATAGTGAGCACCATAGCCGCCAAAGAGTTTAAGGATAATTTACGTAATCGTTGGTTATGGATGATGGCGGGAATCTTGTTGCTGCTATCTCTGTGTGTGAGTTTTATGGGCAGCGCTGTGTCCGGCAACTTAGTGGTATTTGAGCCTGCCCAGATCCTTTCTGGGTTAGTCACTTTATCGGTATTTATGCTCCCTTTAGGTGCGATTTTATTGAGTTATGATAGCTTTGTTGGTGAAAAAGAATCTGGCACTCTGCTGTTACTGCTGACCTACCCATTAGCACGTTGGCATCTGGTGTGCGGCAAGTTTTTAGGCCATGCCTGCGTGATGACCATTGCCTGCATTTTGGGCTTTGGTTTAACAGGATTAATACTGATATCACTGGGCGATACTCAGGCCCAGTTATCCATAGCGATCGGGTTTAGCCATTTGATTATGAGCAGTATTTTGCTGTCATTAGTGTTCGTGCTCTTGGGTTATTGGATTAGTTTGTGTGTGCGAGAAAAAGCTAAGGCACTGGGGATATTACTCATTTTATGGTTTGTGCTTGTGCTGGTTTATGATCTGATTTTACTCAGTGCTGTGGTTGGAATGAGTGAGATGTTTAATCGTACTGTATTCAATCTACTGATTTTGTTGAACCCCACTGATCTGTTCCGTGCTTTAAATTTACTCGCGACTCCCTCGGATACACTCGCGGCTAAAAGTAGTCTCACTCTGCTTGCTCAAACTGGGCTTGGCTTACCCTTAATGTATGGTTTGCTGGGTGGCTGGATTGGTGCATTACTTTTGTGTTGTTCTTGGATCTTTAAATACCAAGAAATCTAGTTTAGCGACCTCTGTATTAGTCTAACTTTGTACTTATTAAACAATGACTAAACTGAGTATAGAGTCACACTCTTATATGTTGTTAAAAGGTAAAATTAACCATCTTGACTTGGTGATTGCATATCATCGTTTTCTTGGAAAGAAACAATGTCACATGATGATTGCATGTTGTTAGTGTAATCAAACTTTATCAGTATTGGCTGATCTTTCAGGCGTTTAACATGCATAAAATCACATCTTATTTAATGTTAGATGAACAGGCTAAGGAATTAGTCGATCATGTGAATGGGACAACCATCAGCCTGACTTTTTCCGAAACGGCCTTATTAGTTCTGCTGTTATCATCCACGAATGCCATTTTTACTAAGGAAGAATTGCTGCATGTCGGCTGGCCTGAAAGGGTGGTTGCTCCTACCTCTTTAACGCAATGCATCAGTACCTTACGTAAAAAGCTCGAACCCTATACCGAAGTGCAGCTTAAAACCGTGGCACGCCGCGGTTATCAATTGCATATCTCTGAACAATCCCATGTAAAGATGCTGGCGATCAATGATGCGAATGCAATTCGTGATGCCTTAGTGGGGGTGTCGGTTTGGACTAAAGTTGCTGGTATTGCCCTCTTGTGCGCTATCTTGGCAATCGTTTGGTATGTGAGCGACCACCATGCGGTGGTTAAACAGGTGGCTAAATGGCATGCCGATAAATATATCAGCCTCAATATTGGTGGCACGCTGGGGACGGCGCGAACCTTCTATATTGGTGATGAAGATCGTTTACATCCTTCATGGTGGCAAAAACATTTAGCGCCAGAGGGAAATCACATCAATAACCTTAATTACTTCAGTGCATTTACCTCAACTGATGGCAAAAATTATTCGATGGCGATTTGCCCTGAGCTGGACGCCGATGCCTGCAGTGGTCACGGCATCATCAATATCACGGCGATAGATGCAAAACCCGCAGGATTAAATATGGCGGAGTTTATTCCGCTGAGCCAAATAATGGAGCAGCGCATTCGCTATAACCGTATTGTCCTCCCTGCGGATGATAAAGGAATGGGGGAGTTACTTGAACATAATTACCATGCGGATATTTATTTTCCCGTCGCGGGCGAACTCTTAGTTCGTAACGATCTCAGTATGTCTCTGGTCTATGAAGGGCAAAATAAGGGTAAGTTTTATTCGACCTCCTGTATTACAGATCAAGATTGTTTAACGACGCCGATTAAATACACTATCCGCGGTGAGTTTGAGCAGTACCAGACCACAATTGATGACCTTAAAGTCGATGTTTTTCACGTTAAAGTGTTACAAAAAGAACTGACAAAACCGGATGAAGTCAGCCATTCTGCTATGCAGTTCTACCGTGAAATTCGTAAGCATGATATCCGTGATGAAGATTTATTTTATTATCGTGTTTATCAAAATGAGCACACGGCAGTATGGATCATTCCTCAGATGGGACAAGTACTTGCGTGGACTCAGTACACTCAGATCAAATTATAAAGTAGTCGTTAGCCAAACTTGATTAAGCCGACATAGCGTCGGCTTTTTTGTGCCTGCAGTTGAGCGCGGTCGTGATGATGCTAAGCTGCGTGTTTGAGCGTCTGGTTCAAATTGTTTGCATTAACTTTCTATCATAAAAAGTGGCTTTGTTTTACTTCTTCATTCAGTGCCAGTTACACTGCCAAACTTAGATAAATACAATAATAAAAAAGAGAGGAGTCATTCATGTCGGACCGTCTTATTCCCGTGCTATTACTGTCAACTTCAGTACTGGCTGGGCTCACTGCTTGCAGTGATAACACCACAGAAAACACCGTAAAAACCAGCGAAAACGCGCCAAAAAGTCAAGACGTTGCGGTTCAAATGCCGATTGGCATTAATGTCGCGGCTATGACGCCAACGGTAAAACCAGGGGATGATTTTTATTCCTACGCCAATGGCGAATGGATGAAAACGACGATGATCCCAGCCGATCGCTCCAGCACTGGCGCTTTCCTCGTTGCCTTTGAAGCAACCGAAAAGCATAAAACCAGTTTGATTGCCGAACTGGTAAAAGCGCAGCATACGGCGGGGAGCGACGAAGCGCGTATCGCCGATTTCTACAAGGCTTACACAGATACTGCCGCCATTGATGCCGCAGGAATGAAGCCTGCCGAGGCGGATATCGCCCGTTATGAGGCCATTGCGAGCAAGCAAGATTTATCCGCAGCATTAGGTGAAAACCTGCGCGCTGATGTTGACCCTCTCAACGCGACTGACTTTTATACCGAAAACCTATTTGGGATCTTCGTAACCCAAGGTTTAGCAACGCCGGGCGAAGTCTTACCTTACTTTTTACAGGGTGGTTTAGGCTTACCTGAGCGTGAATATTACCTGTCTGCCGATCCTAAAATTGTCGACATTCGCACCGCTTACCGCGCTTACATTGAAACCTTGCTCAAAGATGCGGGTGTGAGCGATGCCGCTGTCCGTGCCGAGCGTATTTTTACCCTTGAAAACAAGATTGCCGCAGCCCACGCCAGCCGTGAAGCAAGCGAAGATTTTACTCAGTCTTCGGGTGTATGGAGCCGTGCTGACTTTGATGACAAAGCACCGGGCATCGATTGGACTGCCTTTCTAGCGGCGGCGCAACTGGGTAATCAGCCTAAATTTGCGGCCTACCATGCGACGGCGATTACGGGACTTTCTGCGCTTGTGGCCTCTGAGCCTTTAGAAGCATGGAAAGATTGGCTCGTGTTCCACCATATCAACAGCCATGCTGATGTGTTGCCATCGGCAATCGACAACGCTTCGTTTGCCTTTAATGGCACTAAGCTTTCTGGCACGCCAGAGCAGCGCAGTCGCGATAAACGTGCCTTAGCGGCACTCGACCAATATTTAGGTGATGCCGTAGGCCATGCCTATGCCGAGCAATATTTCCCCGCTTCGGCCAAAGCAGAAGTCAGCGCTATGGTGGATAACATAGTGGCCGCCTTCGGTCAGCGAGTGGAAAAACTCGATTGGATGGACCCTTCAACCAAGAAAGAAGCCCTAGCAAAAGTGGCCACTATGGCGGTGGGCGTGGGTTATCCCGACAAATGGCGCAATTACGACAGCTATGCAGTGACTGCGACCAATGCCTACGCCAATGCCATCAATGGTGAAAAAGTAGAGTACAGCCATCAGCTAGCCAAGATTGGCAAACCAATGGATAAAGGCGAATGGTGGATGACGCCGCAAGTGGTGAATGCGGTGAACTTGCCGGTGCAGAATGCGCTTAACTTCCCAGCGGGTATTTTGCAACCGCCATTCTTCGATGCTAAGGCCGATGCCGCTTACAACTATGGCGCGATTGGCGCTGTGATTGGCCATGAAATCAGCCATAGTTTTGATAACAATGGTGCGGCCTTTGACTCGACTGGTGCTATGCGTAACTGGTGGACGCCCGCTGACTTTGCTCAATTTGATAAGCAAGGCGATGCGTTAGCGCAGCAGTTTGATGCTTATGCGCCTTTCCCTGATTTACACGTGAATGGCAAGTTGACCTTAGGTGAAAACATTGCCGACGTAGCAGGTTTAGCCGCCGCTTATGATGCTTACCATGCCTCGCTTAAAGGCAAAGATGCCCCAGTGATTGGAGGCTTTACGGGTGATCAACGCTTCTTTATCGGCTTTGCGCAAACCTGGGCCACTAAGATGCGTGACGAAGCCCTGCGTGCTCGGGTGGCAACCGATGGACATGCCCCCGGCATGTATCGCGCGCTGACCGTGCGTAACTTAGATGCTTGGTATACTGCATTCGATGTTAAGCCTGGCGACAAGCTGTATTTAGCCCCTGAAGATCGCGTTAAGATCTGGTAAGTTTACTGGGTTGATTTGAAAGGAAGGGGGAACACTAGCGTTCCCCTTTTTTATTAACGATTTTGCAGTCGGTTGTAATCCAGCCACCCACTTTCTATCGGGTGATTGTCGAAAAAGATCTGATTGAGTTTGTCACTAAAGGCCCAAAACTTCGGATCGGTACGGCGTACACCCACCATATCTAACAGTGCCTCATAGTCTTTTTCAGTTTGCATTTTCTCTACTGTCGCCAAGACGTTAGGCAAGTCTTGTTCTTTCACTCGCCAAAATGCCTCAGGATAACTGCCCAATAAGCCATGCACTAAAGTGACGTCATCTTTAGCGGGTTCGCGGTTACTCGCCTCATTAAACAGGCTCGAAATATTCCGATGGGCGCTATTGCGAACTAAGGTAAATATCTCAGCTTTACCCGCTTTTTCAGGTTCGACCATGATCATGGTTAGTTCAGGTAACAGGGTCGCTTGTGTGCCTTTTAATCGATCTAATGTGTGTAAAAGCGCTTTGCTATGTGCTTGCAAGCTACTGTTTTCTATGTGATATCGATTGGGTTGAACCATAGCAACCTTCTGTCCGAGTTTTTGATACAGCTCGCCCTTTAGATCGTCGCTAAAGTAGAGTACGCCCGTGGGCTGATGAAAGGTGTTGATATCCCCTGCGATAAAGGCCGTGAGCTGAGTACCAGCCCCTTGATACCAATCACTCAACTGTTTGCGCCTTTCCTCCTGTGGCAACAGGGTCAGGAAGTTCGATTCCCCCTCCATGCGTAAAAAATCCATGTATAAGCGAGTTAATAGCTGGTGGCCGTAGTTACCATAAACATCGAAACCCGCGACCAATAAATAGTGGATACGCTCCAGTAAGGCATAATCGATAATCCAAGCCGTTTTGGGGGGCTCGCCGACTAAGCCTTTGACCACAGTGGCATTGTCGAAGTGGCGCAGCACTGTCAGGCTGGCATTATCATTGGTGTCGTCGCCATCCCAGAGTCCGTCGATAGTGAGGTGTTGGCCGTTTTTAAACTTCTCGTTTAAGAACTGATTACGCGCCCGCATATATTTGCCTTGCTTGGCGGCATATTTCACCCAAGTTACTGCAAGTGCAGTGCTTTCTTCCTCCGCTGGCATACGTAGGTTTTCAAGTTGGGAATGGTAAAAGGCGCTAAAGTCAGTGTCGTCCATATAATCTGGGGTAACAAAGTACACCCAGAATCTATCGTTAATGACATTGAGCGCCACCTGACCACGGCACACTGGGCCTTTGATAAAGCCCATAATGGTATCTTGGGCGCGGGTCAGCATAAATCGATAGCGCGCACTGGCAGGAATTTGAATAAAGGCTTCAAAGGGATTGGCCGCAACGCTTGGCTTGTAGCTCGGCAGTTGAGTGACTGAGTAATCCGCATCGATAAACCATTGTTGCCAGTTATTTAGCAAGCCGGTATTTAAAACGTAGGGGATGTGGGTTTTATCGACTATGGTTGCCCGATAAGGCCGAAAGCGGTAATAGACTCGCTCCACCTTAGGATCGTCGAAGGGACGACGGGAGGCGATAATATCCAGCGCTTGCCCCGGCGGCGTCCGAGAACGCACTAACTCGAAGAATAAAGGCTGGGCGTTTGGTTGATTCAAAGACTCAAAATATAAATGGAAGGCAAACAAATGCTCGTAGATGTAGCGTGCACTTAATTGGCTTTTTAAACTGTCGCCGTTTAAAAACTTCTCCCAGTGGGTTATTTCTGCAATAAATTCAGGTGTAAGCGCCTGTGCAAATGGCAGTGGTGCACCTTGCTCAAGCCAGTGCATCAACACTTGATGCTCATTAGCATTCAGTGCTGGCAAGCCATAAGGCATACCTGCAAGGGGCTGGCTTTGCTCGTATTTGTCCATTTCCTCTAGGCTGGCGCACTGCTGAACTCTGTCTAGGCTGAAATCAAAACGCTTATCTAAAATCTTGTCTTCGGGCAGGGGATGCATTTGCTTAAGCGTGAGCATTCTGGCTAATACCGAGGCTTGGGTATTGGCTTCTGGGGTTTGATCGCGCTCGTTTAGCATGGGGTAAAACCCGCGTTGACGCCAAGCTGCTGGGGTAAAGGCATCGACAAATAAGCGATTAGGTGTGGCAGCGACTAAGCGTGTGCCTTGGTAGACCTTTTCCTTACTTGCCCCACGCTCTATACCTTCGCTTGAGGTCATTTTTAACTGACAGGGGGCATCGTAACAGGCATGACATACCACGCAGCGGCTATTGAGAATAGGCTCAACTTGTGTGTGCACAAACTCGGCTTGTTGAATAAATTGGCCGTTCAGCTGTGCATTTTCGACGCGTTTTTGCGGTGAGCTAGTGCCAAACAGAGCATTGAAATCGATTTGCGCTACGCTGGCACAACCTGTCGCTAATAGCACTGCGACCAACAACAACCTCTTCCATCCCCCTTTTATCGCGTCCATTCACCGCTCCTTCATTTGCCACATGCTATTTAGCAGAGTTAGGCTTTTTAGCCCACTGATAAGTATCACTTTAGCAGAAGAGTGTGTTGGATTTGAAATTTGCAGCCAGATGTTGTTCAAGGAGCTGACTTAAGTTGCCCTACAGACTTTGGTCGCTGCTCGAAACTTGGGTAAGATAGCGGCTATAAAAGCGTGCCTGTGATGGCTGTATTAATTGCACCAGTATTGTTGTGGCAATAACAAAAGGATGAAGTATGACTGCTGATAACCGCTATTTTTACGAACCGAGCAAAGGCCATGGCCTTGCACACGATCCTTTAAATGCGATTGTGGGGCCTCGACCGATCGGCTGGATTTCATCGCGGAATACCGAGGGGCAACGCAATCTTGCACCTTACAGCTTTTTTAATTGTTTCAACTACAAACCGCCCATCATCGGCTTTGCCAGCACAGGCTGGAAAGACAGTGTTGCTAATATCGTCGAGACAGGGGAGTTTGTGTGGAACCTCACCACCCGCGGCTTAGCCGAGCAGATGAATCAAACCTCCGCCATGCTGCCACGCGGTCAAGATGAGTTTAGCTTTGCCGGACTCACGGCTAAAGCTGGCACCATTGTTAAGGCCGATTTAGTGGCTGAAAGCCCAGTAAACTTCGAATGCAAATTGTCCCAATGTATTCAACTCACCGCCGCCAATGGCGACAAGATTGATACTTGGTTAGTGTTAGGTGAAGTGCTGGCCGTGCATATTGCCAAGCATTTACTCAATGCCGAGGGGATTTATCAAACTGCTCTTGCCGAGCCCGTATTACGTGCCGGCGGCCCATCGGCCTATTATGGGATCTGTGAAGATCTGCGTTTCGATCTACATAGACCACAAGTGTAAGGGGCTGCTCAGGTGCCGCAGGGCTGTGGGTTTTCAAACTTCGTTTGAGTTTTTAATTCATGAGTTTGTTATCTCATGGCAGAGCAATCTAAAGCTTAAGCTTCTTTTTAAAATCAAAGTCGTGGGGCTTCACCCCACACCCGACCAAGGAGGACTGCTCGTCCTATCCTCCTTGGATTCTCCAAGACGCCCCTAGCGAAGTTACATGCATTAGTTACCTGTCTCATACTCCAATAAAAATCGCCTAACGGCTCAGATGGCACATCCATGTGCCCCCGAGCCTGCGCCATCATCCATGATGTCTCCACGGCATTTTTATCTACGTATTTCGACAACTTCGCAGGGGAAGGGGAACTCCTGAGGTTTCGGTGCAAACTGTTAATCTCAAAAGAGTTCTGCCTGTCCTTTAATTTTTCATTTTGCGAAAATCATTGATTTAAATCGACCTAGGGAGTTTGTATTCTGTAACGTGCATGGTGAATGTATGAAAAAAATCTGCCCTAGCTTTCACACAAATATTATTTATAATAAATACCCTTGTGTTAGCCTTATCCAATTTGGTTTAAGTGAATATTATGTCTAATACTAAAAAGCCAGTGCCTACACCTAACATTGATTTGGCCATAAAATCGACTACAACTCTTGATTTAGAGGGGTTTGAACTCGGTAATAGGATTGTTGTTTCGGATCACTACATAAGTGTCAGTCTAAAAAATAATCCGAATCAGTATGCATTTAAGATTTATATAAGACTAAATGCAAAAAAGATGCGCTTTGAAAATATATCTTTCCAGCACTGTATTTTTGAATCTTGTTATTTTAACAACTGCGTATTTGATTCATGTGATTTTACCGGATGTAAATTTATAGGATCAAACCTTCATCAATCAGCATTTTCTGGTTGTAAATTTGAATATGCAACTTTTGAACGCTGCCAACTTGACGATGATATTCTAGTTGGCGAAGCACCAAAAGAAGAAAATCTAAAGATGAGGTTTGCCCGTTCACTACGTATGAATTTCCAACAGATTGGTGATGCTAAAGCTGTAAATAAAGCTATCTCATTAGAACTTGATGCAACTGAAAAATATCTAAAAAAGTCATGGTCTTCGAGTGAAAACTATTATAAAAATAAATATGTAGGTTGGAAAAAAATTGTACAGTTTATAAAATGGTTAGAGTTCAAAGCATTAGATATGATATGGGGAAATGGCGAAAATATTTTCAAACTGTTACGAACAATTATCATTGTTCATCTAATCATTGCTATTTACGATACTTCAGCATTTGGTGACCAATGGAACTTACGAGACTATCTAAACAGTCTCATTGCTTCGCCAGGTGTATTTTTTGGTATTGGTTCCCCACATCAATACCCTATTTGGTTTTCATCATCAGTTGCAGCAATGCGTTTAATTGGCTTTGCTTTTCTTACTGCAATTCTTGTTAAACGCTTTGGACGTAGATGATGAATAAAATGCACATCTACGCATTTGGTTCTGTTTGCAGAGGAGAAATAGATCGCGGTTCCGATGTAGATCTATTAGCGTGCTGCGCATCAACAACAAATGAAATAGATAAAGATAAGTATTCAATATACCAATACGAAAGATTAAGAGAACTATGGTTTGAAGGTAATCCTTTTGCTTGGCACCTATTTCTTGAATCTAAACTTTTATTTACACCTGACGGTTCTGATTTCATAAAAAACCTTGGCTCTCCAGCTAAATACAAAACGATTGAAGCTGATAGCAATAAGTTTAGATTGCTTTTTGAACGATCTTATAACGCATTATTAAACTCATCAAATAGCCAAACCTTCCATTTATCATGCATTTATTTGGCAATAAGAAACTACGCGACTTGCTATTCTCTAGCAGCAGAAAAACCTATATTCTCTAGATATTCAGCGCTAAAAGTATTACCAAGCTTACATTTGGAGAGCGGAGTTTTTAACATCTTAGTGCGTGCTCGTTTGTTATCTACAAGAGGTTTTGGAGATAATATTAAGAAGAATGAAATTGAACTTGTGATTAATTCTATTTCTCAAGTTCCTGCTTGGATGGATTCATTACGGAGAAGCATAATAAATGAGTGAGTTTAACAACAGAATTGATGCACAACGAGAAATTCTTAGTATTATCAATAACTCTAAGTGGAAGGAAGAACTTAATGGATTATCTAGAGGTGCTATTGAGCGATGGCTTTTAATAAACAATGTTAGTCATACTAGTGAAATAGCTACAATTATTCATGAAGCAGCTGAAAAACTTTTTTTCCTTGCAAATAAAAGCCAAGAACAAGTTTCCAGCGAATATCTTGATAAATCAAAAGAAATTGCAAAACTTACAAATAAACTAAGATGCCTTTCTTTATAAAACAGAGCAAACTTGTGCTTTATGTAAAAATAACAAAAAAACCGGACATATATGGTCACCTCGGGTTTAGCAAGGCAATGTCCTACTTTGTTCCCGAATTAAACTCCGAAGTGCGATTTTTGCCAATTAAGCCGCTAGCAGGTGAAACATGATCACTGGCAAATTTAGTAAGCCACCATTGTTAAATTTTCAGCAATCATGGCAGTAAAAAAAGACTTTCAGGTTTCTGAGGGGTTTAGGGAGATTAAGCACTGGCATGTAAGTGACCGTTGGCGGCATGGATGTCGCCGTCGAGCCTATAGGGATATATTTACGGCGAGTCACTGGAATGACAGTGCTTAATAACTACATTATTCGCTGACTTGAAAATTTCTAGATCTTTAGAACACACCAATAAGTGAGATACGGCGTGACGTATAAAACAAAACCCCAGTAAAAACTGGGGTTTATTATTTAAGCCTTAGCTGGCAAAGGTTAGCCAGCTAAGCTAACCAATTATCGCGTTATTTGATAAACGCGAACGCATCACCGTAGAGATGTGCTTCTTCTACACCAATCTCACGGAAAATTTCCCGTGCAGCACCCACCATGTCGAAACGGCCGGCGATGTAGATGTCGTAGCCATTTAAGCTGACAAAATCTTGTTTGATTTGCGCTAACAGATTAGCGGTTTTGCCTTGCCAATTAGCGGGAGCTTCTTCGATGACTGGGACGAAGTGCAACCAAGGGTGAGCGTCGTGCCACTCGCGGGCGATGGTTTCAAAATACATGGCATCTTGGGTGCGACAACCCCAATACAGCATAGTTTCAACTTGTTGGCCGAGGGCGATTTGGTGCTCGATGATACTTTTAATGTAAGAGAAACCTGTGCCGCCGGCGATTAACAGGCGAGGGCGTTGGCTTTCGTGACGCAGGTGGGCTTCGCCGCCTGGGGCTTCGATGTCGATAGTGCTGCCATCAAGGGCGCAGGCTTTCAGGCGCTCGACCACTTGCATTGGGTAGCTTTCACTTACAGCGGCGCCAATGTGTAATTCAATCAGCTCGGCGTTTGGCGCTGATGCGATAGAGAAGGGGCGTTTATCTTTTTCACCCATGACAACACATAAGTATTGCCCCGCTTGGAAATCGAAGGCGGTTTCAGGCCTTAACAATACTTGATATACGGCATCGTTAAATGGGTTAACTTTCTCTATCTTACAACGTATGGTTTTCATCAAACTTCCTTTGCACCTTTCTTCAACAGTATGTGTCTAGGTGTCGCTTTAGAGGCCTGTTATTGGCCTATTCTCTTGGCTTAAGCCGATACTTGAGTAATGGCTTAAGCTGAATTATAGGGTTGGGCTGTCGTCTATGCCTAACTCATCCCAGATTGAGTCGATCTTTTGTTTTACTTTTGGATCCATCACGATTGGCGTGCCCCATTCGCGGTTGGTTTCACCTTCCCACTTATTGGTGGCATCGAGTCCCATTTTTGAGCCTAAGCCAGCAACGGGTGAAGCAAAATCGAGGTAGTCGATCGGGGTGTTTTCGATCATCACAGTATCGCGTTTAGGATCCATACGGGTGGTGATCGCCCAGATCACATCCTGCCAGTCACGGCAGTTCACATCTTCATCCACTATGACAATAAACTTAGTGTACATAAATTGACGCAGGAAAGACCACGCGCCCATCATCACTCGTTTGGCATGTCCCGGATATTGTTTGCGAATAGAGATCACTGCCATGCGGTACGAACAACCCTCAGGCGGCAGATAAAAATCAACGATCTCAGGATATTGCTTACGTAAAATCGGCACAAACACTTCGTTTAATGCAACCCCCAGCATGGCGGGCTCATCCGGTGGACGGCCAGTGTAAGTGCTGTGGTAGATGGCATCTTTACGCTGAGTGATGTGGGTAACGGTAAATACTGGAAACTTATCGGTTTCGTTGTAGTAACCCGTGTGATCGCCGTAGGGCCCTTCTTCCGCCAGTTCCTCAGGATCGATATAACCTTCGAGGATGATTTCACTGGTGGCGGGCACTTCTAAATCGCAGCTTAATGCCTTACAGACTTCGGTACGTTCACCGCGCAGTAAACCGGCAAAAGCGTATTCGCTCATGGAATCGGGGACTGGGGTGACGGCGCCTAAAATGGTCACAGGATCGGCGCCGAGTGCGACCACAACCGGATAACGCTCACCGGGGAATTGTTGTTTAAAATCAGCAAAATCTAACGCGCCGCCACGGTGGGACAACCAGCGCATAATCAGCTTGTTTTTACCCAGTAATTGTTGGCGATAAATGCCTAAATTCTGACGACTCTTACGCGGGCCTTTGGTGATGGTTAAGCCCCAGGTCACCAGTGGCGCGACATCGCCAGGCCAGCAATGCTGAATAGGCAATTTAGTTAAATCGACCTCATCGCCGGTTTTGATGATTTGTTGGCAAGGCGGATTACGCACTGTCTTTGGCGGCATATTCAAGGCTTGCTTGAACATAGGGATCTTAGCTATCGCGTCTTTAAAACCCCGAGGTGGCTCGGGTTCTTTTAAAAAGGCTAACAGTTCGCCCACTTCGCGCAGGGCTAATGGGTCGTCTTTGCCGAGTGCCATGGCCACACGTTTTGGCGTACCGAACAGGTTTACCAACACGGGCATGTGATGATTTTTGGGATTTTCAAATAATAGCGCAGGGCCTTGAGCGCGTAATACGCGATCGGCGATCTCTGTCATTTCTAAATGAGGATCAACTGGGTAGCTAATGCGTTTGAGTTCGCCATTGGCTTCTAAGTGATCAATAAAGCTGCGTAAATCCTTAAAACTCATGTGGAAATAGCCTCTGCGGTGAAAATCCGTGTGGCGCGCACTATAGCATTTTTCTGTTTTAGGGTTAACCAATTCAGTGATCTTCAAGCTTAGGAAGCGTAAAATGGCTACCAGTAAGTCGCGATAGATCTCGCTTACGCCCTTTATTTCGAGGTTTATATGAATATTCCTGTATGGTTTGCTCAAGAAAAGTGTGTTCAAAGTCAATCACATGGCGCGCATAAGCGGTCGCTAAAGTGCTTGGTTTTATCGCTTGCCGTGGGGATCTCACTTTTGGGGGCGCTCAGTGTGCCGACTGTGGCGGTGGCCGGAAATAGAGGCTATTCGGATCAAAACGAACGCCACGGTCATCGTGATAGCCACAGTCGTGGCGACAGTCATTACAACAATCGTTATGACAATTATTACGACAACCGCCATGTGCGCAAAGATAATCGCCATTATCGTCCCTATTATCGACCTTATTACCCTTGGGGTTTAGGACTGGGTTTAGGGCTCGCTACGGGGTGGGGATCGGGTTGGAATGTCGGTTATGGTGTGAACACCCATTGGAACAATGATTGGGGTTGGAATACATCGCGTGACGCCTACGCTCGAAATTACTGGAACTCGCCCTATTCGGGCATAGGTTTGTCGATTCCTATGGCCTACGACGATGAACCTGTGGCCATTTCTGCACCTGTACGGGTAACAACCAGTATGCAGTATTCTGCGAGTGAAGGCCGTATGGTGTCGAGTATGCCTGTAAATATGGCCGGACAAACGACTGGGCAACTGGTGTCGCAAACTAGTAACGTCACTGGCAAAACAGCTGCGACTCCGCGCCCACGCGCACCGCACAGTGTGTCTAGCTTGCCGAGCAATGCTAGGGTTGTACAGCAGGATGGTCGTACACTTTACGAGTGGCAAGGCACGCTTTACGCTTACGACTGGAACAGTCAAACCTATCAAGAACAGTTAGTCAGATAGATTTACATTAGGTAAATGACTGAGAAATTGGAGCCCCTTAGTGGGCTCCAATTTATTTATCATCTTTTATTAGTGAGTTATACCAATCACATTAAATATCTAATCAGTTCAGAGCCTCACAGGCATCTCAATCCAAGGCGCATTGACGCAGAAATGGTATTCCCTTTTAAGTCAATGCAACACGGGAGTGGGATGCCTGTGTGGCTCCCGAAGGGCGGGTTTCAACGCGCTTTATACTGCGTTTAAGGCTTTCGACAGAGCACCACTATGCCTTCAAGCCTTCGCCTTGTCTAAAGCGCGTTGAACTCCCGCTGAATGAACAGATATTTGATTCGATTGGTATTAGCTAGTTGTCGTTTTATAGCATAGCGGAGAAGAGGTTTGAATACTGTTAGAAATCAGGCTGCCCAAAATCAGCATAAGGGCGCCAGTACATTATGGGTGTTACTTGCCTTAGCACTCGGAACATTCGCTTTAGGCACCACAGAATTTGCTTCCATGACCTTAGTGCCTTATATCGCGAGCGATTTAGGGGTAGAGGTTGCACATGTGAGTTATGCCATTAGTGCCTATGCGCTGGGGGTTGTGGTCGGTTCGCCGATTATCATGGTGCTGGCCGTTAGGGTCAGACGGCGAACACTCTTGATTGCTTTAGCCGGGTTAATGGCGGTGGCCAATGGCTTAAGTGCGTTAGCGCCATCATTGAATTGGTTAATCTTTTTTCGTTTTCTCAGCGGCTTGCCCCACGGCGCTTATTTCGGCGTGGCTATGTTGCTCGCTGCCTCTTTAGTGCCGCCAGAAATGAAGGCCCGCGCCGTATCGCGGGTGATTATTGGCCTTACGCTGGCGACGATTATCGGTGTGCCGTTTGCGACTTGGATGGGGCAAACTGTGGGCTGGCGCTCGGGCATTGGCATAGTGGCGATTCTGGCGACCATTACCGCGATAATGGTGTATTTTTTAGCACCTAATCAAGCCGTGCCCGCTGATGCGAGTCCCAAAAAAGAGCTACAAACCCTGAAGAATCGTGAAGTCTGGTTGACGCTTGGCATCGCGGCCATTGGCTTTGGCGGTATCTTCTGTGTGTATACCTATCTGGCTGAAACCTTAATCCAAGTGACGCAAGTCGAGCCGTTTAAGATCCCGATCATGATGGCGGTATTTGGTATTGGCGCAACATTGGGCACCTTAGTTTGCGGCTGGGCGGCGGATAAGTCGGCCTTAGCGGCGGCGTTTTGGTCGTTAGTGTTAAGCACTGTGGTGTTGGCGATTTACCCGAGTTTGACCGGACATTACTGGGCGCTGATGCCCGTGGTATTTTTTGTTGGTTGTGGGTTAGGGCTTGCCACTATTGTGCAAGCCAGATTGATGGATGTGGCGCCCGATGGGCAAGCCATGACAGGCGCTTTAGTGCAATGCGCCTTTAATCTTGCCAATGCAATTGGCCCTTGGGTGGGCAGTTTAGTGATACTGTCAGGACAAGGCATTGCCGCGACAGGTTATGCGGCGTCTTTGTTGTCATTAGGGGGACTGCTGATGTGGTGGCTGACCCACAGAGAAAGCCGTCGCGTCGTTACCCTAAACACAGCAAACTGCGCCGACTAGCGAGTGCTAAGGAAGAGACGCAGTGGTCATATTCTGCGTCTCGAATCCGCACATTTAGCCCCTTTGTATGGTGATATCGGCGATATAACCATGCTCCGTGGCAACTAAGGCTTGTTTGAGCATGCCAGCCGCTTCATCGGCGGACATAAAGCTTGAGGTATCTAAAGCCTTACCGCTACTGGGCCAAAAGCCAGTGTCCATGCCACCGGGATACACGGCAATCAACTTCATTGGGCTTTGTTTAAGCTCTAATCGCACCGATTCGATAAATCCCCGTACCGCCCATTTTGCCGCGCAGTAAGTGGATTCTCCCGCCTTGGCGGCCAGTGCTGCGGTGGACATGACCACAACCACAGTGACCGCTTGATCTTTATAGCGTTTAACTAATTCCCGCACTAACAAAATCGTCGAGGTGACATTGTTATTGAGCAGGCTTTGGATATCGCTCGCCCCTTGGGTTTCAATTGCACCAAAGTAGCCGCTGCCCGCGCAATGGATCACGGTTTTAGGAGCTTGCGTTAGGCCATCGAACAGGGCTTCGAGACTCGATTCACTGGCGAGATCGGCGGTGATAGCAGCGATCGTTTTGTTGGAGAAGGGCGTTAATGCATTGGCGACGGTTTGCAGGCGCTCGGCATGGCGGCCTGTGAGTGTCAGTGCTTCATTCTCTTTGGCGTAGAGCGATGCGAGCGCCGCGCCTAAACCACTGCTGGCGCCGGTAATTAATATCATAGTGACCTCGGTTAATGCTGTCTTGGCTTGAAAACCGCATCTTAAATTTAAGTGCGCTTCAATTCATGGGAAGGCGAGCGGTTAGATTAAGGTAAATAGTGGCTGATCGAATGCCACTTCATCGCCGTCTTTGGCCCAAATAGCGCTGACCACGCCATCGCGCTCGGCTTGGATGGGATTCATCATTCTCATCGCTTCGATAATGCAGATCACTTCACCTTGGCTCACTCGTTGACCGACTTTAACCAGCGGCACCTCATCGAGTTCTGCCGCCGCGTAAAAAGTGCCGACCATAGGTGAGACTTGTACAAAACCTTCTGTACTTGGCGTAATGCCTGTTTGCGAATGGCTTGTTTGCTTTGCCTGTTCACTCAAAGGCGCGACTCGTGCTATGGCTGGCGTTTGCGATGACTGCATATTGGCTGGCATAGGGCTGTAGCGGGTGATGCGAATTGATTCTTCACCTTCTGTGATCGCCAGTTCTGCTATGTCAGATTCTTGTACTAACTCAATGAGTTTTTTAATTTTACGAAGATCCATTGCCATTTATCTGCCCTTGCAAAGCACGCTATTGAATGGGATTACTGTGGCTGGTTGAGCCGCTTAATGGCCGCTGCCAGCGCAAACTCATAACCCTGTGAACCGAAACCGCAAATCACACCTATCGCCTTATCGGAAAAATAGGAATGGTGGCGAAAGGCTTCACGGGCGTGCACATTGGATAAATGTACTTCAAAAAAAGGAATTGCCACGCCAAGCAGGGCATCACGCAGGGCGACGCTGGTATGGGTAAATGCGGCGGGATTGATAATAATCATCTGGGCATCAGTCGCATGAATCGCATTGATTAGCTCAAATTCGGCGTTGGACTGAATATGTTCGAGCTCAACTCCCGCCTGTTGTGCTTGCTGGTTTAACTCCGCCACTATGTCGGCTAAGGTTTGATGACCGTAAACGCTGGGCTCGCGGCGGCCTAAGAGGTTGAGATTGGGGCCATTGACGAGCAAAATTTTGTGACTCATTGCGCTTTCCTTTACGACATGCCTTGGGATTAATGCTGGGATTAAAGTTGGAAAAATTTATTTCAGTTTTTTACATAGGCCACTAACTTAACCTGTTCAAATCGATTTTGCATTATCCGTTAGTCGATTGTGTGCGAGCTGATCATGTGCGAGCCGATTATACCTTTGGCATCTTGTGCCATTGTTGGCTGGGTTCAACTGCGGTTATTTCTCTGGTACTGAGTTAGCAATTGCCTAAGTTGGCTGTCAGTTGAGTTAATTGTCACCTAAGTTAACTGTCACCTAAGTTAATAGTCACTCTTCTGCTGACGCATGGCCTTAGTGGCACCTTTTTGTTTCTTGGTCTCTAATCGCCGCGTTTGGCTGCCTTTAGTGGCGCGGGTGGGGATGCGTTTTTTCTGTACTTCACCGACACTGGCAACCAAGGCGATAAATTGCTCCAAGGCGGTTTGGCGGTTAGCATCTTGGCTTCGGCTCGCTTGGCATTTGATAATGATTTTGCCGCTTTTAGTGATGCGGTGATCGGCCTTGTTGAGCAAACGTTCTTGGTAAAACTCGGGTAATGATGAGCTTTTAATATCAAAAATCAGCTGCGCAGCGGTGGACACTTTATTTAAGTGCTGGCCGCCTGCACCACTCG
The DNA here is from genome assembly GCF_025653725.1 of Shewanella sp. SM74. Lineage (NCBI taxonomy): Bacteria > Pseudomonadati > Pseudomonadota > Gammaproteobacteria > Alteromonadales > Shewanellaceae > Shewanella > Shewanella sp. SM74. Next base: position 90,149 of record NZ_JAKKRZ010000011.1, on the reverse strand, counting down.
AACGGATAAATTGCCACTCGATTTCATTTTCCTGAAGTTCCACACGGTTTGAGATTTTTATCATGGCAAACTTAGGCATTTTTCAGCATGGATTGAGAAGCCATCAATAATGACTTATGGCTTTCCAATAGATTTGTTATCATCGGGCGCATTCTTTGCCGCTGCATTGGCTAAAGCCATTGCCTGCAAAAGTGTTCTCGATTCGGAGTGCCTCTATGTTATGCCAAATCCCCGATATTGCTAAGGGTGTTATCAGTCTTTTTGCCAGTGGCCGACTATCCTCCACCGATTATCGGACCCGTTTACAGCCTGCGATTAAGAGTTATCGTAAGGATTGGGGCCAAGTTTGCCTGTATATTGAGGCGGATGTGTTACTCGAAGGCTGGGAATTTGAGTCGCTGACTGGTAGTGGTGAAGTCCAGTTACCGAATTTTGAAGCCTTAGTGTTTGTGGGCGGCCCTGATTGGGTAGGAAATGCGGTGCGCTTACTCGGGCCTTTTATGCAGGGCGAAGTGGCTTGGTTTCCACTCGAACAGAAAGCCAAAGCGATTGCTTGGATCACTAAGCGTTCGAATATTTAATGGTCTAATTTAGGCCATATTTACAAGGAATTAAGTATGTCATTATTGAAATCGCGCTCTTTTTCTTCACTGACAGTTTCTAAGGTCAGTGCGATTGCGTTAGTGTTGGCATTTACCGCTGGACTGAGTGCCTGCGCGCCAGAAGTGGGCAGTGATGCTTGGTGTAAACAGATGAAAAATAAACCGTCTGGCGATTGGACTGCTAACGAAGCCGCTGATTATGCTAAGCACTGTGTATTTAAATAAGTGCTGTGTATTTAAATAAGTGCAGTGTATTTAAATAAGCACTGAGTGTTTAAGTCAGCGTTAGCCTTTAGAGATCACAGCTTGAACGACTTTGCTTGCGAGCTGTGAACTTATGTTTATCATACGGGTCAGATGTTCCGTTATCCGTTATCCGTTATCCGTTATTTGCTATAGGTGATATTTGAATTCTACCGCTAAGCCATTTTTTACTCGAATGGTGACCCTACTGATAGCCATTATCGTGCTGCAATTTGCCGGCGCGAATTTGGGTGCGCATCAATTACATGCGGGCAATGGTGCGGAAGAAGCTGAGAATCATCCCCATCTGCAATTTAGTGCTCAAGTGACCACTTTGGCCCAATGTGTCGATTGCGTTTGTCCAAGCGAGCAAGCCTTCGGTTTTGCGGACTCCACGGGTGAAAACCAAAGCAGCGGATTTCATTCCCACTTAGTTAAAACCACTGAAATACAAGATTTTGACCTATGCCTCGACTGCCAATGCCATGGCGGTCATGTGGCACTGTTATCTCAGGCAGTGAGTCAGCCTGTACAGGCGTTAGAAAGCGTCTATCTGCCTACCGATGTATCCTATTTTCCGCCTGAAAATTTACCTAAATACCGCCCTCCTATCGCTTAATTCTCCAATATTCGGCTTATTTCTCGGCCTAGGACGATTGATTCATCTGATTGGATCTCATTCTATTTTGCCGTGTGATAAGCCCGTTATGTTCATCCCCCAAAAGATACGCTTGAACTGATGCTCGCAGCGTTAACTGTTGGAGCCGTCATTGGCTTTTTAGCCGTTACTGTATTGCTTGGCGGGATGATTCGATCGGCGCTTATTTGCCATGCCCAGAACGATATGATTGCTTTGCATTGAGCTATTTAAATGAAGCTCACATTTAGCCGTTTCGCTTTGGGCGCAAAAGCCAGCCGATCCACATTCGATATTGTTAGGATTTGCGATGAAAAAAACGATTCTCGCCCGTACTTTAGTTTGTCTATTTAGATCGGGCTTGTTTAGCTGTGGGTTAGTATTGGCCGCCGGATTGGTAGCCTTTGCCCTCGCGGCAGAAAATGACTCTCTTGAAGTCAACGTCCTTGAAGTCAAGGTCCTTGAAACCAAAGCCTCTGAAGCTAATGCCCCTGAAATCAAAGCCGCTGAAGTTGAGGCATTTAAGGCGCAATCACTGGGCTTACCCGCCAAAGAAACCGACACGGCACATGTCAACTTTGGCCAATGGTTGCCTGAGTTACTCACACAGTTCAATCAGTTACCTGAAGTTCAGGCACAGCTTGTAAGGCAGCAACAGGCCAAACTGGCCATTCAGGCGGCAGATCGCGCTGTGTATAACCCAGAACTTGGGCTTAATTATCAAAATGCTGATACAGATGCTTATAGCTTAGGGCTGAGTCAAACCCTCGATTGGGGTGACAAGCGCGGCGTGGCGACACAGCGTGCCGAGCTTGAAGCGCAAATCCTTTTAGCAGACATAGGGTTAGAGCGTAGCCAAATGTTGGCCGAACGCTTACTGGCCTTGGCAGAACAGGCGCAAAGCCGTAAGGCGCTGACCTTTGCCGAGCAGCAATTAAGGTTCACCAAGGCGCAGCTCAATATTGCTGAGCAGCGATTGGCGGCGGGGGATTTGTCTAACGTCGAGCTGCAATTGATACAACTCGAAGTCGCCTCTAATACTGCCGACTACGCCTTAGCCGAGCAGGTGGTCTTAGTGGCCGATGGCAAAGTAATTGAATTACTTGGGGATAATAATTTCGCTTTTAGTGAGTTTATCAAAGAGATCCATTTCTTTGTGACTCAGGCTAAGCAAGCGCCAGCGGCCGAGTTGGGCACCTCTACATCAGCCTTGCCAGCACTGGCGAGTGCTTATCAGCAAGTGCTGCTCGCCAGAGTTAATGTCATGCAAGTCAAAGCGGAAGCTTCGGCTGACCCGACTATTAGCCTAGGCGCTGAAAAGGAAGGCACGGACAATAAGCTCGGTGTCGGCGTGTCGATTCCTCTACAAGTTCGCAATAACTACAGTGAGTTGCAAGCCGTAGCCGATAAGGGCATCGCTATCGCGGAGCAAGGCTATCTTGCCCGTGAGCGAGTGCTTACCGCTAAGCAGAAACAATTCCTCTATGCGTTACCGCGTTTACTCGAACGTTACCAAGACTGGCGCGAGTTAGTGCAAGTGTCAGGTGCTAAAGCCGCTAAATCCTTAAGCCAACAATGGCAGGCGGGGGATGTGAGTACTAGCGAGTACTTACAGAGCCGTCGTCAGTTAGCCGCCAGTTATTTGGTGGGCTTAAACCTAGAAACGGCTATCTATCAAAGTTGGTTAACTTGGATGGGCGAAAGCGGCCAGCTTATGCCTTTTATCGAAAAGCTCATTATAGAAAAGCTAAATGCAGCACCTTCGATAACATCTAATGCCGCCGCACGCACAGTAAACCCATGAGGTCACAATAATGAATTCAAATACTCACCACGAAAATATCCTTCAACTGGATGCTGTAACGACGTCTGAAAAGCGTCGGTTTAACCTATCAAAAATTGCGCTCGCATTATTCGTGCTGAGCACGCTGGCATTTCTCGCTCAGCCTGTATTGGCTGGCGGTGATCACGCACCCGTCGTTAAGGAAAGCGGCGATTCGGTAACGCAAACGGCGCCGACGGATGAACACGGCGAACAAGCGCTGAAATTGACCGAAGCGCAGCAAGCCTTGGCGGGGATTAGCTTATTACCTTTGTCGAGCGATAGCTTGAACCTAGCCAATTTGAATCTCGATATTAGGGCGACGGCGACCTTAGTGGTGGATCGCGATCGAACCGCGACCCTTGCGCCGCAGCTCGATGTGCGTGTGTTGGCGCGCCATGTGGTGCCGGGACAAGAAGTGAAAAAAGGTGAGCCTTTACTTACCTTGGGTGGCGCCGCCGTTGCGCAGGCACAGGCGGACTACATCAATGCAGCCGCCGAATGGAGCCGAGTCAAACGCATGAGTGAAGGTGCGGTTAGCGTCAGTCGGCGGATGCAGGCGCAGGTGGATGCCGAACTTAAACGGGCGATTTTAGAGGCAATTAAGATGACGCCTGCGCAAATTCGTGCACTGGAATCGACGCCTGAAGCCATAGGCAGTTATCAACTCTTAGCGCCAATTGACGGCCGAGTGCAGCAGGATATCGCCATGCTAGGTCAAGTTTTTAGCGCGGGCACATCCTTAATGCAACTGACCGATGAATCCTATTTATGGGTTGAGGCGCAGTTAACCCCAACTCAAACTACGCATATCCAGGTTGGCAGTTCAGCTTTAGTGCAAGTAGGGGATAAGACGTTGGCGGGCAAGATCATCGGTCGCTCCCATGAACTCGACAGCGTAACGCGCACCGAGCAAGTGCTGGTGAGTATGCACAATCCTGATCATGTGTTGCATGCGGGGCAATTTGCTGAACTCTATTTTGCTGGCTCTACTACCGATCCAAACGGCAGTGGCATAGTGCTGCCCGATACGGCGTTGACCCGTGGCGGCGATGGCGATTGGCAGATTTTTATTCAAGATGAGGATGGCTTCGAGTCCATTGAGGTAGAAGTGGTGCAGCGTCAACGTGGTCTGAGTCTAGTGCGTGGACCTGAGCTTGAAAAAGCCCAACAGGCACAGCTCAATGTTGTGGTGGCTGGCGCGTTCTTCTTGGCATCCGAGCAGGCGAAAGCGGGCTTTGATATTCACGCCCACTAATATGAGCGCCCTTATTTTGGAGATTTTCTATGTTGCAAAAGTTAATCGAAGCCGCGATTAAAAATCGGCTGTTAGTGGTATTGGCTCTGCTCGCCGTGATTGTGGGCTGTGTGGCCATGTTACCTAAGTTGAATCTCGATGCCTTTCCTGATGTGACTAACGTGCAAGTGACCATCAATACAGCGGCCGAAGGCTTAGCTGCAGAAGAGGTGGAAAAACTTATCAGTTATCCGGTGGAATCGGCCATGTACGCCTTGCCAGCTGTGACTGAGGTGCGCTCGTTATCGCGTACCGGCTTGTCGATTGTGACTGTGGTATTTGCCGAGGGGACGGATATTTACTTCGCTCGTCAGCAAGTGTTTGAACAGTTGCAGGCGGCGCGGGAGATGATCCCAAGCGGCGTCGGAGTGCCGGAAATCGGCCCCAATACCTCGGGATTAGGGCAGATTTATCAGTATATTCTGCGTGCAGAACCTAACTCTGGCATTAATGCCGCCGAGCTGCGTAGCTTAAATGATTATCTGGTGAAGTTGATATTGATGCCCGTGGGCGGCGTGACTGAAGTCTTGTCTTTTGGTGGCGATGTGCGCCAATACCAAGTGCAGGTCGACCCGAATAAACTGCGTGCCTATGGCTTGTCTATGGCGCAGGTGACAGAAGCGCTAGAGAGCAATAACCGCAACGCTGGCGGTTGGTTTATGGACCAAGGCCAAGAGCAACTTGTGGTGCGCGGCTATGGCATGTTGCCCGCAGGAGACGCTGGATTAACGGCGATCGCGCAGATCCCTCTGACCGAAGCCAGCGGCACGCCAGTGCGTATTGGCGATATCGCTCAGGTGGATTTCGGCAGCGAGATCCGTGTCGGGGCTGTGACTATGACGCGCCGCGATGAATCAGGCCAAGTGCAAAATCTCGGTGAGGTGGTGGCTGGTGTCGTGCTCAAACGCATGGGGGCAAACACTAAGGCGACGATTGACGATATTGGTGCACGGGTGAGCCTTATTGAGCAGGCCTTGCCCGATGGCGTGTCCTTTGAGGTGTTTTACGACCAAGCGGATCTGGTCGATAAGGCTGTGACCACAGTGCGCGATGCGCTGCTAATGGCCTTTGTGTTTATCGTGGTGATCTTGGCGTTGTTCCTCGTCAATATCCGTGCGACCTTGTTGGTGTTGCTGTCGATTCCAGTGTCTATCGGGCTCGCGCTTATGGTGATGTCCTATTATGGTCTGTCGGCAAACCTGATGTCGCTCGGCGGCTTAGCAGTGGCGATTGGTATGTTAGTCGATGGCTCTGTGGTGATGGTAGAGAATATTTTCAAACACTTAACCCAACCGGATCGCCGCCATTTACCTGAGGCGAGGGCGCGTGCCGATGGTGAGGACGATCCCTATCACAGTGAGGAGGATGGCGCTAAAGCCAGTGGTGATGTCAGCGAATCGAATATGGTTATTCGGATAATGCTCGCGGCAAAAGAGGTGTGTAGTCCAATCTTCTTCGCCACCGCCATTATTATCGTCGTATTTGCGCCGCTGTTTGCACTCGAAGGCGTTGAAGGCAAGCTGTTCCAGCCGATGGCGGTCAGTATTATTTTGGCTATGATGTCGGCGCTGCTGGTGGCGCTGATCGCCGTGCCAGCCCTTGCCGTGTATCTGTTTAAGCGCGGTGTGATGCTTAAACAAAGTGTTATTTTAGCGCCACTGGATGCCGCTTATCGCAAGTTACTGACGGCAACGCTTGCTAGGCCAAAGGTGGTGATGCTCAGCGCCTTGGTGATGTTCGGCTTGAGTCTATTATTGCTACCAAGGCTGGGTACCGAATTTGTGCCTGAACTGGAGGAAGGCACGATTAACTTGAGGGTGACGCTGGCACCGACGGCGAGTTTAGGTACTTCGCTTCAAGTAGCACCTAAGCTTGAGGCTATTTTGCTAGCATTTCCCGAGGTGGAATATGCCCTGAGCCGCATTGGTGCACCTGAATTGGGCGGCGATCCCGAGCCTGTGAGTAATATTGAAGTCTATATTGGCTTGAAACCGATAGCAGAGTGGCAGTCGGCAAGCTCGCGTTTGGAACTGCAACGCTTGATGGAGGAAAAGCTCAGCGTGTTCCCTGGACTCTTGTTGACCTTTTCGCAGCCGATTGCGACTCGGGTAGATGAATTACTTTCGGGGGTAAAAGCCCAGTTAGCGATCAAAATCTTCGGCCCAGATTTAGCAGTATTGTCACAGAAAGGCCAAGCGCTTACCGATCTTGTCGCGAAAATCCCCGGTGCCGTGGATGTGTCGCTTGAGCAAGTGAGCGGTGAGGCGCAATTAGTCGTGCGCCCCAAACGCGAGCTATTGGCGCGTTACGGCATCAGTGTCGATCAAGTGATGAGCCTCGTCAGCCAAGGCATTGGCGGCGCGAGTGCAGGGCAAGTGATCGATGGCAATGCCAGATACGACATCAATGTGCGACTCGCGGCCGAATTTCGCCAAAGCCCTGATGCGATTAAAGACTTATTACTCAGTGGTACAAATGGCGCCACAGTGCGCTTAGGGGAAGTCGCCAGCGTCGAAGTGGAAATGGCGCCGCCGAATATTCGCCGTGACGATGTGCAGCGCCGTGTTGTGGTGCAGGCCAACGTGGCGGGACGCGATATGGGCTCGGTTGTAAAAGATATTTATGCTCTAGTGCCAAAGGCGGATTTGCCTGCGGGATATACAGTGATCATTGGCGGCCAATATGAGAATCAGCAGCGAGCGCAGCAAAAGTTGATGCTAGTGGTGCCGATTTCTATCGCTTTGATTGCCTTGTTGTTGTACTTCTCCTTTGGTTCATTCAAGCAAGTGTTGCTCATCATGGCGAACGTGCCCTTAGCTTTGATTGGCGGCATAGTGGCCCTGTATGTCAGTGGCACTTATTTATCTGTGCCTAGCTCTATTGGCTTTATCACTCTATTTGGGGTAGCGGTGCTCAACGGTGTGGTGCTGGTGGATTCGATTAATCAGCGCAGGCAAAGCGGCGAAGCACTCTATGATTGTGTTTATGAGGGCACGGTTGGGCGTTTACGGCCGGTATTGATGACGGCACTGACCTCGGCCTTAGGTTTGATCCCGATTTTATTGTCATCGGGTGTCGGCAGTGAGATCCAAAAGCCCTTGGCAGTGGTGATTATCGGTGGCTTGTTTAGCTCGACGGCGCTGACCTTACTCGTCTTGCCGACCTTGTATCGCTGGTTATATCGCGGCGATAAGCGCATTGATGAGCTCGGTTAATCACAAGTAAGCCGTCATCGTGGGCAATAACTTGTTATGTTTCGGGTTATTGCCTTCGTTGTAGACAGGGTTATCACATTGACTAAAACTCTAAAAATCAGTGAGCTAAAGAGTGATAGATGGGCTAGTCTTAGAGTCGACATTAAGGACATTCATTTCTGGAGAACATTATGATTGCGGTAATTTTTGAAGTCATCCCGACAAAGGAAGGGAAGGAAGAGTATCTGCACGTGGCGGCTGAAATGCGCCAATATTTAGAAGGCCGCAAGGGATTGATTTCGATCGAACGTTTTCAGAGCCTAACCGACGATGGCAAAGTACTGAGCCTGTCGTTCTGGGAGGACCAAGCTTCCATCACCCAATGGCGTAATCAGATGGCCCACAGCATTGCTGAGCAAACGGGTATAGTGCCCTGTTTGTTTAACTCTTATCGCATTCGGGTGGCAGAAGTAGTGCAAGATTACAGTGAAACTGTGCATGTTGAAGCTGAGTAATCACTTATCTCGCTGATGTAAAAAACAAAACCCATCTCTAGAGATGGGTTTTTTATGCGTGACACTCAAGTTTGAGATTATTTTTCTTGTTGAGCTTTCAATAGATCGCGGATTTCAGACAGCAACTCTTCTTCTTTGGTCGGTGCTGGTGGCGCTTTAGGCGCATCTTCTTCCTTGCGTTTTAGGGTGTTAATGGCTTTTAAACCCATAAAAATGGCGAAGGCGATAATCGTAAAGTCGATAATAGTCTGAATGAATTTGCCATAGGCAATGACCACAGAAGGCGCATCGCCTTGAGCTGCCTGTAGCACTATGCTCAAATCACTAAAATTCACGCCGCCTAGGATGATGCCAATTGGTGGCATGATGACATCGGCCACGAAGGACGAGACGATTTTGCCGAATGCGGCACCTATGATAATACCAACGGCCATGTCGATCACATTGCCACGGGACGCAAAAGCCTTGAACTCTTTAATTAAGCTCATTAGGTTTCCTCCAAAATTGAGATTAAATGTTAAATTTTATTGTGCAAACTGTATCAGGAAAACCTAAGGTCTTTTGCAGCCTGTTACCTTGCCAAGCTTATAGGGGCTTATGGATTAAGGCAATTCTGACATAGAGGATTTATCCTCAAGGCAATGATTTACACTTTACAAAGTAACAATTGTTACTGTTTGGGGTATTCGATTTATTCATCTAGATCGGCATGGCCGATAAAATCAGGGACTTCTAAGACTTGCGATCCCCAACGTTTAAATAGGGAGCTATAGATGAATTCGATAAAGACGCGGTATTTTCGCGGTAGATACGCCCGCTGTGGATAGCTAAGCACTACCTTAGTTTGCACCATTGGATAGTCATCTAGTAGCGGGATTAAATCGCCCTTTTCTAATGCGACTTGGGCTATGATGGACGGCACCGCTGTGATCCCAAGCCCCGCAATGGCGGCCTCGCGAGCGAGGGTGACATTGTTTACCGTCAGTTGAGTCTTGGGCTCGGCGACAATCCAAGTTTTACCATCGAATAATTTCCACGCACCTTCGATATGCGCCGACTGCAAGCGAATCGCTTTATGTTTGGCTAAGTCCTGTGGCACCTTGGGCGTTCCATGGGCAGCTAAATAAGCTGGGCTTGCCATGAGCGATTTATGGGCGTTGACTAAGGCATAGCTTTGCAGGCGAGTGTCACCCGAATCGGCAATTTGAAATAACAGATCGATGCCTTCTTCTATTACATCGACCTTACGGTTGGTGAGTTCAGCCTCTATGGTGATTTCGGGATAAAGCGTTAAAAACTGCGCGAAAATAGGCCCTAAAAACAATTGGCCTAATTCAATTGGGCAGACAATTTTTAGATTGCCTTTAATCAATTGCTGTTGGGCGCTGAGCTGATTTTCAGCGCTCTGCAGATCGGTGAGGATCTTATTGATCCTGTTGTAATAACTCGATCCTGCTTCGGTGAGTTTTAGGGCTCTGGTGGTGCGAAACAGCAGTTGTGTGCCGGTATCGGCTTCGAGCTCGGCTATCTTGCGACTGACGGTTGCCTTAGTGAGCCCAAGGGCTTTGGCGGCACCCGTAAAGCTGCCTTGCTCGACCACTTGAGCGAAAATTTGCACGCGATTGAGATCCATCATTGTTACACCTGTGAAACAGTGGGTTAATTTTTTACTGACTAATAAACTTAGTGAGACAGTAGTACACTAGATATCACTAATCAAGGAGTCATTCATGTCCAAAAGTAAACTCATTATCGCCGTTCCACTGTTACTCGCTGCAGTTGCGGGAGGCGGTTATTACTGGTGGACACAGGTACGTTTTATCGAAACCACTGATAACGCTTATGTTGAGGCCGATATTTCCCATATCAGCGTGAAAGTACCCGGCTACGTTGTGTTAAGCGATGTAACCGATAACCAGCATGTGCAAAAGGGTGAGTTATTAGCTCAGCTAGAAGATAACCAGTTTAGTGCCAAAGTGAGTCAAGCCGAAGCCTCACAGGCGAGTGCGAAGGCGGACTTGCAAACCTTAGCTGCAAAGGTGGAGTTGCAACGGGCGTTAATCACTCAAGCCAGCGCAGGCGTGGTGGCGGCAAAGGCCGATAAAATACGGGCACAACAACAATTGAGCCGTTCAAAAAAGCTTAAAGTCAGTAATTACAGCTCCCAAGATGATGTCGATCAACTACAGGCCGGATTTGATTCTGCCGCCGCCCGTCTCGATGAAGCTCAAGCCGTGTTAGTGGCAAAGCAACGTGAGTTAGCGGTTTTTAATGCCCAATTAGATCAGGCGGGTTCTGTGGTTGAACAGGCCAATGCGACTTTAGAACTGGCGAAAATTCAGTTAAATGATACCCGTGTGACCGCACCTTTTTCTGGGGTGATTGGTAAACGTGGCGCTATGGTGGGGCAGTACGTGCAGCCCGGCCAAGCACTCTACAGTTTGGTTCCGGATGGGGCTGTGTGGATCACGGCGAACTTTAAAGAGACCCAGATCCAACATATGCAACCAGGACAGTCGGTGCAGGTCAGTCTCGATGCGTTTCCCGACAAAACCTTTATAGGTGTTATCGATAGTCTGTCACCGGCGTCCGGAGCCAAATTCAGTCTACTGCCTGCGGAAAACGCCACAGGTAATTTCACTAAAATCGTGCAGCGTATTCCCGTGCGTATTCGCTTAGATTTGTCTGAGGAAGAAGCACACATGCTACCGGGCTTAAGTGCGGTCGTGAAAGTGGATACGGCGTCGGGTACTGCAATATCGGCAATCGCTGCAAATACAGGTCGTTAGTATGAGCGCAACTGGCTCTATCACTGCGTCTGCCGATATGGAGGCGCAGGGCATCAGTGTACCTAGAAAGCCTACCGATTATGAGCGTGGCAGTCGCCGTTCATGGATTGCGGTATTTGGTGGTTTGATCGGCGCCTTTATGGCGATCCTCGATATTCAAATCACTAATGCATCGATGAAGGAGATTCAAGGCAGCCTTGGGGCAACGCTCGAAGAAGGCAGTTGGATTTCAACCGCGTATCTGGTTGCTGAGATGATCGCGATCCCGCTCTCTGGCTGGCTCAGCACGGGATTGTCGGTCAGGCGTTATCTGTTATGGACCACGGCTGCTTTTATCTTTGCTTCTGTGCTTTGCTCAATCGCGTGGAACTTAGAGGCCATGATCGCCTTTCGGGCGCTACAGGGCTTTTTTGGTGGTGCGCTTATTCCGTTAGCCTTTAGGCTTATTCTTGAGTTTTTACCCGATAACAAACGTGCCGTCGGCATGGCGTTATTTGGCGTGACGGCGACTTTTGCGCCTTCAATCGGCCCGACCTTAGGCGGTTGGTTGACCGAGCAATTTAGCTGGCATTATCTGTTTTATATCAATGTGCCACCGGGTTTGTTGGTGATGGCCATGTTGGCCTACGGTTTAGAGAAGCAGTCGGTCGTTTGGGATAAGCTGAAGAATGTCGATCTGGCGGGCATAGTCACTATGGCGCTGGGGATGGGTTGCCTTGAAGTGGTGCTCGAAGAAGGTAACCGCAAGGACTGGTTTGGTTCAGAACTCATTCGTAATCTGGCCATTATTGCCGTCGTGAATCTGGTGTTGTTTGTTTGGATCCAGTTAAGGCGTAAAGATCCGTTAGTGAATTTGCGCCTGCTCGGTAAGCGTGATTTTGTGCTCTCCACCGTGGCGTATTTTTTACTGGGGATGGCACTATTCGGCGCTATTTACTTGATCCCGCTTTATCTATCACAAGTCCATGATTACACACCGTTAGAGATTGGTGGCGTGATTATGTGGATGGGATTTCCGCAGCTATTGGTCTTGCCCTTAGTGCCGAAATTGATGGAGCGCTTCGATAGTCGTTATCTCGCTGCCTTTGGCTTTTTAATGTTCGCCATTAGCTATTACATGAATAGCCAGATGACCGCAGATTATGCCGGACCGCAGATGATCGCCTCGCAAGTAGTGCGGGCATTAGGTCAGCCTTTTATTCTGGTGCCAATTGGAATGCTTGCGACCATGCATTTAAAACCCCATGAAAATGCCTCGGCATCGACGGTATTAAACGTGATGCGTAACTTAGGTGGTGCTTTTGGTATCGCGCTGGTGGCGACCCTGACTGACACTTTGTCGCGCGGGCATTTGGCTCATATTAAGGAATCTTTACCCGCAGTGAGCACACAAGCACAGGATTATTTAACCCAAAGCGCAAGCATGTTGCAGGCGGGAGGTTCTGATCCCTATACCGCCGCCGCGCAGGCGAAAGCTTTACTGGGCAAAACCATGAGTCAGCAAGCTTATATTCAGGCCTATAACGATGTGTTTTACATCATGGGCGCTCTGCTACTCATCGCCGTATTCGCTGTGCTGCTGATCCGTAAACCGACAGGGCCTGTGGCCCACGATGCCATGGTTGAGTAATAACGTTTTTCGTTATCCTGTTGTTGCCATAGATTTCCCCAGATCTATTGGTTTGCGCAACAGTTTTGCGCCTTAGTCCTCACGGATTAAGGCGCTTTTTTATGGTCTTTATGCTGTGGTAGACTCAAAGCTCTTTTTCGATGATTTGCAGAGGGATATCGTTTGCAGTGGCAAAATCTTACATTTAATCAATTAAATGCCAATAGGCTATACGACATATTGAAGCTAAGAGTCGATGTGTTTGTGGTAGAGCAGTCCTGTGCGTATCCAGAGCTTGACGATAAGGATAGGCACCCAGAAACCCAGCATTTATTCGGCTTATCGTCAGACGGGGAACTGCTTGCCTACGCGCGTATTTTGCCGCCGGGATTGAGTTATCCAGAGGCGAGTATCGGCCGTGTGGTGGTATCGCCAGCGGGACGAGGCAAAGGACTGGCCATGCCTTTAATGCAGCACGCCATTGAATCGGCACTGACGACATGGCCCGAAGCGGGGATCCAAATTGGCGCCCAAGATTACCTCAAAGCTTTCTATCAAAAACTCGGCTTTGTCGCCTGCTCTGAGATGTATTTAGAAGATGGTATTCCCCATTTAGATATGCGCTACCAATCAGCATAAGCGGCTATCAATATGAGTTATCTACATCAATTATCAACATAAGCGATCAACAAAAGCTAGGCACATAAACATTCAACATTAAGCCAATAAGGAACTGAGATGTCGACTTCAACGGACTATAAAATCAATCAACAGCAAATTGCCTGCGTGGCGAGTTTTCTGGCTAAAGAGGGCAAAACCGAAGCGTTGATCGCGGCGCTCGCGAGCCTTATTCCTGATACGCGCCGCGAAGCGGGTTGTATTCGTTACGAACTCAATGTGAGCCGTGATGAACCACGCCGTGTGACGTTTGTAGAGAAGTTTGTCGATATTGCCGCCTTTGATGAGCACTGCGCTAAAGATGCAATTCAACACTATTTCCACCAAGTTATGCCCGAATTAGTCGAGTCATACCATGTGGAAACCTATCATCAAGTGATTGTTTAACCATGAGATAAACGATTAGGAGCTTGCAGTGTTGATTAACGCTATCGAGCCAGTATTTAGATCTCTATCCGAATGGATCCCATTGATACTGCAAGTGACTAATGGCCGCAGCTGGAACCATTGCACTTTAACTCTTTAGTGCTAAAAGGCGTATTAGGTAAGGATAAGGCAAAGTTGCTGGCTTAAGTTGCATTTGTCATCAATGTACCGAGTAGTTATCTACGACAAGAATGACAACCTAGACTTTGATTGTATGACTTCACTGGGATTAATAAAGCTGCCTTGCTACTTTGCTTAATTGAACCCATTCGAATTTCATCGCAGAGTGAGTTTTATATCCATTCCAATCTAAAAAGCCGAGTGGTTTATCACTCGGCTTTTAATATATCTTAGATATCGCTTTATTTAGTGAAAAACACTAATGTCCAAGGGACTACGTATGCTTGGAGTACTGTGATCACGCCAATGAAAGTACAGAAAAATAGACTGTGCTTTAGCGTAAAGCGGAAAAGATCTGATTCTTTACCTGCCAATCCCGTTGCAGCGCAAGCAACGGCAATAGATTGTGGCGAAATCATTTTGCCCGTTACTCCTCCCGTAGTGTTTGCGGCGACTAATAACTCCGGTGTTACACCTATTTGGTTTGCTGTATTGGCTTGCAGCGCGCCAAATAGGGCATTTGATGAGGTGTCTGAACCTGTTAAAAACACACCTAACCAACCTAAGAATGGTGAGAAGAAGGGGAATGCCACGCCAGTGCCAGCGAGCACGAGTGCTAAGGTTGAAGATAGACCTGAATAGTTAGCGACAAAGGCAAATGCTAATACTAATCCAATCGACAATATCGGGAATTTTAATTCAATTAAAGTGTCTTTAAAGGATGTCAGTGCATTACTTACTGACATTTTAAGGACCACAATTGAGATCATTGCTGCGATTAAAATGGCTGTTCCAACAGCGCCTAATAAATTAAGTTTATATATTGCTGCATAAGGGGTTTCCTTAGCGACAATAGGTGCACTTTTGATAATGAGATTATGTAAGTAAGGTACTTCAATACTGATAGTGGCAAAACTTAATGCCAGTTGTACATCTTTAAGACTCCACAGGGTTACAATCGCTGTGAGAATAATAAAGGGAGACCATGCTTTAAATATCTGGCTATTAGAAAAAGTAGATTTAGGGGTAGTAACTCTTTGTTTCATTCCTGAGAAAGTGAATATTTCTTTTGGTTGCCAGACTTTTAAAAATAACGTTAAACAAATTAGACTGACTAACGCCGAAGTAATATCGGGTAATTCGGGGCCGATAAAGTTTGAGGTCAAAAATTGGGTAATCGCAAATGAAACGCCTGCTACTAATGTTGCGGGCCAAGTTTGACGTATTCCCCTGATGCCATCCATCATTGCGATGAGCCAGAAGGGGACAATAATCGATAAAATTGGCAACTGACGGCCAGCGAGTTGTCCAATATGGAATGGGTCTAGTGATGAAACCTGACCTGCTACGATAATTGGGATACCCATAGCTCCAAAGGCGACGGGTGCCGTATTTGCGATTAAGCAAAGTCCTGCTGCATACAATGGATTGAATCCAAGCCCGACAAGTAACGCAGCTGTAATAGCAACAGGTGCCCCAAAACCAGCAGCACCTTCGAGGAAGGCTCCAAATGAAAAGCCAACCAATAGCATTTGTAATCGTTGATCTTCCGTGACTGAGATGACTGACGAGCGAATAACCTCAAATTGACCTGTTTTAACGGTGATTTTATATAAAAATACTGCGGTAATAATAATCCAAGCAATTGGCCATAGCCCATAACTAAAACCATATATAGCAGAAGCAAGCGCGATACTAATAGGCATTTTGTAGGCGAGTATCGCGACTGCTAAGGCAATTAATAAGGTTAATGCCCCAGCGATATAGCCTTTAAGTTTTAACACAGTTAAGGCTAGGAAGAAAAACACAATAGGCAGTAAAGCAACCATTGCGGTTAGCCACAAGCTACCGAGTGGCGTGTATGTTTGGGTCCAGGTCATAGGGAGGTTTCCGTAATTGTTATAATATGTTGATAAATCGTGTCGCAGCCGCAACATAGCAGATACTAGTGTTTAGTGATGTAGGATCAATCTTAAATGTTGCAATAAGTGATATGGGTCACGAGATGTGTGGATAAATGATGACGGGGAAATACCTAAATAATAATCAAGTAAAATATTGACTGTTTTAGCTATATTCACCAAGCATCTAATTTAGGTTGCATTAATATTTATTGTGTTATCAAGATTATTTTTTGTGAGTCGTGAAATTAACTAGAGTATTGTGATTTTATGAAAAACTAGGCTGTACTGATTTAGTTTTTTGGTAGTGTTTATAACAGATGGTTTATAAATATTTGTTTATCTTTAGAGATAGAAATTAATAGCAATCAATACAATACAACTGATAATGCAGTTATCTTATTGTGGCATGAATTGAGCTATAGATGTTGCCATACTCTTGTCTATGAGTTTGCTTGGCTGGAAATTTACCTTGCTATATGTGGCTGCGAGTATGACAGTAGGTTGAAATTTTTAATTTTGCAGCACAGTTCGTTGAGGAAGTAACATGAAACAAGTCAAAGTATTAGGCAGTGGTTGCGCTAAATGTAGCAAAACCGCTGAGATGATTGCGGACATATCAGAAGAAATGGGTGTGGATGTGATTGTAAAAAAGGACACAGATCCTCAAAGCCTATTGAAATTTAAAGTGATGAAAACCCCTGCGGTAGTGATCGATGGTGAGCTCATACATAGCGGCTCAGTACCGACGCGCGATGAAGTTGAGGGGTGGTTAAGGGACTAGAGCTCGCTGACTCGCTGAATAGTTGCACGGAGTATGCTCGTTAGAAAGCGCTTAAGCTAAAAATGCACACCATTGTCATCCTGAATCCTTGGCAATGGTGGTGTAATATCATCAGTATACGATTAATGATATTAAATATAATGTGTTTAAAAACAATGCATTGATGCTTTGTGTAGTAATTTTATTATGGGGTTTTATTGGCTACTGTTTAGTCAGCATTGCATTATCTGGGCGAGTTTATTAAGTCTATGTTGTATGAGGTTGTTTGCAGATTTCGACTTCTTTTATCAGTATCACTGCTATGATTTTGATTCAGTGACCTCGTCAAGTTGCGGGATGAGTGCCAATGCAAAAGTGGCTTAGGGTATTAACACGTTTCTACAGTTGGTTATTTTTTACTGTACGTCGGTTTCGTTTAGGGCTTTTTCTAACGCTAAGTTTATTAGCTTTACCTTTATTTGCTGCTCAAACATCTCCCAGATTAACCCAAGTATTAACGCCCGCTACGGATTGGAAAAACTCCGCTTATATCACCCAAGCATTTAGTGAAGTCGCCCTACAAAATGAGTATGACCTTGCTAAACATAGCGTGCGTAAGTGGCGCATACCGGTACGAGTGTTTATTGAGCATCAAGTGGGTGATAAGGCGCTGCACACTCAATTAGTGTTGATGCACTTAACACACTTAGGCCAGATCACCGGCCTCGATATTCAACGGGTCGATACGCTCTCAGAGGCGAATCTGCACTTAGTGTTTACCCGTCAATCCCTATGGGCAAGTGAGGTGATGCGCTTAATGGGACCTAGCTCGGCGAAAAATGTCCATGGCTCTGTGTGTATGGCAAAGTTTGCTCTCAATTCACGGCAAGAGATTGAACGTGCTTGGATTATTATTCCTGTAGATCAAGCCAAAATGCACGGTAAGTTAGTGGCTTGCGTAGTGGAAGAGATTACCCAAGTGCTTGGTTTACCCAATGATTCAGAGAAAGTATTTCCCTCCATCTTTAACGACAAAACCCCGCAGGACTTACTCACCGGGCTCGATTTCATTTTGCTTAAATTACTCTATAGCCCAAGTATTAGCGCTGGAATGACGGCCGCAGAGGTCAAGCAGCCTTTGCAGATCTTGCTCGAACAATGGCTGCGCGATGGCACTATTGCTAACGCTGGCAAAACGGTACGTCAAGGTCAGTTGTACCCATTGTTAGGTTATTGATGACTAAGCATTACAGCTAAAGTTGACATTGCTCGCACGTGACTAATTAATCCTTTTTGTTTTAGGAATAAGGGCATAGTCTATCTTTATATGAGATAAACACCTTGGAGGGACACCATGCGAATGACATTGCAGTTTTTAGGGGCGACAGAGGAAGTGACGGGTTCGTGTCATTTACTCTCGGTTGATCATGAACACTTATTGCTCGACTGTGGTTTGATCCAAGGCGGTAAATCTGATGAGTTGCGTAATCATGATCCCTTCGCATTTGATCCTGAGTCTATTTCTGCTGTCGTGCTTAGCCATGCCCATATCGATCATTCTGGGCGTTTACCACTCTTAGTCAAAGCGGGTTTTGATGGGCCTATTTACACCCATAAAGCCACGGCAGAGCTGTGCGCCATCATGCTCAAAGATGCGGCTATGCTGCAGACCCGCGATACCGAAAGAGTCAATAAAAAGCGTGCTAAACATGATCTTGACCCCCTAGAACCGCTATTCACCGTTGAAGATGCTGAACTTGCGATAACCCAATTTGTACCATTGGAATACGGTCAAGTGATTCGGGTTATTCCCCATGTGGATATTTGCCTCTCAGATGCAGGGCATATTTTAGGTTCCGCTTTAGTCGAGTTGTGGTTAGGTGAGGGCAAATCCCAGAAGAAAATCGTCTTCAGTGGCGATCTTGGCCGTGCAGGTATGCCGATTTTACGTAATCCTACCTTAGTGGATACGGCAGATTTAGTCTTAATGGAAAGCACCTATGGCAATCGTTTTCACCGCAGTTGGACGGATACCTTAGCTGAATTGAAAGCCATTTTTGCTAAGACAGTCAACGAGAGCCAAGGCAATATATTGCTCCCTGCTTTTTCGGTTGGACGAGCACAGGAGTTATTATATCTATTTCATTTATATGCTAAAGAATGGGATCTCGGCCGTTGGAAAATCTGCCTAGATAGTCCGATGGCAATTGAGGCGACCCGCGTTTACGTTAATAATTATCCGCTGATGGATGAGGACTTTAAACGCTTTACCCGCCAACATCCTGGGCAGCATCCGCTGTTGTCGAATGTCGAATTTATCCAAACGACCGAAGAGTCGATAGCGCTGAACGACGTGCATAAGGGATTGATCATTATTGCAGGGAGCGGCATGTGTAACGGTGGACGTATTCGTAGCCATTTAGAGCATAATCTATGGCGCCCAGAATGTGATGTGATTATTTGTGGCTATCAAGCGCTTGGAACACCGGGGCGCGCCCTCGTCGATGGCGCTGAGGAACTGTCTATTCATGGTAACAGCATTAAAGTCGCGGCTAAGTTACACACAGTGGGTGGACTTTCAGCCCATGCGGATCAAGCAGAGTTATTACGTTGGTATCACCATTTTGAAGGCCAACCGCCGTTAATTTTAGTCCATGGAGAACCCGAGGCGCAGCATGGATTAGTCGATGTGATTAACCAAGATCCTCAGACTAAACCAAAGGCTATAGCAATTGCGACCCAGGGTGATCGATTGGATTTAAATGCACTGCCGCAGTTAGTGTGGAAGCCTTAAAAGAGTTGAAAGTGCAAGTTCAAAAGTTGGGTGGAAATGCCATTATCTTCTACACGTGTGGCAAAGCGAGCTCGCGATGAGTTGTATTTTGAATGTAATGGTGAAGGTTTTTCTATCGAAGATTAGCGTTTAGTTTTATAAAAAAGCTCACATAGTTGTGAGCTTTTTTATTTTAAATCAATCAGGTTACTGTATTAGTCAGAGTTGTTGTCAAATTCAGTATCATCGAGTAACTCAAAGGTCGGGACGACATTCGGTACGTCTTTAAATAAGCGAGTGAAATGGCGCTGTACACCTTTCAAATCGATTCCTGCTAAACCTGATGCAAAACCAAACCAAGCATAAAGACCACTAAAGTTATCAAACATGGGCGGTAGATATTTAGGCGTAGTCAGAATGCCCTCTTGGCAAGCTTGGTATAACACGGGGATATCTTCAATCGCCAATTTACCGAGGAATAGCATAGGGATGAGTTCAGGAAGGCCTGAGGTTATGGCGCTGCGGATAAAGTTAATGTTTTCCACATAGCCACGCACATAGGAAATATCCTTAGTGAAGAAACTGCCGCCTTCCACCATACCACCACGGAAAACCCTTTGGGTGACACGGTAACTGTCTGTCGCACTTAGATTCAATCCTCTGAAATAATTGAATACCTCTATAAAGTCAGCACCATTTTCAGCCATATCGACCGCGGCAACACGGTCACTAATTCGCCGAGCCCGTCCTGGATTTGAACTTAGCGTCAGCATTTCCAGTAAAACGGCTAGACCTTCTTGGGTTGCTGCTACGCGGGGAGAACCGACACTGAGCCAAGTGGCGTGGGGTTGAGCTCGGCCGTTTAGCGTCGTGCCGACATGCACCCAACCTTCGTGAACTTCATATACATTAAGATCCGATTCGCTGAACATTGCTTTGCTATTGAGCTTAACGGTATCGCCACCGACTGCAGCGTCAGAGACGATACCGTCACTTAGGCGTACACGCATATCATCGCTATGGAAGTACTTTTCTAAACGTTGGCTGAGCACGTTAACCGCTTCTGGCGCGCTAATAATTTTAGGGTGATGTTTATTCATGTGCCTCGCTGCGGGCAGCGAGAAAATGTAGCTGAGTTTATCGCCTAACTGGCGCAAGGTATGGCGATCGCCATGCAGTTTATGGCTAGCACTGCCGTACAATTCTTGGCTGAGCTTACCAAAGGTTGGCGTGCCTCTGTTCCCCAACATATCGATGACAAGGCGATACTGATCGACGTTTGCCACTAATATTTTGCCGAGTTTGTCTCGTTTACCCAAACGTCTATGGATGTCCTGTTTTAGGGAGGCTAGCTCAGCTTGGGTTTTAACAGGATCAAAAGGTAAAGCAATGTTTTGATAGAACTCTTGCTTGATAGCCGGAAGTACCGTGCCCTTATTGGAGAGAAAACGTTCCTCCATTTCCCGCGGCCATTTAATGGCATCTAAGATTTTTATTGGCGTTTGAATGCGAATTAATTCATCGGAAAAACGGCGTAGATCTTGTTGATATTGGGCTAACGACTCAGACATTCCCGTATATCCTGCAGGTAATTTCAGCGAGAGAGATGTGGCTAATCATAGCCTTAAACCTCATTTATTCATATTGATTCGCAGGCTAGCTGAGAAAATATACCGATTAAATAAATTAGCTGTTATCGATTTTGTGAATCATTTTGGTGCACTTGTTATAATTCTAGCGCTATGTCTATGGGACATAAATAAGTAACCATCTGTTTAATAATATTTTATTGATATGACATTAAAGCTGCTTTGTTCTTGATATAGAAATAGATTGATTGGAGCAAAGCATGACAGTGATGAGTTATTTGAGTGTGTTAAGGCTGAATGCTTGTTAATCAAAACTCAAGCTGACAAGAGTGGTAAAAATGACCGTGATGACGCGATATTAAATCTGGAGATTAGTGAGCTGAAGCAGAGTCACACCCAGCATTATTGGCTGGGTGAGATATTCGATTTTAGTGGCCAAAACTCAGTGAGTTCGACACAAATGATCACCGACTGAGATCATCATCCCATCATTTTGACCACGAGATAGCGAGATAGAATTGGCTAGAAAAAATCGTCATCTCCCAATGCACGTTTTAACTCCGCCCGCTCGAGGTAGTCTTCTAAACGCTTTTTGACTTCGCGTCTATGCTGCATTGCCTCAGCGGCTTTGCTGTTTCTTGGTGTGGTCATTGCCTCAAGTTCAGTATCGTTGGGCACGACTTCAGTAATATGAGCCATAACGAATTCCTCTTGTTGTTCCTAACGACTTTCTAACTAAAAAGAGTATGGTAGAAAAGCAAATAATTTTGTGAGTTAGGGTGAAAAATTCTTCCCGTGAGTCGGATGATTCAGCTCACTGCTGTTTGGCGTCGGCCCGAGACAGCAATTGAATATTTGATTAATTTAGTTTTTGCTTATTTTGTGATTAAGAGCACGGTATAGTCATAGATATATTCGGGTTAATTCCGAGTTAAATAGTAGGATAAACTTGAATTTAGTCATAATTACAACAACACTTGTACCAGTGTTTGTTGTTAATCGTTTGCTAGGGAATTGGCTTACATGGACAAGGATCAGTTTTCTAAATCACTCCCCCCATCTAATAATATCTACTTTAGCGTGCTGAGCTCTAGCTGGCTGATGATAGTGGCTGCCTTACTTTTCATGGGGATCTCTTGGTATGTGCTTGAGCAATATCTTAGGGATAGAGGTGAAGAGCGTTTCGAAAATAGCGTTCAAGAATTAACAGAAGCCGTGAATCGCAGAATGCTTGCCTATGAGCAAGTCTTACGTGGTGGCGTTGGCTTATTATTATCGTCGAGTAATGTGACACGACAGGAATGGCAAACTTATGTCATCAATGCTCATTTATCTGAGTATTATCCAGGTTTTCAAGGTTTTGGCTATGCTCAGTTACTTCAACCTGAAGCATTAAGTGCGCACATCCAACAAGTTCAAGCTGAAGGTTTTAAAGACTATAAAGTTTACCCAGAAGGAACGCGTGATCAGTATTGCGTGATTGTGTACTTAGAACCCTTTGATTGGCGTAATCAAAGAGCCTTGGGTTATGACATGTGCTCCGAGTCTAATCGATATAAAGCCATCACTCGCGCTATTACCACTGGACTGCCGACAGTTTCTGGCAAAGTCGTATTAGTTCAAGATACTTCTGATGATGCTAAAGCGGGCTTTTTAATGTATTTACCGCTTTATCAAGGCACCACAACAACAGAGGCTGAGCGTAAACAGCACGTGTTTGGACTTGTGTATGCAGCGTTTAGGATGGATGACCTCATGCAAGGGATTATGGGGGAGCGATTCTCAGGCTTGAAACTTGCCATTTATGAAAGTCCGCAGGCAAGCGCTGACAGTCTAATGTTTACCAGCAGCAAAGTGGCCCCGAATGAGCAGGATGTGTTTTATCACTCACAGACTGACTTAGTTGGAGGGCAGTTGTGGCGCTTAGACATTTCATCACAATCGCGTTTTATCTCGAGAGCGGAACAGACCCAAGGTATGTGGCTCCAATTTATCGGTTGTGGTTTTATTTTGGCATTGTTTTACTCAGTGTTAGTTATGGCGCGTAATCGATATAAGGAGTCTTTACTGACTTCAGAGTTAATTGCTAACGAAAAACGCTTTAGATTAGTAATTGAAGCCTCTCCAAGTGCGCTATTTATGGTGGATAAATCTGGATTTATTACTTTAGTGAATACCCATGCTGAACGTTTGTTCGGCTATACCAGAGACGAGTTACTCGGTCGTTCCATCAATATGTTATTGCCCGAAACCCTAAGGGATGCTCATCAGCAGCACATGAGTAACTATTTGGTGCAGCCTATTGCGAAAAATATGTCGATGCGGGATGACCTGTTTGGCTGTTGTAAAGATGGCAGTCGACTCGCAATTGAAGTGGGGTTAACGCCTATTCATTTTAGTAATGGCATTTCTATTCTCGCGACAATTAATAATGTCTCTGAACGTAAACGCATTGAAGTTCAGCGTGCAGAACATATGCTTGAGCTTGAGCGTATCAATCAAGAATTAGACAGGTTTGCCTATATTGCTTCCCATGATTTGAAATCCCCCTTACGTGGTATCGAGCAGCTAACCTCTTGGTTATCTGAGGATTTAGTCGATAACACCAATGAAAATGTACAGAAATACCTAGGGCTTATCCAAAGTCGTATTCATCGAATGGTGTTATTACTCGATGGACTATTGATGTTTTCTCGGATTGGTCGTGTCGATACCGAAACCACTGAAGTGAAAAGTCGGCAACTGGTTGAAGACATGTTTGCGCTCGTCGCGCCGCCACAGGGATTTGAATTAGTCCTAAAAGGTGAATTTCCGAATTTTTATACCGTAAGACCATTGTTGGAATTAGTTATACGAAATTTAATCAGTAACGCCATAAAACATCATGACTTAGGTACAGGTGTGATTACGGTTTCATGTGAGGCGGTTGATCAGCAGTATCGATTCAGTGTGATAGATGATGGTCCGGGGATATCAAGCTCATATCATGAAAAAGTCTTCGAGATGTTTCAAACACTTAAACCAAGGGATGAAGTTGAAGGTAGTGGTTTAGGCTTATCACTTGTGAGGAAAACGGTTGAAAGTTTAGGTGGAGAGATTCAGCTTAAATCGCAGGGCCGAGGTTGTTGTTTTTGCTTTAGTTGGCCTAAGAAAATAGTGAAAAAGGAGCTTCTATGAGCGCAGCAAATCACTATCAACAGGTCACCATTTTATTGGTTGATGACGATGACGTGGATTACATGGCCGTGCAGCGGGCGATGAGACAATTGAGGTTACTCAATCCCTTAGTGCGTGCTCGAGATGGGATCGAAGCATTAACTATTCTAACTAGTTTAGACACGATCAAAGGTCCATATCTTATTTTGCTCGATCTTAATATGCCAAGAATGAATGGGTTTGAGTTCCTTGAGCGAATACGTTCAGATCCTTCTCTTTCTTCGTCTGTCGTTTTTATGCTCACCACGTCGAGTACCGATGAAGATAGGATGAAAGCCTATAGCCATCATGTGGCTGGTTACATGGTTAAAACTGATATGAAAGACGGTTTTAACAATATTTTTAATATGCTTGAAGGTTATTGGCGAATAGTGGAGCTCCCATCCGCATAAGGTGAGTATATGGATTTACTACTGATCGATGATGATGAAGTTGATAGAACTGCGATCATCCGAGCACTCAGACAGTCAAAGTTGACTTTTAATGTGGTCGAAGCAAATTGTGCATTTGATGGTTTAAATCTCGCATTAGAACGTCATTTTGACGGTATTCTATTGGATTATTTATTACCCGATGCTAATGGCTTAGAAGTGTTGATCAAGCTCAATGCCATGACGCAAGACCAGACCGTAGTCGTTATGCTGAGTCGCTATGAAGATGAGAAACTGGCTCAACGCTGTATTGAACTAGGGGCACAGGACTTCTTGCTTAAAGATGAGGTTAACTCGCGGATACTAACCCGTGCAATTCGTTATGCGAAACAAAGATCTTCAATGGCGTTGGCGTTACGCAATAGTCACCAAAAACTAAAAGAGCTGGCTGAACACGATTCGTTGACTAAGCTGGTTAATCGCTATGGTTTTGAACTTTGTCTTAATCGAGCGATAGCAAGGGCCAAACGTTGTCACGACTATTTAGCCGTTATCTTACTCGATTTAGATGATTTTAAAGCGATCAATGACACTCTAGGCCATCAGACGGGGGATATTCTTTTAGTTAAAGTAGCCGCTCGATTAAGTGAAGTACTAAGAGATGGCGACATTATTGCGCGTTTAGGTGGGGACGAATTTGTCGTGCTAGTCACTGATAATGATTATAAATATTTCCCTATGATTGTGGCTAATCGATTGCTCAAAGTGTTTGAGGACGTGTTTTGTCTCGGTGATAACGATGTGCTTATTGGTGCCAGCATCGGCGTGGCTTTTTATAATGAAGCGGCTTCGAACAGTTCTGAGCTGATGAAATGTGCCGATATCGCTATGTATCGCGCTAAAAAAATGGGCCGAAACCAGATTCAGTTTTACTCAGAAGCTTTAGATAAAGAGGTGCGTTACCGTAATCATATCGAGTCGAGTTTGCGTACTGCCTTAAAAAGAAATGAATTTAAGGTTCATTATCAAGCGCAAGTGAATGCGAAAACCCATCAGCTGGTGGGGATGGAAGCCCTTATCCGATGGCAGCATCCTGTAGACGGCATTATCACCCCAGATCAATTTTTACCCATAGCCGAAGAAATTGGATTAATGGAGGACATTGATGATTGGGTGCTTGAACAAGCCTGTATTCAGGCACAGGTTTGGTTAACCCAATTACAGCCAACAGGGAGAGAATTTACCATTGCCGTTAACCTGTCTGCATCGCAAATTGGAAATGAGAACCTGTTTGATAAAATAGCGAATACGCTGACTAAGACAGGACTTCCTGCTGTAGCATTAGAGCTTGAAATTACTGAGAATTGCCTTATTGAAGATCCCCATGAACATGCCAAAATGCTCGATAGAATCGCCGAGTTAGGGGTGCGTTTTGCCCTCGATGATTTTGGGACGGGTTTTTCGTCCTTAGAACATATCAAATTGTTTCCCATTAGCGTGCTGAAAATCGATAAAAGCTTTGTCGCTTCCTATGATAAGGATGATAAAGACACTCGTTTGCTCGCTGCATTACTTAACTTCGCCCATGGATTTAATGTCATATCAGTAGCTGAGGGCGTTGAAACAATTGAGCAGGCTGAGTTTTGTACTTCTCGCCATTGTACTGTATTACAAGGTTATTTGTTTTCTCGTCCCTTAGATGCAACGGAGTTTGAGGCTAAGTATATTCTGCCGCTGTTAATTTAAACGAGTTCCGAATGTGATAGGTCTTGAAGTATTTCATTAGCATAATGATTTCGTCTGGTGAGGAATATTTTCTTGCTTTACACTGAGCAATAGACAAATATCAGCCCCTTTTTCTGTCGCTGTGCTTTTGGTGCCGCAGAACGGTTTATTCACTCATGCTTAAGTTGGTCACTCAGCAATGAAAATAGGTATTTTATCCCAATTCCCCCAGTTGTATTCAACACAACGTTTAGTCGCGGCTTGCCAAAGTCGTGGACATGAAGCGGTCGTGATCAATACGCTGAATTGCTACATGAATATTAATTCTATTAAACCTAGCATTCATTATGAAGGTACTGAATTAGTTGGGTTTGATGCCATCATTCCGCGTATTCATGCTAGCGTGACTTTTTATGGTTGTGCCGTTGTACGTCAGTTTGAAATGATGGGCGTATATGCCGCGAATGATTCAATCTCCATTGCGCGTTCGCGGGACAAATTGCGGGCACTGCAACTACTTTCCCGCAAAGGGATTGGCATGCCAGTGACGGGTTTTGCCAATAAGCCAAATGATATCCCAGATCTCATCAATATGGTGGGCGGCGCTCCGTTAGTCATTAAATTACTCGAAGGCACTCAAGGGATTGGTGTCGTACTCGCTGAAACTAAAACGGCTGCTGAGAGCGTGATTGAAGCATTCTTGGGGCTCAAAGCGAATATCTTAGTACAGGAATACATTAAAGAATCCAATGGTAGTGATATTCGTTGTTTTGTTGTCGGTGACAAGGTTGTTGCTTCGATGAAGCGACAAGGACCTGAGGGTGATTTTCGCTCCAATCTGCATTTGGGCGGCTGTGGTGAGGTGGTTAAAATCACTGCAGTGGAACGTAAGATGGCTATTGCCGCTGTGAAGGCGATGGGATTGGTTGTCGCGGGAGTAGATATTTTACGTTCTAACCGTGGTCCACTGATCCTTGAGGTTAATTCGGCGCCTGGCATTGAAGGGATTGAGCAAACAACAGGGATTTCAGTGACTGAGCCCATTGTTGAGTATATCGAGAAAATGGTTGCGGCCCGTAAAACGAACAGGTCAATTATTGCCTAGTAGGTGATTGTGATAAAACGACGCCACTTTTTAAGGTGGCGTTTTGTTATGCTTAGAGCCTATAGATCAAAACTGTAGGAATATCCGAGTACTAGTTTGGCATCATCAT
Organism: Shewanella sp. SM74; assembly: GCF_025653725.1. NCBI lineage: Bacteria > Pseudomonadati > Pseudomonadota > Gammaproteobacteria > Alteromonadales > Shewanellaceae > Shewanella > Shewanella sp. SM74. Next base: position 62,665 of record NZ_JAKKRZ010000011.1, on the reverse strand, counting down.
CGGTGAGATCGGTATCTGAGACCATAAATGACACTGTGCCTATGCTGGTATCTGCACTGAGAGTCACGTTATAGTCGGCATAATTATCTTCGCCAAACCAAGATTGGACGACATCACCGTTTGAGTAACCATAGTGCACTGATAAACTCAGCTTTTCAGTGAGAGGAACGGATACCGTCGCGGCAAGATAACTGAGATCTTTATTATCTAAAGGATCGGCGGCCAGATCGTCACCGGCATTGATGACTTGGGAGTAAGCAAGTTCGAGCCATTTCCACGTGACAGCAGCATGGAGCTCACCAAAATCAATACTGCCTGGCGCGTCTGGATAGGCGTAGTAGAGATAGCCAAAGTCGTAGCTGATGTCTTCGGTAATACTGCCGCCATAACCCGCATATAGATCAAGCTCGTAGCTAGTATCATCACCAAAATCCACATTCGATGCCCAAGTTCCCGCATAAAATCCAGAATCGTGGCTGTAGTCAAGGCCACCTTGGATTGCGACCGCATCTTTAGTTTGGGTCGCACCGCGCCATAGATAATTAGAGGTACCGCCAATGTTGCCTGATACGGCTGCAAAGGCGTTGCCTGCCAGTAACATTCCCGTCGATAAGGCCAAAACGCTGTACAGTGATTTCTTCATGCTCATCCCCTCGATTGACTTATTTATCGATTCACCATTGGCACACTCAAAGTCAGCTGTGTTCATTAGTGCATCTTGGTTTTTTTCTAAGGAAGGATTTGCTAATCACATGCCACTATTACAATGCCATGTAAAACAAGGTATTAGAACTTGCAATGTTAATGAAATGTTTTTATTTGCCAGTTTGTGGGGCAGAGGCGCACTTTTGTTGTGCAAAAAATATTCAGTGCTTCACTGGGATTGGGCAAAAAAAACGCCTCACAATGGAGGCGTTGTATTGAATTTTATAACTTAGTTTACGCTGTCACGTAGGGTTTTACCCGCTTTAAACTTAGGCACTGTCGCTTCAGCAATTTGAATTTCTTTACCCGTTTGTGGGTTACGGCCAGTGCGAGCGGCACGAGTCGCTGTTTCAAAAGAACCGAAACCTACGATGGAGATTTTGTCACCATTTTTCATTGATTCGGTAATAGCTGCTTCAAAAGACTTCAATGCGCGTGCTGCTTCTACTTTCGTTAGATCGGCATTTTCTGCAATTTTGGCGATTAGTTCAGTTTTGTTCATTTTTATTGTCTCTTCTTTCCGTAGATTTATTTGAAATAAGCGTGCCTAACATGCCATAAGGTTTAGCACTTGGAAAGCCTTTTGCGTCTAGCGTGCAGCAGGATGTTCAGTAAAGCGCAGAATATTTACTCAGTTCGTGACTTAAGTTTTATTCTGGTTTTATTCTTCTAACAGTTGATAGAGTAATTTTTTAACAAGTTTGGGTTCAAAGGGTTTGTCACATAAGGCATTTACACCCGCTTGGGATACATTGCTGAGGTGGGTATCGTTGGCTTCGGAAGACACCATCAAGATGGGAATGTGTGATTGTTGGCTTTCATTGCGGATAAATTGTGTCAAAGCTAGCCCATCTACACTCGGCATATTGTAATCAGTGATCACTAAGTCGAACATATTGTGTTTCATTAACGCTATGGCTTGCGCGCCATCCTCGGCCTCGGTAATCAGCTTCATCCCTAAGTTACCAATCGTACGTTTAATGACGTTTCTTGCCATACGGCTATCATCGACCACTAATACACGCACATCTTGTACATCGAAATTACTCTGGTCGAGTTCATCGTGGCTGAGTAAATCAATCGTGGCATTCAATGCTGTACCTAAATGGTCGGCACTGAAGGGTTTAGGTAGAATCGCTACTACACCCGATTGGCGGAATATTTCAAGTTGCTCACGGCGGCACTCACTCGAGACCAGCATAAATTGGATATCTTTGCAGTCAGCGTTGGCCCTTAAGTAGCCCAAGAGATCGATGGCAGTGCCATCATCGAAATGCATGGCGCTCGCAATAAGGTCAGGTTTATGGCGAGCAATAATATCTTTAGCCGCTTCTATGTTTTCTGCGGTTTGAATGCTGAGAATGCCTTCTTGTTGTAAGCGCTGAATAATAATTCGACGCTGTGTCTCTGAAGGTTCTACCAAAAGAATGGAAAGTTCGCTGGGCGATAAATGGCTCATAGTTTACTTCAAGTTAAGAGTCGTAAGTATTTTACTGGGTCGCTAAGCTACGCTATTGATAACAGCTTAGCAACAAAGTCCATTACTGAGTTTGGCGGGTCAAATAGTGTCTCGTGACCTTAGAAAATGCGATCCAATACTGCACGAGTAAAATAACAATAATGCTCACTGTGAGTGGCAACATAGGAATGTTGTGGCCAGAAACAACCACTTTTACATCCTCAGGGGTAATGCGATAGGCAATAATTGCTGTAATCCCCAGAGCCGAGAATCCTAAGGTTTGCATGCCAATATAAATCTTCAACACTAAGCTAGACCACGGCGCGCGTATGAGTATGCCAACGAGCACGGGGAGGACACCTAGGGTGAATACATCAAGGGATTGAGTCATCACAGTACGCCAAAGTGCAGCAATGCTGAAGAGGCAATATAACGTGATCAGTAGTATAAGACGTTTAGGCATAGATTGAAGTGCACACCAGTAGCAAAGAAGATGAGCAAGTGTAGGAAATGCCCTAATCCGAGTCCAGTATAACCGTAATATCGTGTAGAATATGCCTTTTTGCTAGAGGCTCTAATAGGTGACGTTTATGACAGAAGTTGAGTTTTGGGGTTTAGTCACGCGAATGGAAGCGGCGCAATCACAGGAGTCTTTGACTCAAGCACTGAAGCAGAAACTTGCCGAATTGAGTAATGAAGAGTTAAAAGCTTTCGATAAAATCTTTGGTCAGCAGATGCGCCGTAGTTATCTGTGGTCTGTTTGGGGGGCGGCTTACATTATTACTGGTTGTGATTCTGAATATGCTTTTGCCGAGTTTAGGTGTTTTTTGATTTCGCTTGGTAAAGAAATTTTCGAAGGTGTGGTTAATCAGCCTGACACCCTAGCACGTTTAGTCGCTTGGCCAGAGCGAGATGCCTATGCTTATCCCTTTGTGGATGAATACGATCTTATTGCAGGGCAATTATACGAAGATAGAACCGGTGAGGAACTGCCCTTTATGCCATCGGGCAAGGCGACGCCCGTAGGTAAAAAATTTAGCACTAAGCCCAAGGATTTAAAGCTGCAATACCCTGAGCTGAGTGCCCGTTTTCCATTTTAGTCTTGGCAATACCTTACGAGCGCAAGCAAGCGTTGGTAGTGACATCGAAGGTCATGCCGTATTTAGGGCAGATGTCGCTCATAAACTCATGTTCTTGCACGGTTAATTGTTGACTAAAATCTTGCTTAAGCTGCTCTGTCATTTGATGCTCAGCCGCATTTTGCGCCTGAGCCAATTTACTCAAATGAACAGTAACAGCTTGTTGCTGGCTGATGGTCAATGGTGCAGCTTGGCTTGAAAGGCTGATACTCGTTCCAATTGTCAGCAGTGCCAATAAAGCGAGTTTTGGTGAATATGGGTTGAATAGATAAGCCGTGTTTAGGTTCATAGGTAAGCTCCAAGTTAAAAATTACGTTTAACACGTTAGTTCTAAATCGTGCATCCTTAGACGGTAAAGAAAACGAGTTGTACTGTGAGGAGCTGAGTTTATTGTATAAATATTGAACCTATGCTGAATGGTTAGTTAGTGCTCATTCTTCATTTCTTCGCATTGAAATCCTTGTTTACGAGTATCGAACTGGCACATAGATCCACATTCCCAAGGCACATTGTCGTAGAAGGCAGATTGTTCGCGTGCAAAATCGCGGCAAGTATTATAGCTGTCAAAGTTATCGGTTTTTTTATATTTTCCTGAATCATAGCCATGGTTGTAGATAAAGGCTGACCAAGTTTTAGGGCCAGTATTTTTGTCACTCGGGGAGATAAACCAAATCGCACTTACGACGCAGGTAAACAGGATAAGAATGAACACAGGTACAACAGGGAATTTCATTTTTTATTAAGTGGGCAATGTAAACAATAGCGGAAGGATAACGCTTTTTTTGTCGTTATGCGCGTGAAATGTTCACAAATTGATAACTATGCACTTACTTGGTGCAATTCCGATACAAAAAGATACGTATCGGTTGTGATGGTTAAATAATATTTACTCAATTATACAAAAGCTTACGGCACATTTGCTGTACTTATATCAGTTTTGCGTTAAGCTCTAGTTCAGGTTAGATTTTGTACTGTGGTTCTCAGAAAGTTATTTAGGCCTTGGAGGCAAACATGAAAATTCAGTCCCTTTTACTCGCAGGTGTATTAAGTTGCAGTGCGGCTTGGGCGGCCGATGAAGCGCCTGTGGATCCCGTCACCGAAGATGGTGTGGTTAAAATTGTTTGGCAAAGTCCTAAAGATTATCGCGATATAAAATCATCAGGGGAGCTCCAATCCCGTTATGAGAAACGCTTATTTGAGACCTTAACTGAAAACATCAATAAAGAAGCTGCGAAGATTTTAAAGCCAAATCAAAAGCTTGAAATGACCATTACCGATGTTGATCTTGCGGGTGATATGCGTCCAACATTTGGTGCGACCGCCAATGATTTACGCATTATCAAAGACATTTATCCGCCACGTATGACTTTTTCTTATCAAGTCATGGAAAACGATAAAGTGATTATCGCGGGCGATGAAAAACTGTCGAATATGGGGTTCATGGATGGGATCCAATCTTTAAATGATAAACCTTTTATGTATGAAACCAAAATGTTAACCGAGTGGTTAAAGAAGACGATTGCACCACAACTTTAATATCTCATATCGGTCGCTAATGCTGAGTATTAAAGCTGTTTAGCTATGCTGTTAGTGCCTGAGTGTCGATAATTAGATGATTTTCTAACAGGTAAAATCCGTTATTTGCGGATTTTGCCTGTTTTTTTGCCCTAGCGCTTAAGGTCGATAGACTATGTTCATGGGCGTTAAAGGTGAGTGCGGGTGGTAAAATGCCTACACACAGACTGATCAATTGATGGTAACAGGCTTCACCTTTTCTATCGTCGGCGAGCATTTCCTGGGCCAGCCAGTGATCTGCGCTATAAAATAAATGCTTATGGGTTTCAAAATCCGCTAGAATTCGCTGGCAACGGCTGATCATATGCTCACAGGTGCTGATAATGACAAAGTCATCGCCGCCGACATGGCCAACAAAGCAATTGTCGCTTTTATACTTCAGTAACAGATTCGCCACTTCACAAATCACTTCATCGCCACGGCAAAATCCATAAATATCGTTATAGGGCTTAAAGTTACACAGATCAAAATAGGCTAGATAAAAATGTTTCTTTTGGATCTTAAGGCGTTTTAATTCCTCTTGAATGGGCACATTACCCGGCAAGTCTGTAAGAGGATTTGCATGGCGCGCCATCTTAATTCTGTGCTCTGTGATCCTTTGTAGCAGATCCTTGGTATGGCCTATGCCGAGTAGTTTACCACGGCGAAGGATAATGAACTGTTGCGCTACCGTATTAGCACTCTCTGAGGTCAGTAATTGACTTACGATGGATAATGGTTCGTTGGCCTCAATCTGGATGACTTGCGGGTCCATTACTTCACTCACAGCATGATTTTCATGTAAGGCGCGACCATAGGGTGTGCTGAAGAGTTCAAGTAAGGTCGCGCGGCTGATAATACCGAGTGGCAACAGGTTATCGACCACTACAACCGCCTGTAATGCAGGTTGCGAGATAAAGGTGTCACTTAAGAATTTGAGTTTAAGCGTGGGCGCTACGGTAATGGCGCTCGTGCACAGGCTCTCGGCCGATTCGCTGTATCTAGGTTGAATTTGAGTATTGCTCGGCACTAAGGTTGCTTTCATCGCGCGGCAGGGGAGTACTTCTGGACGACCGAGTAAGTAGCCTTGGCAATAGACGATACCCAGTTGTTTGAGTACGGCTAATTCCTCTTGCGTTTCAATTCCTTCGGCTATCACTTTGCAGGTTAAGCTTTGGCATAACTCCACAATCGAGCGGACAAATTCTTGTTTGACGGGAGTCGAATCAATCTGATGGATAAAGTGACGGTCGATTTTGACATAGTCGGGTGACAATTCTGACCAGAGTCTCAGACCCGAATAACCTGCACCTAAGTCATCGATCGCCGTTAAAAAACCTTGGCTACGATAGTGATTCAAGCAGGATTTGAGTAAATCGATATCATCGGCGGGGTATTGTTCTGACAGTTCAATCACAACCTGTGATGGCGCTATGCCAAGTTGTTGCAGCAGTTGTAAGGTCATGCCCTTCGGGTGGGCTGGATCTAATAATGCCTTGGGCGAGATATTGATAAACAGCTTGCCTTGAAACTGACGCAACTTAAATTGCTCGAGTGAAATACGGCGACAAAGGGTTTCTAGCTCGCTTAATTTACCTTGATGCTCGGCGGTCTGAAATAGCGGGACTGGGGAGTATAACGGGCTGTGTTCAGGGCCACGGCTTAACGCCTCAAAACCATGAATTTTATGTTCTAATATATTGAAAATTGGCTGAAATAAGGGACTGATTGCAGCTTTAGAGATTATTTTATCGAGCTCTTTAGCCAGATCTAAACTTGTCATTACGTCAGCCCCTTCGTCTATGTGAGCGGAGTCTATGACTTAGAAATGACAAAATGATGACAGTTTTGGGGAAGCTTAGTGCTATCTATCTGTGTTGGTGGGCTTGATTAGATATGCCATGGAAAGAGCTGAAATCTAAGGTGAGTTTCAGCTCCTAATCTCGGTTTAGCTTTGCTTCTTAAAGGCCTGCAATGTTTGCAGTAATGCGCCTAACTGACGCACATAGGTTTCGAGTTCTTTAGGATCGAGCGTTTGATGTTCTTCCATGCGAGTTAAGTCATCGACCAACTCTTGCACATAGGGCAGAAAGCGATTACTCGAAGCGATAAAACCTTGTTCTGCCGTGAATATGCTGGTGAAGTTTCCATGGCCAGCTTTCTTTAGCTCATCTAACTTAGCGTCGGCGTCTATGGCTTGGCGATAGGCGATTTGAAGATTTTCTTTCAGTTGCTCTATAACCTTGGTATGTGGCATAACAGCGTCTCATTGCAAAATTTGCAGGAATTATAAGGGGCAAAGGATATGGCAACAAGCCAATGGCGACTAATTGCATCAATCTGTTTTATGGCGTTAGCGGGTTTGAGCACAAAAGTGGCGGGTGCAGAAACCGATAAACCACCATTTTATCAAGTGCAATGGCAAGGCAAGAGTGCGTATTTACTGGGTTCGATTCATATTGGACGTGCCGATTTTTATCCTTTACCCACCCAAATTGAAACCGCGTTGGGTAAAGCTAAGGGCTTAGTCGTAGAAGTCGATATCAATAAAGTCGATAGCACAGCCTTACTGCAACAATACGGTCGCGCCGATAAAACTAAGGGTTTAGATTGGCAGAGCCGAGATAAGCAAACGGTCGAGAGCATGACGCCCTATTGCGCGGCCACGGCAAATGTTTGTCAGTCGATACAATCTTTTGCACCTTGGCTGCAGGCTACTCAAGTTAACTTATTGCGTTATAACGACTTAGGTTACAGCACGGATTATGGCGTTGATATGCAGTTGATGACTCGATATGCGACTTTGCCTGTGTATCCGTTGGAAACTGCAGAGTCACAATTTCAATTGTTAGCGTCTTTTAATAGTCAAGAGCAGTGGTCTATGGTGCGTGAGGCGATTAGCGCATCGGATGCGGAGCTTTTATCGTTAATAACGGCTTGGCGTTCAGGTAATGAAACTGAGCTTGATGCCATAATGCAGGAGCAAATGGGCGGCGAGGGCGACACTAAAATGCTAGAGAAAATCCTCTGGCAGCGAAACCATGTGATGGCCGATGGCATTATAAAATTAATGGGCTCGACTGATGTGACTTCACCTTTGTTTGTGGTGGTTGGTGCTGGCCATGTGGTGGGGGATAAAAGCGTGGTGCAATTGCTAGAACAAGCAGGCGCCAAAGTGAGCGCCTGCTGGAAACAGACTTGTCAGTAATCGTTTAGGTCGCTGCGCTTAGAGCGACGCGCATTTAACCTGCAGGACTCTGCCCTAAAAAATGCACATATCGGCCGAGGGAAATATAGGGTTCGCGTTGCGAGTACTCCAGCTCCATTTGTAGCAGCTTGTGATAGTCGAAATCCGCAGGCTGACTCTTTTTCAAATAGTCGTGGATTACACGCACACCAGACTGGCTGATGAGTGACATTTGCCATTCGCTAAACCAATCTTTAACTTCTTGAATATAAAGTGGATGAGTAGGAGTTAGTCGCACTTTCTTCTTCACTTTTAAATCAGCGGCGACGTAATCGAAATTGCCCGATACTAAAGCATGAAAGCGCATGGCTTCTTTGTTGTAAAACATCAAAGAGAATAATCCACCGGGTTTTAGCATAGTAAGTAAACCCGCTACTGTGGGCTTAGCATCCGTTAACCATTCGACGACTGCATGACACAGTATGATATCGAAATAGCCATGGTTATCGACCGATAATGCTTGGATAGGCGCATTGATAAGCTGGATAGCTAATGGTTCAGGTGAGGCATCAATTTGTTCTTTGGCTTGAGCCAGCATCTCAGCAGAGATGTCGCAGAGTACAACTTCGTGGCCGAGGCGCGCTAATCTTTGGCTAAAGTAACCAAAACCACCGCCTGCATCTAATACTCTGAGTTTTTTATCCCCCAGTTTTGCCAGCGCGGGGACGAGGTCGCGCCATAGCACTGCGGCACGAATTTCGCCCTTGGGCGTACCATAGATGTTTTTCGCAAATTTTTGCGCGAGCTTATCAAAATTCTTATCTTGCACGTGATAACTAGGTTAAGGAGAGTGGAACGATAGTGTGGCACAGTCGTAAATTTTTCGCACTCTGGAGATGTTATTGCCGAGTTGAGATGGATAAATTTGCATCGTTAATTATTAATCTATTGATTTTATTTGTAGTAATTATTCCTACTAAACTTAGGGATACACAGAACTCAGTGCTCTGGGTTATAATCACGCCGTTTTCGCCAAACCTGACTCTATATACCCAAGCGACCTGAAGATACGAGTTTCAGAGCGCCTAGGGTGCTTCAATTCAAGGCGTATCAATGACAGAATGTCGGCCACCTTTTGAATTGATGCAACACGGAAGTGAAGTGCCCTAGGCGCTCCGTCCCGGCGGGTTTTAACGCACTTTATGCTGTGTTGGTTATTTTGAACTTAGTCCACTAGGTCCGCAAATAACCGCCTTGCCTAAAGTGCGTTAAATTCCCGCTGAATCCTGCATTTTCAGGTTGTTTGGGTATAGTTGTCCATTCGGAGAGTCAGCATCAGCCCTTATTAAGACGCAGCACTGCCTGTTTTACACTCGTTATCAGCTTGATTGATCAGACGTTACTCGTCTGTGCGGGGTAATTTATGGCAATGTATTTTTGTGCCAAGGGATAGTTAATTAAAAGGTACTCAGACTTGAATAATGCATATTGTGTTGAATTGAACGCGATGCCGTCGCTGTTTTCTCTTTATCGCAAGATCTTCTTTGGCCGTAAGCCTGGTTGGGATCAACAGCCGCTGCCCCATATTAAGGTGACCGCGCCGCATGTGACTGTGTCTGAAGCTAAAGTAAGCCAATATGCGCAGGTGTGTGGTTTTCAATTTGACGGTAAAGTTCTACCGCCAACCTATCTCTACGTGATGGCATTTCGCCTGCATGCGGTGATCTTTACCCACGATGGGATCACTTTCCCACTGCTTGGCATGATCCACCTAAAGAATCGTATTCAAGTGTATCGGCCTGTGACGGTTGACGAGACTTTCTCCCTCGAGTGCGCTTTGACCACGAGCCGCGAGACGGATTCTGGCTTAGAGTTTGAATTTGTGTCTAAGGCGTTTGTCGGTGAAGAACTCGTCTGGGAATCGCTATCCACCTATTTATATCGTATCGATGTTGCTGGGCGTCGCGTTCGCCCACCTAAAGCCATTGATATGGCATGGGAAACACCACAAAGCTGGAGTTTGAGTGAAGATTTAGGTCGTCGTTATGCTAAGGCATCTGGCGACTATAACTTGATCCATCTGCATCCTGTGCTTTCAAAGCGTTTTGGCTTTGATCGAGTGCTCGCCCATGGCATGTGGTCTAAGGCCCGTTGTTTAGCCGAGCTGATGCCAAGTATTGGCGATCGTCCATTCACTGTGGATGTGACCTTTAAGCTGCCACTTTTGATGCCTGCCGATGTTGGATTTGGCTATGAGCAGAATGCTAATAATATGGTATTTGAATTACGTGACAGCAAAGGCCGTCGACCTCATTTAAGTGGCGATGTGCAGTTTTAAGCCGCACTCAATAATACATACAACCACGGCGCCTTCTGGCGCCGTGGTTGTTTATGGTTGTTGCTTTTGAGAAACAAAAATCAAGGTACGCTGTGACCCATAGATGCCTGCCAGATACTGAACCATTGCTGGCGTCGAGCTGGATCTCATTTGAGGCAACGGCACTCTTGAGCCGCTCGAACGCAGGGCAGATTATTTGATACAGATTAAGGAATCGCTCATTAACCCTTTCGACGGCTATATATCTTAAAGCCAATCACCTAATATCCGCCCTATTCAATGAGTGTTGTTAGTTGAACTCTCATACTAAACCAGAGTGTATCTGAAAGGGAGAAACCGACGCATGCTGACAGATATGGATATTTCGAATCGCGCTAGCCTAAAAGACATTAATGAACTGGGCGCCGACTTAGGTCTATTACCCGAAGAGATGATGCAATTTGGTCACACTAAAGCCAAGGTCGAGCTCAGTGTGTTGCAGCGTTTGGCTGGGCAGCGCAAAGGCAAATTGATTATCGTCACCGCAGTCACGCCTACGCCTCACGGTGAAGGTAAAACAGTGACTAGCATTGGCTTAACGCAATCGTTAAATGCCATAGGCAAAAAGGCCTGTGCCTGTATTCGCCAGCCCAGCATGGGACCTGTATTTGGGGTGAAAGGTGGCGCTGCGGGTGGCGGTTATGCGCAAGTGGTACCCATGCAGGAGATGAATTTGAATCTCACGGGTGATATTCATGCCGTGAGCAGTGCCCACAATTTAGGGGCTGCGGCGATTGCGGCGCGGCTATTTCATGAAGCGCGCTTAGGTAAGGCGGAATTTGAGGCGCAATCTGGGCAAGCGTTTTTGGATATCGATCCCAGTGAGATCCGTTGGCACCGAGTGGTCGATCACAACGATCGCTGTCTTAGGCAAATCCAGGTGGGCTTAGGCGATAATAATGGCCCAGAGTACGCATCCAGTTTTGATATCACCGCCGCCTCTGAGTTAATGGCGATTTTAGCCTTAAGTCATAATTTGGCAGATATGCGGGCGCGGATCGGTCGTCTAGTGCTGGCGTTAAATACCCAAGGGCAAGTGATTACCGCCGAAGACTTAGGTGTCGCTGGTGCGATGACGGCCATCATGGCGGATGCGATAAAGCCGACGTTAATGCAGACTTTAAATGGTTCACCTTGCCTGATCCATGCGGGACCCTTTGCCAATATTGCCCACGGTAATTCATCCATTATTGCTGATGATATTGCCCTCAGACTGGCGGATTTTGTGGTGACTGAAGCTGGTTTTGGCTCAGATATGGGCTTTGAAAAGTTCTGTAATATCAAGGTGCGTCAATCGGGTCAGGTGCCCGCTGCCGCTGTGCTGGTCACTACTTTAAAAGCGCTGAAGGCCAATAGTGGTTTGGTGTCTGAGTCAGATATCAATCTACCAGATCAGGCTCGACTTGAAGCGGGCTTTGCAAATTTAAACTGGCATATCAACAATGTGGCTCGCTATGGCATTCCGGTGGTGGTTGCCATTAACCGTTTCGCCACTGATACTGATGCCGAGTTGCAATGGCTAACTGCGGCTGTTAATGCGAGCAGCGCCTTTGGCTGTGAGGTCAGCGATGCTTTTAGCCAAGGGGAGGCGGGCGCTGTCGCCTTAGCGCAGACTGTGGTTCGCGCCGCTGAAACCGAGAGTCAGTTCAAGCTGTTATATTCAGATGAAGCCTCATTGGAGGCTAAGTTATCGACCTTAGCCGAGGTGGGGTATGGCGCAGCTGGTGTTAGCCTTTCTATCGAGGCCAAACAACAGGCGCAGCAGCTGACCGTATTAGGTTATGGACATTTGCCCCTGTGTATGGCCAAAACGCCGTTATCAATTAGTCACGATCCTAGCTTAAAGGGCGTTCCTCAGAACTTTGAGATCCCAGTACGGGGTTTAGTCTTGCATGCTGGTGCGGGGTTTATCACCGCCTTGGTGGGGAATGTGATGACTATGCCAGGACTTGGGCTGAAACCGGGTTACTTAAAAATTGATATTGATGCGCAAGGTGAGATAGTCGGCTTAGGCTAACACTTGATGCAGAGATTGATAGGCCAGAGATAAAAATAAGGGCGAGCTCATTGCAACGCCCTTCTTCTCTCGTTTAACGCTGGTTTAAAGCGGTGATTTCGTAGTTTGATAGATATGCACATCACGCTGTGGGAAGGGAATACTGATCCCTTCGGCGTCAAAGCGCATTTTCACTTCGCGGGTAATGTCCCAATACACTTCCCAGTAATCTTCCGGTTTTGCCCAAGGGCGAACGATAAAGTCGACCGAAGATTCGCTCAATAGATGTAGTTTAATCGTCGGTTCTGGCAATGGTTGTACCTTAGGATGCGCTTCGACGATGGACTTGAGAATCGCTTCAGCTTGTTCGATGCTGTCGCTATAACTGATCCCAAAGGTCATATCGACTCGACGTTGATGCTCAGCTGTGATGTTGTTAATTGTGTCACCCCAAATCTTATTATTAGGAATAATAAGACGTTGGTTATCCATGGTTTTAATCGTGGTGGAGACAAGGCTCATGTGACTGACGCGTCCGGTGACGCCAGCGGCGTTGATCAAATCGCCCACATCATAGGGACGGTAAATTAAGATCATCATGCCTGAGGCGAAATTTGACAGGGTATCTTGCAGGGCAAAACCAATAATAACACCCGCGATACCAAAGCCTGCGAGCAAGGGACCAAGTTCGATCCCAAGCTGTGAAAGGGCAATTAACAGCCCGATAGTAAAGACGGCTTTACCTGATAGCGAGGTGAAGAAGTCTTGTAATAACTTACTTAAATTCAACTTAGAATTGCTAACGGTATTTTTCACTATCTGTTTGGCTAACTTGCCGGCGAGACCCGCAATAAACAAGATCAAACAGAAAACAAATAACTTAAACACGACGGTTGGGCCGTGATTAATCGCTTGTTCTTGTGCCGTATTTAGCCACTGCTCAACGAGACTTGATGCCACATCAAAGTTCAACACATCTTGAGTGATATCACCTGAAACACTAAAGAGTGTCTTTTTCAGCGCGGCGGTATCATGGCCTAAGGCGTCGAGTAGGCTGATGTCGATATTTAAGCTCTGACTATTTTGTGCTAAGCGTTCCTTTAGCATCATTACGTGGCTGGTTTGCGCCGAAGTGACATCTTTACCTGCATTGGTTGCGGTATCGATTGCTGCTTGTAGTTGCTGCTGGGTATAAGTCACTAAACTTTCTAGCGTATCGGCACGAGCTACTAAAATTTGCATCAGTGATTTTTGTGCTTCGCTAATATCTTGGCCAACTTGTTCGAGCCAAGTGAGCGTCTCGAGTTGTTGCTTGTAATAGGTGTCTTTTTCTAATTCGCGCTTTGATATTTCCAGCAGAGTCGCATCATCTGTGCTCGAACCTAATTGCTGTTCTAATTTACTAATGTTGTCATCGATATAAGCATCAATTTGTTGGATGTAGTTAAGTTGTCCTTGGATTAATGGTTGCAGAAAAGCTTTGTCGATTGGCGTTGTTTCGAGCAGATCTTTAATCTTATTACGTAACTGTAAGGTTTTGTTTTGAATTCGATATTCAACAATTGTCTTCAATTCGCCTTTGGCATTTTTTAGTTTACGTATATCCGTATCGATAGCCTGTTGCAGCATTGCCAGTTCTGCCTTGAGCGTTACAGGAGTGCTGGATGGGCTTTCGGTTGCAGCGACAGGTTCAGTTTGCGCTTGGGATGAAAGGCTGAGTAGTGGTATTAGCAGGGCAAACACGAGAGCGAGGTAGCGGTGCATAGGAGTGATCTTAAGTAGAAATATGTCTGAGTATGATAGATGTTGCCGGATTTACTGTAAAATATCTGTGAGTGAAATAGCCCTTGGAATTAAACTTTTTTAGGGTGGGGTTGATTTGAGCTTAACCTTGAGTGAGGTGCTTTATCTGCTTTTTCCGACATTTTGGGTATTTACAGGCCGAACTCTAATCGGTATCTGGTAAACTTGCGCATCGTTATTTAGGAATCGTGTTTTCATGTTGTGTTCCCATTGTAATCAGTACATCAAGGTCAGTGACATTAGCCAGCAAAGAGGCAAAGGTTTCGACGCTCAAGTGCGTTGCCCCCATTGTGCGGCTTGGTTAGGCCGCAGTCCAACATTGGCTAAACTCAAGTTATTAGGATTTTATTTGAGTGTGTTTACGGCGGGATACAGTTACTTTGATGCCTCTGTGCGGTATTTTGCGATCCCTGTAATGATTTTTTCGTTGATGTTGTTGTTTGTGAGCCATTTTATGGATCAAGTCATCACCATTGAAGCGCCCGAGCAAGTCGATGATAGCGATCAAAGACAGAAGTATCGTTAGGCTAATAAGTGGATTCGTTATGGATAGGGAAATCGGCGGTATAATTTTCTAGAGACGAACATCATTTGAGCGCCTTTAGCAGGCGCTCAAAATGCAACTAAGAGGGTTTAAAGGGCGAACTGCAGCCGCGTCTTTATTTACTGCACGACTTGTTCTTGGCTCTTTAAGGAGTGCTCAACGTAATAAATACCACCAAATATCACCGCGCTGAAGATGACTATCCCTAAGATAAGCCCTAAGTTTTCACGAAAAAATGCTAGCATAATAGTTGCCTTTAGGTGGATAAAACGGAGCCATATCGAGCTTGATTTCGTCATTGTGCTCGCAGACATAAAAACTAAATACACTATAGTTACACTCACTTAAGCTAATCTTAAATGCGTTTTTTTACCTGAGTTCTCGCAAGATCCTACCGCTATTGATACAAGGAGTTATTGGTAAGACTGGGTACCTCAAATATCTTGTAACCTTTTGCAAAGCGATTACCTTATTGCAACTTGCTATGGCACTGACATAGACTTATGCAACTTTTTAACTATGGGGACGACTGAGTGAGACTTAAAAGTCACATTAGACGCACAATTTCGGTATGGCTTGCTGCCGTACTGATATTGCTGTCTCTTGCAGCCTCAGCCCATAGTGTGACCCATCTTGATGATGGTGCTAAGACTCACTGTACCCTGTGCTTCCATCAGCACCAACTCAACAAGATTTTATTGACCCATCCGCTGACGCTGAATTTAGCTATACAGCATTTCGATGTGGTCGAATTTATTTTACCTTCCTCTATTTTTGAACACGTCAGTGTTTATCGCAGTCGTGCGCCTCCCTTCGCTCTCTAAATCAACTTAAAATTTTAACTTATTGTATTTCTTGATGACTTAACATCGGTCGTCGAGTGCTAGTTGTATTTTGGAGATATCATGACTGTTTTAAATACCCGAATTTCTTTGGTGGCTTTGGCGTGTGCGCTCGTTTCGCCTAGCTTATTTGCAGAAGACTCGAGCTTGACCAACCCTAATATCAGTGGTGTGCTAAATGGATATTATCAGACGGGAGAACGCCCATTAGCCGAGAGTCCAGATGGCTTTGGTTTAGGTGAAACTGAACTGGCGATGAGTGCCAATATCGATGATATGTTTTACGGTAAAATCACCGCAGTAGTTGAAATGCATGACGGTGAGACGGAACTGAATCTGGAAGAAGCCTTTATTCAAACCATGGCGATGCCAGCGGGGTTTTCTATCCGTGGTGGCCGTTTCTTATCGGACATTGGTTACCTCAATAACCAACATTTACATACTGATTCCTTTACCGACCGTCCTGTGGTTTACCGTGCATTCTTAGGGGGACATTATTTTGATGACGGTATACGTTTTAACTACGTAGCGCCGACGGACTTGTATTGGACCATGGGCGTTGAAGCCTTTAAAGGCGATAGTTTACGTGCTGCCGATGAGCATGGTGAGCGTGAGTTTAAGAAGGTCGGTGTTTATACCTTGTACTCAAAAATTGGTGGCGACATAGGCGATAACAGCTCATGGCAAGCGGGGTTGAGTTACTTGCGCAACGAAAATGGCCAAGTGACTGCCCATGAAGAAGGGGAACATGAAGATGAGCATGCCCATGGTGATGAGCACGAAGGTCATAGCCATGCCGCATCTTACACAGGTAAAAATACCTATGGTGCTGATTTTGTTTATAAGTGGGCGCCTAACGGTAACTACAAATATCAAAATCTCACTGTGAGCGGTGAGTACTATCGCGTGAGCGATTTTACTCCTATCGATTTACATCCTGAGGATGCACCGAGCCAAGATTATCACCAAGGTTGGTATTTGAGCAGTGTGTACCAATTCACGCCTAGCTGGTCAGCGGGTGTGCGTTACGGTGAAGCGGATACCCAAGAGCTCCATGGCGATCATTTTCATGGGCAAAAGTTGAAGGAATCGGAGGTGAGTTTGGCTTGGCATTCTAGCCATTTTTCAACGGTTCGTTTCCAGTATACCAATCAAAAGGGTACTAACTTCGATGGAATAGAAGACGATAACATCTTCACTATTCAATACATTATGTCTCTGGGGGCTCACGGTGCGCATCAATTCTAATTTAGCTAAATTGGCCGCAGTGGCCTTATCTGTCACTTACACTGGTTTGGCCCATGCCGAGCTGAATGTGTTTGCCTGTGAACCTGAATACGCGGCATTGACCAAGGAGCTTGCTCCAACGGCTAGCATCTATTCGGCAACGACGGCATTACAAGACCCTCACCAAGTGCAGGCGCGTCCGAGTTTGATCGCTAAAATGCGTCAGGCGGATCTTGTGGTGTGCGCAGGTGCCGATCTTGAAGTGGGTTGGTTGCCTATGCTGCAGATGAAGTCGGCAAACGCAAAAGTGCGCTCGACCGAGCAAGGCTTATTTTTCGCTGCCGATCAAATCGAGACCTTAGATAAACTGGCCACTGTCGATCGCAGCATGGGTGATGTGCATGCTCAAGGCAATCCACATATTCATTTTGACCCGACGCGACTGTTAAAAGTCGCCACGGCACTGAGTGCTAAGCTGACTCAGCTAGATCCTGCTGGTGCGGCAGATTATCAACAGTCACTGGCAGATTTTACCACTCGCTGGCAAGCCGCAGTCCCGCGTTGGGAAGCGCAAGCTAAGGGATTACAAGGTAAAAAAGTGATCGCTTACCACTCAAGCTTTAGATACTTATTCAACTGGATTGGTATCGAGCAAGTGGCAGATTTAGAGCCAAAACCGGGTTTAGCTCCCACTAGCGGCCACTTAGCGAGTCTGCTGACGCGCGCCGAGCAGGGGGATATTCTGGCCGTAGTTGTGGCATCTTATCAGGATGAACGCGGTGCAAAATGGCTGGGTGAAAAAGCGAACTTGCCCGTGGTAATGCTGCCTATGTCTGTGGGTGGTAATGATAAGAGCCAAGATTTGTTTAGCCTGTATGACAGCGTGATTTCCCTCTTAAATGGAGTGAAATAAACCTATGTTTGATCTTGAGCTGATGTCGATTCTGTTACCTGCATTGGCAGCGGGGATCTTAGTGTTGTCGACGCATATTGTACTTGGGAGACAAGTACTTAAGCGTGGCATCATCTTTATCGATTTAGCGATAGCGCAAGTTGCCGCCTTAGGTGCCATCGTCGCTCACATGGACCACAGATTAGAAGACATGCCGTTTGCTAATGTGTGGATGCCAGCGCTGTTTGCCCTTGCGGGTGCAGGTTTTATCGCTTGGTTAGCTAAGCGGATGGCGGGTGAGTTAGAGGCTATGATTGGCTGCTTTTATGTCTTGTCTGCGGTGGCCGCAATGCTGTTGCTGGCAAACGACCCACATGGCGCCGAGTTGTTAAAGCAATTGATGTCAGGTCAGATCCTGTGGGTGAGTTGGTCACAACTGATTTTGCCGGCTGTAGTGTATTCACTGGTGTTATTAGCGATATTCCTGCGCCCCCAGATGTTGGACGGGGCAGGATTTTATCTGCTATTTGCGCTAGTGATTACCTTATCGGTGGAATTAGTGGGCGTTTATCTGGTGTTCAGTACCTTGATACTGCCAGCTTTAGCGTTGAACAAGTACCGTGGTAAAGGTCGGCTATTTTACGCTTACCTCGTCGGTTTACTGGGCTATGTTTTGGGCTTAGTTCTGTCGGCGACATTAGATCTCCCTAGTGGTGCGGCAATTGTCGCGACTTTGGCCGTGAGTGCCTTAGTGATCCGCTTTGTGTTAAGTAAAGTCTCACCTCAGGCAACTGAGTCTGAAATCCTACCCAAGCACCACGCTTAGTTCGATATTAATCTTAAAGCCCATCGATACACTGGAGGTTCAGTATATCGATGGGCTTTTTTTGCTTGCTTGTTAGCAAGTCAGCTTACAGATGTAAACAATATATTGAGTCCCAAAGCCATGGTGGCTATACTGTCGCCACTTTTACAGTCGGAGTAAATCGTGCTTTTAATCGTCAGATCAATGTTGTTGGCGGTATCCTTGTTGCTTGCCTTTATTTTTGGTGGCTTAGTGTGTTTATTAAGGCCTCGCCATCGCGACAATGTACATATGTTCGCCAAGATCTTCTCATCGGTTGCGCCAATCCTTGGGATTAAAGTGATTGTTCGCCGGCACGAAGATGTGCAGGACGGCCCGTATATTTTCTTAGCAAATCATCAGAATAACTTTGATCTCTTTACTCACACGACAGCAGTTCCTAAAGGTACAGTGAGTTTAGGCAAGAAGAGTTTGGCGTGGATGCCGCTATTCGGTCAAATCTATTGGTTGTCAGGTAATATTCTTATCGACCGTAAAAACCGTCACAGTGCCTTTGATACTATGGCTAAAACGGTTGAAAAAATTAAGCAGAAGAATCTATCCGTATGGATTTTTCCTGAAGGTACACGTTCGCGTGGTCGTGGTCTGTTACCTTTTAAAGCGGGAGCTTTCCATACTGCAATCGCGGCGGGAGTGCCAGTGGTGCCAGTGGTTGCTTCGTGTCAGAGCCATATTAAGTTAAATCGCTGGAATAACGGTGTCGTCATCATCGATATGATGGCACCTGTGCCGACCGCAGGTTTAGATAAAGCCGATGTGAAAAACTTCTCTGCGCAAATCCATGCCAGCATGTCGGCGAGATTTGCTGAGATAAATCAAGAAGCGGCAGCACTTATGGGTAAAACTCTCGCGAGTGATGACGTATAATGCCAATTTGAGCCAGATTTACCTTAACGGAGACAAATCCATGTCTATTGAAAGTCAGTTAAAAGCCCAACTTGCAGAGAATCGTGACATAGTGCAATCCCTGCTTGACGATGGCTCAGAGCCTGATGCGGAATATGTTATTGAGCATCACTTTTCATCGACCAATTTTGACCGTCTTGAAAAAGCGGCTGTGGATGCCTTCAAATTAGGTTTTGAGGTGAATGATGCCGAAGAAATGGAATTGGAGGATGGTTCAATAATCTTCTGTTTCGATGCTGTCGCACACCACAAACTGGATGTTGAATTACTGGACAAAGCGGCCGAGCAATTGTTGCAATTAGCGGTAAAGCAAAAAGTGGAATATGACGGTTGGGGTACCTATTTCGTCGGCGATGAAATGGATGACGAAGAAGATGAAGACGAAGAAGATGATGGTTTTCCTCATTAATTCGTTGGTGGATCTCGAGTTTAATCTTCACTTGTTTTAAATAAAAATGCCCATCATTGATGGGCATTTTTATTGGGTATACTTAGGATTTACTTGTTTTACTCGTATGTAAAACACTGCAGTTACGGCCTTTTTGTTTCGCTTCGTACAGGGCTTTATCGGAGCAGGAGATCCAGCTAGAGCTGCTGGTGATATGGGAGCCAATTTCGCACACACCTAAACTCACAGTCACAGTAATCTTAAGGCTTTCATACACTATGACGGATGCAGCAATTTTCTCCCTGAGTCGCTCGGTAAAGTTCATCGCATCTGCGCCGCTGGTTTTAGGCAATACAACCGCAAATTCTTCGCCGCCATAACGCCCTGCACAATCGGTATCACGTAAGGATTGGCTGAGTAAGTGGGCGATATGCTGAATGACTTTATCACCCGCCACATGGCCATAGCTGTCGTTGATATGTTTAAAGTTATCGATATCTATCATGACTAAACTTGCCATACCTGAGTAGCGGGCATACAAGTCGTACTCGTGGTCTAAACACTCTTGCCAATGACGACGGTTGTGCAACTGAGTTAGACCATCGGTTTGGCTAAGGCGTTCGAGTTGCTCGTTGGCAGCTTTAAGTTGCAATTTGTTGATGGCGATATCTGTCACGTCATAAATAATCACACTGATATGGGTCACTTGTCCCGTGAGCGATGCCAGCGGCAGCAGGGTCACGTTCTGGTACATATAGTCTGCACGGCCTGTAATCGGGCGATAGTTTTTAAATTGGAAAACGTACGGACGTTGTTCCCAGCTGATAAAAGCACGGTTTTTAAGCATGAAAACCGATTCCATTTTCTGCTTTAACCAAGTGGCAGGCAGATCGGGGAAGCGGGTAAATAGGTTTTGACCTTTGATCGAATTAGGGGAAACACCGCTGTGATTCTCCATAAAACCGTTCCACAGCTGGATATTGTAATGGCGATCTAATACCACTAATCCCACCTCTATGGTTTGTACCATATCGATGAGCCAGTGTAGTTCGTTCATTGCGCTTTGGTCATTTGACATAGGATAAAATCCAACTGGTTAATCGAGTAAATAGCCGAGTTTATAGCTAAGTGTGGGGATAGAATCCTCGGTGAAGAGCAGTAGCAAATCGCATTGAATATTATGATCTTCAATCCGATAGTTGATCTCCATTGCCAAAGTTCGGTGCCATTTCTCTGAATTATCATGGATCAGATCGTTAACCGTGCAGTGCCGTCCCAGCACGACAGGGTGAGCCTGACTAAATTTCATATCGAGCTGTTCAGAAATGCCGTTAAGGAAGGCGCCTATCAGTACGTTTCCAGTATCGATCAGGACTTCTATCTCAGTATTTTTGTCTTCTGGATTAGCTAATCCCATCAACTTGGCCATGTCTTTAAAGCTGGAATCATGGAACAAGAGCAGGGCCTCTCCCGCAATACCCGCACCGATAAAACCTTGGCAGAGTGCGGATACGGTTGAGCTTTCTTCCGTGGCTTTGAGCGCCATGGTTAACTCACTGACTTCAAGCACGTTCACATTAGGGATAGGTAGTAACACGAATACATCGAGTAACTTAGCTAACAGATCGGCGGCGCGTCCCATGGCAACGTTGGCTATTTCTTGGCAAGCGTCGCGCATGTCGACTTTGATCATCGGGACTTCGTCGGTGAGATCTTTCTGCGTCAGCGTTAAGATGCCGTAATCTTGCAAAATGTTGCTGATGGCGTCTGCGCTCACCGGTTTTTGAATAAAATCTAACGCACCCAAGGCTTTAACCCGCTCGTGAGCTTTGATTTGAATATCGCCGGATACCACAATAATCAACGCGGGTAAGTCCTGTTGCTGCACGGTTTGCAGTACTTCATAACCGTCCATTACAGGCATGTTGAGATCAAGAAACACCACTTCGCCTTTTCCAGCGCGGATGGCATCAAGGCCTTCGGCACCATTGGTCGCATAAGTTATTTCCACATCCCACTCTTTGGGAAGTGTGCGGGCCATTTGCTTACGTGCCATGGCGGAATCGTCACAGATGAGTACAGATATTGACATGCTGACTAGTGATCCTTATTTGCCCATTTATTGAAGATAACACTTATTTTTTAGGTCTGACTGACGAATTGCGTTCTTCGGGCAAGTCTGATTAATATCTTTTATATGTAACTTATAGATATCATTGATAAATTTATATTTTCTGATGGCATTAAAATTTGAATCATTGTTGAATCAAATCATGCAGAATCTTAAATCGAACTGGCTAATGTTGAGTAAATAACAAGGATATAGTGACTAAAAAAGGACTATAGAATCCATATATTGCTGCCCAATCATCCTTCGCAGTAGGTAGCATTGCGATACTGGTGTCGGTTATTAGCAGTTAAATAGCTAGCAGTTAAATAGCTAGCGGTTAAATACGCTTAATTATTGAGCTTGCTAAGGCTATCTAATCGAAAAATACATTAGGATTACTGCACGTAGTGATGACAGCCTAACATAAGTTACCTTCAATCCATGATGGAATTGGCAATATTTTGACTTAAGTCAAAAAACAGGCTCATGTTATATCTTTTAGTGAATTATGCCAAACGTGTTAACATTTATTCTGGACTGACCAGTAACGGAATATTTCATGAGTGGCCAAAGTGTACAAGTTAAAATCGATGATGGCATCGCCTACGTGTTGCTTAATCGTCCTGAAAAAATGAATGCTATTAACTATTTAATGTTTAGTGAGCTTGACTGCGCGATTAAAAGTATTAAATCCAATCGTGCGGTGCGAGCCGTGATCCTCTCGGGAGCGGGTGGGCATTTTAGCTCTGGGCTCGATGTTAAAAGCGTCATGTCGGCACCGATGCAGGCAGTTAAGTTACTGTTTAAGGGCTTACCGGGGAATGCGAATTTGGCACAGCGGGTGTCACTAGGTTGGCAAACCTTGCCTGTGCCAGTGATTGCCGTGCTTGAGGGCTGTTGCTATGGCGGCGGTATGCAGATCGCTTTAGGCGCAGATGTGCGTATTGCTAGCCACGACAGTAAGTTATCTATCATGGAAGCGAAATGGGGACTTGTGCCAGATATGGCGGGGTTAGTCGCATTAAGGCAAATTATGCCTAAGGATCAAGCCATGTTACTTAGCCTGACGGCAAAAGTGCTTGAGAGTCATGAAGCGCTGGCTTTAGGACTCGTGACACAAGTGAGTGAGACGCCCATGGAAACCGCTGAGCAATTGGCGCGGCAACTGATGCAAACCTCACCGGATGCGGCAGCGGCCATCAAACTTAGCATTAATCGCAGTTGGACTGCTTCTATCCGTAGTCTATTGTGCCGCGAGTCTATTAGTCAGATTCGGTTATTGTTAGGCAAAAATAGCAAGATAGCGGCGACGCGTCAGTTGAAAGATCCGCAGAAACCCTATCGGGATCGCCAATCGGGTTGGTAATACTATTTTGTCTGAATTAGCTTGAATCGCCGTTTTTACTGCGCGCCGCTCATTCGGGCTGAAAAGCCTTTAATCGCATTTAAGCAATTCTGCCATGCGCTCTCGTTATCTAAATTGAGCGCTAGGGTAGTTTGGCGATAGTTAGGGCTTTCTAAGGTCACCGCGAGTTTTTTGCGATTGTCGGCCGTCTCCAATGAGGCTGGGTGACCGTCTGGCGATTGAATATCTAAAATGGGCAGCGTGAGTTTTGCCAGTTGTTCTGCGAGTGCTTGATTACGCTGTTCGTCTTCTCGATAGGGATTGATGACAATCAGCACATCGGGATCGGCAATCTTCTTCTGGCTTAATAGGCTAATCAATAATCCTGCACTTTGGTCGGCGGTGATCAAAATACGTTTTCCCGCATAATCTGCACCGACGGCATCTAACTGTGACATGCTTTTGACGAGAAAAGCTTCCTGCTCTTGCTGGTGCTTGCTGTTATCTTCGGGCTTGATTTTAGGGCTTGGTTTGTTGGACGGTGAGCTTAATTGCGCGGCGCCAGGCGAGGTCACTTCAGTGGCGGCGGTGGCAAAGTTAGCTGCGGGCATTTCAGTTGGCGGAGTTAAACTTAAGCTGGCCCAACCAGCAGGATTGATATTGCGGCGTACAAACGCCATCAATCCAGGCGCGTCTGCGGTACCATTGGTGGCGGGCAGGATTATCGCCGCACCAAGTTTCTTTTTACCTTCCCATGGTCGCACTAACAAATCGTAGGGCTGATTATCAATCGTGATTTGTTTAATTTCATTTGTGGGTAGATAGCTGTGATTCGACTTTTTGGCACTGATTTCGGCTGGCGCAGATGTTGGCGGAGTTGTTGTCGTGTCTGCCGCGTAGGTAGCGATGGTTGTGATGCCGAGAATGAGGCAAAAGAGGAGTGAAAGAATGCGCGGCATAGAATTGATAACCACCTGTGTAGTCTCATAAATTCATCAGTGTTTGAGTATAACCTGAACAATTACCAAAAAGTGAATTTTCCTCGCCAAAGAATTGCACCTGTCATTTAGTATAAAAAGTCACTTGTAATCGAAAGCCACAGGGCACAAAAAAGCCCAACGCTGAGGCTGGGCTAATTGATGGAAACCTGCTGTTCCGCTTGGGTCTATACGTGGCTAACGAGGACCATACGGATCGCATCGAGTTGTAACTGGCTGGCATCCAGATAAGTGTTTAACTCTTGCATCTGATTACGCAGGTATTCCAATTCTTCCTCACGGATATTGGGGTTCACCGCCTTAAGTGACTCTAAACGATCAAGCTCTGTGCTCAGTTGTTGAGTCATTTTCTCTCTGGCTTGGGCAACCATTTCATCCACAACCACTTGAGCATATTCCTCACCCTTAGCAAATAACGGATGCAGAATTGGCTGAGATGCGGTGACTAACTTGCCGCCAATGTGACGATTCACCGCGCTCAGTTGTTTATCGAAACTGGCGTAATCCACTTTAGCCGATAGATCGTTACCGTTTTTATCCAGCAGCACGCGAATGGGGGTAGGCGGTAAATAACGGTACAGCTGGCTCGACTTAGGTGCTGAAGCATCGGCCATGTAGATGAGTTCTAAGAATAAGGTGCCTGCTGGCAGGGCTTTATTCTTTAGAATTGCGACGCTGGTGGTGCCAGTTTCAGAACCTGTGATCAGATCGAGCCCTGTTTGCACCAGCGGATGTTCTTGGGTGATCAGCGCAATATCATCGCGTGATAACGCTGTGTCACGATCAAAGGTCACTGTTACGCCATCTTCTGGCAAGCCAGGATAAGTTGGGAACATCATGTGCTCACTCGGGCGCAGAATAATCGAGTTTTCACCCTTATCTTCTTGATCAACACCGATAATATCCCACAGACGGATCACTGAGCCGATTAAATGAGTATCACCGTCACTTTGGGCAAGGCGGTTGACGATTGCCAGTGCCTTCTCGCCGCCGTGTGAGTTGATTTCCAGCAGCTTGTCGCGGCCTTGCTCCATCGCGTGCTTGAGTTCTTTATAACGGCTCTGGGTGTGATTGAGCAGGTTTGTCAGCTCGTCGCTGTCATCACCCACAAGCACGTTTAGCAGATCTTCGGCAAATTCACTGTAAAGCACATGGCCACTCGGACAAGTGAGTTCAAAGGCATTTAGCCCTTGGTGATACCACTGCATCAAACGTTCTTGGGCGGTATCTTCAAGGTATGGCAAGTGAATTTGGATATCATTTTTCTGGCCGATACGGTCTAAACGACCGATTCGCTGTTCCAATAGATCGGGGTTTAGTGGCAGATCAAACAGCACTAAGTGGCTGGCAAACTGGAAGTTACGGCCTTCAGAACCAATTTCAGAGCAGATCAGCGCCTGTGCGCCGCCTTCCTCTTGGGCAAAGTAAGCGCCGGCTTTATCGCGCTCGATAATCGACATGCCTTCGTGGAATACCGTTGCTTGAATCCCTTCGCGGGTGCGCAGGGCTTCTTCTAAGCTCAGGGCCGTTTCCGCTTGGCTGGCGATGATCAGCACTTTTTTGCTACGGTGGGATTTTAAGAACTCGATTAACCAATCCACACGGGGATCGAACTTCCACCAACTGGCGCTGTTATCTTCAAATTCTTGATACAGTTTTTCAGGGCTTAGGGCTTGCGCCGCTTTCGCCTCTAATGACTTGTGTCCGCCCATCATGCCGCTGACGCGTGCGGCAGTTTGATATTGATCTGGCATGGCATGGGGATAAGCGTTAAAGAAACGCTTTGGAAAGCCTTTTACCGAGGCGCGGCTGTTTCGGTATAACACGCGGCCAGTACCGTGACGGTCAAGTAATTCTTGCAGTAATTCGCTACGGGCGGCCTGTTGTACTTCGGCATCAATACCGTCGGCTTGGATTAAACGAATACTTGGGCTGATATCTTTCTCGCTCAGTAATTCGGTCAAGCTGTTGATGGCGGCATCGGGTAATTTAGCGTTGCCAGCTAAGGCTTCGGCGGCAATGGCGACGTCTTTATAACTGTCTTCTTCAGCTAAGAAAGCATCGTAATCGTAGAAACGATCCGGATCGAGCAGACGCAAACGGGCGAAGTGACTTTCATGGCCAAGTTGATCCGGCGTTGCGGTTAACAGCAAAACGCCTGGGATGACTTCGCTTAATGCTTCAACCACTTGATAGGCGCGGCTTGGCGCTTCTTCGGTCCATTCTAAGTGGTGCGCTTCGTCAACGACTAACAGATCCCAATCGGCATCAAGAGCTTGATCTAGACGTTTTTTCTTACGCAGTAATTCGAGTGAACAAATCACTAACTGTTCTGTGTAGAAAGGATTGTCATGATCGGCATAGGCTTCCACACAACGGTCTTCATCGAATACCGAAAAGCGCAGATTAAAGCGGCGCAGCATTTCCACTAACCACTGATGGCGCAGAGTATCGGGCACGATAATCAGAATGCGTTCGGCGCGGCCGGTCAGCAGTTGTTGGTGAATAATCAGACCCGCTTCAATGGTTTTACCTAAACCCACTTCATCGGCCAGCAATACCCGCGGCGCATAGCGACGACCCACTTCATGGGCAATCCACATTTGATGCGGAATAAGTCCAACACGTGGACCTTGCAGACCAAGCAAATCCGATGAGGCCAGTTTATGGCGCAACATTTGGCATTGATAACGCACACCAAAACGGTCGAGGCGATCGATTTGGCCAGCAAATAAACGGTCTTGGGGTTTGTTGAAACGAATATTGTGGTTCAGCAGGGTTTCACGCAGGGTAGCTTGCTCGCCTGTCTCACTGTGAATGCCGTGATAGATCACTATCCCGTCTTTCTCTGTCAATTCACTGACCGCAAGGCTCCAGCCTTCATGGCTTTCAACCGAATCGCCGGGATTGTATATAACGCGTGTCAGAGGGGCTTCTGCTCGGGAGAACATGCGGTTCTCACCCGTGGCAGGGAATAATACAGTGACCATACGGCCTTCTACTTGAACCACAGTTCCTAAACCAAGCTCTGACTCGGTATCACTTATCCAACGTTGACCTAAGGCGAACGGCATCTTAAATTCTCATTTCTAGGCGGACTCTAACAAAGGGCGCGTATGTTATACCAATACTCGTGATATTTAAATCGCCCTCTCACCCGTTAGAGCCTAATTCCCAGAGTGCTAGATTACAAATTGTACAAGCGACAAAATTGTCGAGCCAGTACATGAAATTGTCACGCTAATGTCACATCCGCGGTTATACACTGCTTCGAGTCTGTAAGGTAAACAATGGTTGCTGTATTGTTATCTTGTGAGTTTGGTGCCAATATCAACTTAAGGTTTAAGTGCGAGTAAAGTGCTATCAACTTGAACCTTATGATCATTCTTTGCCATATGCTTAGCCAGTAATAGGAGCCGTGTAACTTTTATTGAGACTCAAAAGTGTGTTTAAACTTTAATGAAGCACTCTGGAGGCGCCATGGAACAAGACGACAGAAAGTTGTTTGTACTGGATACCAATGTGTTACTACATGAACCTTTGGCGATCTATTCGTTTAAAGAGCACGATGTGGTCATTCCGATGACAGTGCTAGAAGAGTTGGACCAGATTAAAGATCGAAAGAGTGATGTGAGTCGTGATGCTCGGGTTGCTATCAGGGCATTGGAAGATACCCTAGGCGGTGAAACTACCCCTGAGCAGATTATCAATGGCGTCCCTTTACCCAGCCGAGAGGGTCATGCCGATGCCGTCGGTTCGCTCTCAATTTTCCCTGATCACCTTGTCGATTTTACCTTAGGCGCACTGCCAGGAGATGGAAACGACAATCGCATTATCAATACCGCGCTACATCTACAAAACCTACATCATCCCCGTACCGTTGTCTTAGTCACCAAAGATATCAATATGCGCCTTAAAGCCAAAGGTGCAGGTATTCAATTGGTTGAGGATTATCGAACTGACCAGTTGATTGATGATATCCGCTTCCTCAGTAAAGGCTTTTACCAGTTTGAAGGTAATTTTTGGGAGCACTTGAACAAGGTCTCCACCGAGCGCCACGGTAGACATACAGTGCATGAAGTACCGCTCAAAGACCTCGAAAATGATAATTTTTATATCAACCAATATCTTATCGACACAGAGTCTGATTTTTGCGGTCGTGTTATCGAGCGCACAGACACCCATTTACATATTTTAGATTTAGGCCGTGAGCGGGTGAAAAACCTCGAGGCATGGGGTGTTAAACCTAAAAACGTCTATCAAGGCATGGCATTGCAGGCGCTGCTCGATCCCGATATCGATCTGGTTATCTTAACCGGCCCTGCGGGTTGCGGTAAAACCTTGCTCGCCATGGCGGCGGCGTTGGAACTGGTGGTCGAGCGTAATCGCTACGACAAAGTGATTGTCACCCGAAACACCCCTGAAATCGCCGAATCTATCGGCTTCTTGCCCGGCACGGAAGAGGAGAAGATGATGCCGTGGCTGGCCGCGATTACCGATACGCTCGAAGTGCTGCATAAGAATGATGTGAATCCCACGGGCAGCATGAACTACATCATGGAGAAGGCTAACATTCAGTTTAAGTCGATAAACTTTATGCGCGGGCGGTCGATCCAAAACTCCATAGTGCTATTAGATGAATGCCAAAACCTCACTGCCTCGCAGATCAAAACCATGATCACCCGTATGGGCGAAGGCACAAAATTGATTTGTTGCGGTAACTTAGCGCAAATTGACTCTAACTACTTAACTGCTGTTACCTCAGGTTTAACCTATATTGTCGAACGTTTTAAGGACTTTGAAGGCAGTGCCAACGTGTATCTGAATGGCGTGGTGCGTTCACGCTTAGCGGAATACGCTGAAGAGCATCTGTAAAGCAGGTCAGTTTAATTTAGGGTAATGACTAAGGCCTCAGATATGGAGGCCTTAATTTTGTGGAGTAGTAGATTTTTAATCGACTTATCAGTGGTATGAGTAGGCTTTATCTGACAATTATTTTATGTGATTGGCAGTTCCTTCCTGCTACTATATGGAGCTCATAGTTTTTGCCGCCGTAGGCTGAAATTAAGCGCTGCAATCAAGGGTAGTGGATGAAATCGAGTGAGCCGGATCTCCAACTAAAATCGCCGATCCAGAAGAACTACAACCGTGCCGTTTTTTATACGTACATCGGCGTTATCGTCATGTCTTTGTTGACCGCATGGATGTTTTTCGACCGCCAAAAAGCACAGCAGATGGAACAGCGTGAAGAGCAGGTTCAGCGCCATGTATTGCAAATCGATTTGCTACTTGAGTCGAGCATTAGAGCGGTAAAAAGCTTACGCAACGTTGCTGTGGATCATTTACGTTTGGGCGAACTCGTACGTAAAGAACGCTTACCCCAATACGGTAAATTCAACGAAAGCGGCCAGTATTTTACCTTAGAACCTAGCTACGCCCAGAGCGGTGAGCCTTTTACCAACATGGGTAGGATTACTGGTGCGGGTTCCCTCGACGGCCGCGACGACAAGTTCTATCAAGAGCTTGAGATGTTGTTTGAGCTGTCATTGTCATTCCCCGTCGCCAAAGAAGCCGCCCCGAAAGCCTCGGCGATTTATTACCTGTCGAAACGTAGGATCATGTCCTATTTCCCTTGGTCGAATGACGATCAACGTTTTAGGGACGAATTACTCAACAAGAAACAGTTCCAATACGCCACCCCAGCAATGAATCCGCAGCGCAGTGTATTTTGGAGTGAAGCCTATGTTGACTCCACGGGCAAAGGCTTATTGACCACTTTAGGTGTGCCCATTTATTTGGATGATGAGTTCATTGGCTCAATCAACTTAGACATGACGCTTGCCTCGTTAGCGCGGCAAATTCGGGTTTACTTTAAGATGCCGGGCACAGTGATTTTGCTCGACCAACAGAACAATATTTTATCCCACAGCGATTTTGATAGCTCAGATATCAATCGGGTCTATCACATCAGCCAACGTATTCCCTCTGAGCTGCATTCTTTACCTGAGTCGGAATTGTTCGATGCCCACGACGGCATCATTCGTAACGGCTATTACATCCACTCGGTTGCCCTGCATAACGCGCCTTGGCGTTTACTGTATTTGCAGGATGAAGACGACCTATTCCAAGACTCGTGGGAAAAACTGCAGCTGACCTTTATTTTAGTGGTTATCGCCCTGTCGGTGTTGGTGACCATAGTGCATTGGCAGACGCGTCGATCTTTTGTGAGTCCAGCCTCGCGATTACTGTCGCACCTTGAAGGTTGCTCCCAAGAGCCACGTAAACCACCGGAGAAAATCACCCGTGGCTGGGAGCCTTGGTTCTTGTTGGTGAGTCGGATTTTTGAGGAAAACAAACAATATACCCACCATCTAGCCGAACAGAATAAGCGGCTCGATAAGCTAGTAGCGCGGCGTACTGAACGCTTAAAAGACACCACAGAGCGGCGTGAGCGCGAATATGCGCTACTGCGATCCCTGCTTGACTCGATTCCTGAAGCGATTGTCTTTAAAGATAAAGAAGGCAACTATTTAGGTTGTAACAAGGCGGCTGAACGCATGCTGGGTTACACAGAGAGCGAGATGATAGGTTTATCATCTGAGGATCTGACCTCGCCTGAAATGGGCATACGTATCCGCGCCGAAGACGAACAAGTCTTAAAAGATCGCACGCCGCTGCGCTACCAAGAAAAGGTCGAGCTTGCGGGTAAACCTGTGCTGCTCGATACCCTCAAACTGCCTTTCTACAATCGCCGCGGCGAACTGCAGGGATTGATTGCCGTGTGGCGTGATGTGACGCGGGAATACGAATCCGCCGAACAATTACGCCTGTCCGAAGAGCGTTATCACTTAGCTATGGATGCGGTGGAAGATGGCCTGTGGGACTGGTATTTAGACTCTGAACAGATCATTTGTAACCCAGCCTATTATTCTATGTTGGGTTATAAAACCAATGAATTCCCAGCTTTAGTATCGACAATTGATGAATTATCCCACCCCGACGATCGTATTCGCGTCGAGGAATACCGTGCTCAGTATCTTGCTGATCCCGTCGGTGCTTTCGAAATTGAATTCCGTATGTTAGGTAAAAATGGCGGCTATCACTGGGTGTTATCCCGTGGCCGTGTGGTGGAGTTCACCGCCGAAGGTCAGCCTAAGCGTATGCTCGGTACCCATAAGGATATTACCCGCCATAAGAGTAACGAAGTGGCGTTGCTTGAAGCCAAGCAAGACGCCGAACTCGCTAACCTCTACAAGAGTGAATTCTTGGCCAACATGAGCCATGAGATCCGCACGCCGATGAACGCCATTATCGGTATGTTGCAGTTGGCACAGCGCACTTCGTTAACGGCGCAGCAGAAAGATTACCTCGAAAAAGCCGGTTTCTCGGCGCAATCGCTGCTGAGGATCATCAACGATATTCTCGACTTCTCTAAAATTGAGGCGGGTAAGTTGGAGCTTGAGCGGGTGCCGTTCCCGCTGGATAAAGTGCTCGATCACGCTCTGGATCTCAATGCGCTTAAGGCACAGGAACAAGGCGTCGAGTTACTCTTATATGCACCAGTGACGGCGGGACTCATTCTTAAGGGCGATCCGCTACGTTTAGGCCAAGTGCTGATTAACCTGTTATCGAATGCGGTGAAATTTACCCAATCTGGCGAGATTGAGCTCGGCTGTGAAGATGTCGGCGAGCGGGATCATCGGATTACCTTGAAGTTCTGGGTGCGCGATACGGGGATCGGCATAGGTAAAGATCAACAGGATAAGCTGTTTGATGCCTTCGCCCAAGCCGACGGTTCGACCACTCGTAAATACGGTGGCACTGGCTTAGGTTTGTCGATCAGTAAGCATCTGGTGTCTATGATGGGCGGCAAGATGCAAGTGCAGAGTGAGCTTGGGGTCGGTAGTACCTTTAGCTTCACCATCAGTTTTGAAATTGCCGAAGCCGCTAAGATTGAACCTTTGGTCGTGCCGGAAAAACTTAATAGTCTACGCACCTTAGTCGTTGACGATAACCCGACGGCACTGCAAATTTATTCGACCTTGATGCGAGATTTCCACTTCGAAGTTGATACCGCCGCCAGTGGTGCCGAAGCGCTTTACAAACTGTCGCGGGCACCAATCGATCTGTTATTGCTCGACTGGATGATGCCAGAAATGGACGGTAGCGATGTGGTCAGTGCCATAGATACTATGGTCGCCGAAGGCCGCTTAGCTAAACGGCCTGTGATTATCATGATGACGGCCTATGCGGCAGAGCCCTTGCAGCATGAAGTCGATAGTGCCAATGTGTTTGCCGTACTGCAAAAACCGTTTAAGGCATCGAGTCTGTTCGATGAGATCATTGCTGCCTTTGCCGATGAACCGAGATTGAATGTGGTTCAGCCTATGGTTGAAGTTCAAGTTGAGGAAGGAGAGCACACAGGTCTAGTGTTACTGGTGGAGGATAACTTTATCAACCAGCAAGTGGCCACTGAACTTCTTAAGAGCGCTGGCTACGAAGTGGTGCTGGCCGACAATGGTCAAGTGGCGCTGGATACTATCGACTCGCGGCCGTTTGATGCTGTGTTGATGGATATTCAAATGCCAGTGATGGACGGGTTAACGGCCGCAAGGGCATTGCGTGAGCGTTTTAGTGCCGATGAACTGCCTATCATTGCCATGACAGCCCATGCAATGTCGGGTGACAGGGAAAAGAGTTTAGCAGCAGGGATGAATGCCCACATCACTAAACCCATAGTGCTCAACGAATTATTTGAAACATTAAATCACTGGATCAAACACAAGAACCAGCATCAGAATCGTTAATTTATTTGCTCGGGGCCAGTGATGGCCTCGCATTATTTACTTTAAATCAATCGCTTGAGATAAGCAGTCATCAAAGATGCCAATGACTTATAAGGTAAATAACGCAGCCAGCCGAATCAGGAGGAAAGATGAAACCCCAAAGTGTAGCCTTAGCCTTATTTATAGCGCTGTTAGGATTTCCCACCGTTACGGTCGCGGCAGCCGCACCTAGCGCCAAGATCATTAAGCAGGGCCAAGAGGCGAAAGGGTTTCTTAATCTCTATTACGAGGAGTCTGAGGGAGAGTTATATCTTGAGGTCAATCGTTTAAATCAACCTTTTATCTTAGTTACTAGCCTGCCACAGGGCGTAGGCTCAAACGACATTGGTCTCGATCGTGGCCAACTGGGTCAGACCCGTATGGTGCAGTTTGAGCGCCAAGGTCCCTATGTTTTACTCAAGCAACTCAATACTCAATATCGTGCGAATACCTCTGATGCCGCCGAGCAAAGAGCGGTTGAAGAAGCCTTTGCCGATTCTGTGTTATGGCAAGGCAAAGTGATTGAGGGCAAGCCAGATTTGGTAGCGATCAACGATCTGGTGCTCAATGATTTACACGGCGTGTCTTCCGTATTGCAACAAACAGAGCAGGGCAATTATCAGCTCGATTTGAGCCGTTCTGTCATCTTACCCAAAGGGATTAAATCCTTTGAGAAAAACGCCGATGTGGATGTGCAACTGACGTTCAAAGGCGATGTTGCTGGCGCGCAGGTCGCACAGGTAACACCCGATGGCACCTTAATGTCGGTGCGGATGCGTTATTCCTTTGTTGAGCTGCCTGATACCGACTATCAGCCGCGGGCTTATCATCCTATGAGCGGTTATTTGTCCGATGAGTATCGCGATTATGCCATGCCCTTTGACCAACCTTTAGTGCAGCGTTTTATCCTGCGCCACCGTTTACAGAAAGTGCATCCAGGCCCAGCGCCAAGCGAAGTCGTTAAACCTATTACTTATTATCTCGATCCTGGTGTGCCAGAACCTATACGATCGGCGTTGCTCGATGGCGCGCGCTGGTGGGAGACGGCTTTTACTCGGGCGGGATTTATCAACGGCTTTAAAGTTGAGTTATTACCTGTAGATGCCGATCCGCAGGATATTCGCTACAACATGATCCAATGGGTGCACAGGGCGACGCGGGGTTGGTCCTATGGCGCCGCACTGACCGATCCTCGCACCGGTGAAATCATCAAGGGTCAAGTCACGCTCGGCAGTTTGCGTGTGCGTCAGGATTACTTGATTGCTAAAGGCTTAACCGCAGGCTGGCAGGATAGAGTGGCTGCCGAGAAAGCGGCGACAGCCTTGTCGCTGGCGCGTATTCGCCAACTGGCTGCCCATGAAGTCGGCCATACCTTAGGGCTCGATCATAACTTTGCTGCTTCGACCAATCAGGATGCCTCTGTGATGGATTATCCCCATCCGAAAATCCAGCTAAAGGGCAATGATATTGATATTTCCGCACCTTACACTACAGGTGTTGGTCCTTGGGATGATTTTGCTATCGCCTATGGCTATAGCGATCAAGGCGATGCTCGCACCCAACAAGCGCTGCAAGTCGACTTACTGGCCGATGTAGCCAAACGTGGCTTACGTTATATCGGTGAGGCAGATTCCCGCCAAAAGGATGCGAGTCAGGCCTATGCCAGTTTGTGGGATAGTGGTGACGATCCGATCGATCAGCTGGGTAAGTTAAATAAAATTCGCACTAAGGCGATTGCGGATTTCTCCAGTGCGGCCTTGTTACCCAATGAGCCACTGGGCGAGCTAGCCGATGCCTTTGCGCCAATTTATTTGCTGACGCGTTATCAAATCGATGCGGTCGCTAAGTTTATTGGCGGCACTGACTATAACTATCAATCTATTGGTGAAGGCAGCCGCTGGAGCTATATTGCGCCGCAGTTGCAGTTAACGGGCTTAGACGCGCTACTTAACACACTCGATGCGGCGAGTTTAACTGTGCCGCAAACCTTGCTCGACAGTTTAGTGCCAAAGGCGGGGAATTATCATGTTACGCGGGAATCCTTCGATTCAGGTCTAGGTGCAATTAACGACCCTCTCGGTATGGCTGAAGTGTTTAGCCGT
This sequence comes from Shewanella sp. SM74, assembly GCF_025653725.1. Taxonomy (NCBI): domain Bacteria; kingdom Pseudomonadati; phylum Pseudomonadota; class Gammaproteobacteria; order Alteromonadales; family Shewanellaceae; genus Shewanella; species Shewanella sp. SM74. The sequence continues at coordinate 27,401 of NZ_JAKKRZ010000011.1, read as the reverse complement.
CATACCGTGAGCTTGCTATTGATGCCTAAACGCTTGAATCGTGTCAGCCAAGCATCCATGGCAGATAGTGAGCAGTTATCGGTGACGACATTATTGGATAAGTTATTCGCGGCGACCTTGTATCAAGAGGACAAGCTCGCGCTGGTCGAAGGCGTATGGATGCGAGTGAACGCTGTGGTGATTGATGAAGTGCTGGCAACGCTGCACGATCCTCAAACCTCACCAGAAGTGAGGGCTGCGATTAACGATCGCGCTCAGTTTGTGATTAAGCAATTGAAAGCGAAGTCGAATCGAGCGAATGTGAGTCTTGCGGCGCACTATACTTGGTTGCAACAGGGTCTTACTGCGGGTTTGACCGATGCTAAGGTTAAGCTTATTCCTAAGCCGTTAACCTTACCGCCGGGATCACCGATTTAATCCGATGAACATAGGCGCCATTAGGCGCCTATTTCTTTTGGATTTTTCGGATAAAAGTGATCGGCTTTACGCTCTAGATGAGTAAAGCGGCGGGTGTTTTTGTAGGGCAGTTTCATAAAGCCCGATACGCCGTGACCTTGGATTTTTCCGACATGATGCAAGATGCGATCGAGGCTCGCGCGAAACGCCGCTTGCTTACGCGGATTGAGCAGTTTCAAGTAACTGTGAATTTTTAAGTGATTCGGCAGCGCCTCAAAAATGATGCAGCCTGTGTGGTGAATTTGGTTGATGCGGGCTAATTCTTCCATGATTTCATGGGGTAATTCGAGGTTCTCATCGGGATCTTTACCGTCTTCAAAATAAGAATGTAACCGCGACTTATCTTCTAAGGTGGGGACGTCACCGACTTCGAAGGGCAACTGCAGTGCGGCACTGGCGACAAAAGGCTCGCTGGTGTCAGCTCGTTCGATATGCAGTGTGTCTTTGGCGTTAAAGAAACAGGCCTTAAACACCCCTATACGTTTAATTCCCCGCGCGAGATCCACCATATTGTTGACTGCAATGATTAACGCACTTTTTTGTTTTGCATCGTAAATCGCAAGATTGGAGTCGATAAACACGCCGGTTTCCTGCCAATGAATAGCCAGACCACCCACGATCGGATATTGCGCTAAACGACCCACTGCGGCGATAAAGCCTTTTTCGGTATCACCCATGCCTGCGAGGAAGTTGCGGTAATATTTTTCGAGCTGAATATCATCCATCTTAGCGATGGGATCTTGGGCGTTGTGTTCCTTTAAAAAGGATTTACGCGAACTGTAGCTGACGGTTTCAACATCTTTGTCGCGGGATTGTACCCAAACAGGAATTTCACCCTGTAAATCAGCTTTGGGCAGTTCAGGTAAGTGCAGTCTGTGGCTGTGGCGCATACTTTTTAAAAAATAATCGCCGGCAATGTTGCGCTGCTGCGGATCTGTGCTGAGCATGCCCTCTAAGGTGCGGGCTAATTCTATCGGTAAGCCAATGCTGGTGGGCGAAATCACCTGTGCACCGAAGCGGCTTGCTTGCCCAGAGGCGAGGGCATACAGAGTCGCGGCAACTCCTTGCTCGTCAAAGCGCGGGCTGGAGAGTGCTCCATTGAGTTGCTCTTCGCCGATAAAATACACATCACCCATGCGGGCGTTGGTATGTTGTTGATCGCTAGACATTAACGCCATCACATTGTCTTCGACGGGTTTGTTATGTTCATCCCGCTGCGCAAATACCGCTGAGCCCCAATCGATTAATGATAAGTGTTGTTGTTCAATATCGTAAACCAGATTCGAAGGTTTGATATCGCCGTGCACTAAAGGCTTGCCCGTGCGCAGGTAATACAAGATATCGGCGAGTTGGCGGGCGATGCTCATGACCATAGCGGTCGGTAGGGCGCCCATGCGGCGGCAAAGTTGGTCGAGATCTTCCCCTTTTGCCCGTTCCATCACGAGTATTCCCTGTTTACCTACTCGCTCAAATTTGATCGCGCCCGGCACATTGGGATGTTTGAGTAAGGAGAGCATAAAGGCTTCTTCTTCGAGCCTATCTTGAATATGTTGCGGCAAATTAATCCGTGAAAACTTAAACACATGGGCATCGCCCGCTTGATTGATACCCGCAAACACGAAACCGTAGGCGCCTTTGCCGACCAATTCGATATCGGTATAACCTAATTTGCTCAGCTGTTGTTTACAGAGGCGGATCCACGCCTTGTGTTTACGGGCATCATTGGCTTTGAGCAAGTAAATGGATTGCTCTTCAGAAATATAAAAATGCTGCAGCTGAGGTGTTTGCAAATTGTGCTCCTTGTTTTGTTCATTTAACCAGTAAGCGGGGGAGATAATCAAATAGCGGGTGGCTTTATTTTAGTATTTTGAATGGCATTGATGTTCAGCGTCAGGCGCGGCTTACCTATACGATCATTTCGTCACTGACTTTGACTTACATCAAATTAAATCCTCGCGACTATAGGTAATCTTTGGGGCATTAGATGGAATCAATTTTTGTTAATTAACCCACAGACAAAGTGCAGCTAAGGAGGGCGTATGCCCACCCAATATAAGGCCTTGTTGATCGAACTTTTGGAATATCCGCGTAAGCGTATTTTACAGTCAATGGAAGTGACCCATTGCCCGCATGCGGTATTTTTTAATGATAGAGACGAGCAATGTTTAACGTGTCATCAGGGCATGGAATGTATCTGGATGAACCAGAATGACGAGTTGGTGGCCGTGAACGAAAAATCGATTGCCGAGTTAAAACAGCAGTTGTTGATCGCCGTGGACTTTATCGACTCATCTTTAAGCCCACATCATTTATCACGCCGTCAATGCCAATGCGATAACTGTGTTTGGCTGCGTAAAGTGCAAGCCACTTTAGATCAGTAAGTTAGTCTTTACATTGCTGAGTTTGCCGAATGGCAGGAGGTTTTGCATCCACTTTAAAATGTCATTAGAGTAAGGACAACATTAGCGAATAGAGATAAACCCATGGAACCCGGTTTTTGGCATGAAAAGTGGCAGCAGCAACAGATAGGTTTTCATCAGCAAGACATCAATCCTTTCCTCGTTAAGTATTGGCAGCAGCTTGCATTACCCGCAGATACTAAGGTTTTTGTGCCCTTATGTGGAAAGTCGCTAGACATGTGTTTCCTCGCAGAACAGGGGCATCAGGTCATAGGTTGTGAGTTAAATGAATTGGCAGTACAGCAATTTTTCAGCGATAACCAACTCGAGATGACGCAAACGGCCGTGGGTGAACACCAGCATTATCAAACCGAACAGATCAGCTTGTATCAGGGTGATATTTTCACTCTACCTAAGGCTATCACTCAAGACGTGACGGCATTTTATGATCGCGCGGCTTTGATCGCATGGCCAGAAAGTATGCGTGCACAATATGCCAAGCAGTTAGCGAGCTTATTACCTAGCGGCAGTGTCGGTTTATTAGTGACTTTAGATTATCCGCAAGAATCCCTTATCGGCCCACCTTTTGCTGTATCCCCTACTTGGGTAGAGCAGCATCTGAGTGAGGATTTTGATATTGAAGTATTAGCGTCGCAAGATGTGTTGGCCGACAATCCCCGCTTTATTAAGAAAGCCGTGCCTTGGCTTAATGAAGCGGCCTATTTGTTGAAACGTAAGTAGGCTTGACTCGGAAGTTGGATCTAACCCCATTGAATTATTCGCGGCTTTAGAGCTTGGAGTTCAGTGGGGCTTGTCATTAAAACATCATATCTAAAGTCTAAACTGGCAAGATTATTTAAGACGAAGTGGCGGATAGAAGGCTTTGTTGTCGCGGGACTTTTTTGGATTGAGTTTGCTTGAGCTGGATTAAGTTTGCTTGAGTCAGCGTGGTTTTAACTTGTCGGAAGTTTGTTCGTGAGTGAGTTACCCTTTACCACGCTATTCGTGATGAATTCTATGCGACTTCGTAATAATTAGGCTCAAGTTCTAGTTGATTTTGAATTATCTGCACTGCCATTCTGGCGCATTTACCACATTGATCGGCAACACCTAAGCGCTTTTTTACGTCAGCAAGCGAGCTATCGCCCTGGCTTACTGCATTTTTAATTTGCGTATCGGTGATCGCATGGCAAAGACAAACGTACATATATTAGTCTCCAATCGAATTGCGCTAATTGTAAATGAAAACGCTTATCAAATGCAATCATGTTTTTGGGTGATTTTCATACTTTAACGCTTTTGTTACATGGCGCACGTTTTATCGTCTATGCTAGGTGTGTTTTAGCATTAAAAAGCTAGGCAGTTTTAGAAGTAGGTTTAGGAATACAGAGTCAGGGTGATGATGCCTCACGGATGGATAACTCATGGATGAATAACGAAGAATTAATCAAAGATCCATAAGGTTTCATGAGAACAAATCTACCAGTTACACAGCGAGAATATGATTACCCAGCGGATTGGATTTTATTGTCGACCACGGATACTCAAAGTCATATCACTTACGCCAATCAATCTTTCTGTACCGTTGCCGGTTACGACCTCGATGCCATGCTAGGCAAGCCCCACAACATGGTGCGTCATCCAGATATGCCTCCGCAAGCGTTTGAAGATCTGTGGCGATGCATCAAAAAAGGCGAGCCTTGGAAAGGGATAGTAAAAAACCGCTGCGCCAATGGCGATCACTATTGGGTCGATGCCTATGTCTCACCGATTTCAGTTAATGGCAAAGTCGTCGAGTTTCAATCAGTACGCACTAAACCCACACGCGATCAGGTTAAGCGTGCAGAAATAGCCTATGCGGAGTTGAACAAAAAGGGCAGCGTCAGTGCGTTAAAACGTACTTTGGATATGCCAGTTAAATTGCTGTTACTCGCATTGGTTGGCATGCTACCTATGCTTTACCTTGCTCTGCAAATTGGCTTAATGGGCTTTATTGCCCTAGCGATAAGTGTCCTAGTATTGCTGGTGGGCGGTAATCTGGTGCTGAATCGCTATTACGCGATAGTGGCTAAGGCAAAGCATATCTACGATAATCCGCTGATGGCGCATATTTATAGTGGAAGCAGTGATGATCTTGGCGCGATTGATTTAGCACTGCAAATGCAGAATTCAGAGCTTAAGTCGATTCTTGGGCGTGCATCGGATTCCTGTTATAACGTGTCAGAACAGGCCAAAATATCTGCCGCCAAGGGCAAACAAATCCAGAGTACCAGTCAGGCTCAACTGTCTGAAATAGAACAAGTTGCTACAGCGATGCAGGAAATGACTGCCACATTAGGCGATATGTCCTCCAATTGTGCCGATGCGGCGAGTGCCACGCAAATGGCATCCGCTGAAACCATCAATGGTGATAAAACGGTGTCGAGCACTATTCGCTCGATTCAAGCCATGGCGGAGCAACTGCAACAAACGTCAAAAGTTATTACTGAGTTAGAAGCCCACAGTAAAGATATTGGCACAGTGCTCGATGTGATTCAGAGTATTGCGGGGCAGACGAATTTACTGGCATTGAATGCGGCAATTGAAGCGGCTCGAGCGGGTGAGCAAGGTCGTGGCTTCGCTGTCGTTGCTGACGAAGTACGGGCACTGGCACAACGTACTCACGATGCCACCAAAGAAATCCACAGTATGATTAATCTGTTACAGCAGGGGACGAATAAAGCTGTTATCAGTATGCAGCAAGGAGTGGTTGCCGCTTCCGAATGTATTTCAACGGCGGATTTAGCGGATACGGCATTACGTACGATTCGTGAGGCCATTTCGACCATTACCGATATGACGCACCATATTGCCAGCGCGGTAGAAGAGCAATCGAGTGTGGCAAATGAGATGAATCGCAGCGTGGTGAATGTGTCGCAATTTACCCATTCTAGCCATCAACTCGGCAGTGAAATGGTTGGCTTGAATGACGAAGTGACTCGCGAGATGGATTCTCACTCGGTATTAGTCGAGCAATTCTTAAAGCGCAGCTTTAGGATTTAACTGACTAAAATTTAAGATAAAAAAGGCAATAGTCTGACTATTGCCTTTTCTTTTACTGATTTCTAACTCAATTTCTTATCTTTGATCTAATAACCTTTACTAAAGTCGACTCGATTCTGCAGTGGCTCACCCATGATGTAGCGGCGATAGTTTTGGCTAAAGATATCGACGATTTGTGCAGGATGGCTTGGCGCCGAAATATGCGGCGTGATCACGACATTTTCCCGTTCCCAAATAGGATGGCTATTGGGCAAAGGTTCCTGAGCAAATACATCGAGGATCGCTTGCTGACTAGGATTAGCGATAAGCTGGGTATTTAGCACATCGAGATCGAGTGCATCACCGCGGCCAACATTAAACAGCACTGCATCAGCTTTTAACATAGCTAACATGTCAGCATTGAGAAGATTGTACGTTGCAGGAGTGCTTGGCAGTAGATTTGCAACCACATCGGCCTGTGTTAACACTTGGCCTAAATTGGCCATCGCTTCTATGGCATCAAAACCTTCTACGGTATTACCACTTCGATTGATCCCTGTGACATGCATGCCAAAGTGCTTTGCCGTCTTCGCGAGATGCTGGGCAATTGAGCCTGTACCGAGTAAGAGTAATCGCATTCCCTGTAGGCTTGAATGGCGCTGCTGGGGTTGAATCAGCCACTGTTTTTGTCCTTGTTGCTGGCGATAAAAACGATGGCCGCGGATATGCGCGAGTAAATAGCCGAATAGATACTCGCTCATCAGCGGGCCGAAAATGCCTTTAATATTGGTGAGTTGATAGTCTTTTCTGCCCCTTGGACTCATCAGAGCATCTATACCAGCAAAGCTTGATTGTAACCATTGCAGATTTTTAGCATGGGGCAATAGGGGCGCGGCGAGTTTCGGTTCGGCTAACCAAATATCTGCATCAATTATGCCCGCTGGATTATCGTCGAGTAACGTTAAATCAGGGAGACTCTGCGCCTCAATCAAGTCGCGGTACTGTTGATTTGCCTTTGTTAGCAAGAGTAACTTGTGCCCCATGGCGTCTCCCTTTATGCTTGGTTATTGTTATTTTTCAATACGCTGTCGCGGCCACTCAGATGGATTGCGCTGCATATTTTTAGGTTAAGTCTATGTTTGATCAATTAGTCGCCATTATTGCCCAGTTAGGTAATATGCTTCGCCCTTGGGCCTTCGATATTGCTACCGCTATGGTGGTGTGTCTTATTTTGGTTTTTTCAGCGGATGTAAATCGTATCTTAAGGCGTCATTTGTTGGGGCATTCTTTTGTGCTGCGAACATTTGTTTTTATTATTGTGAATGCCTTTGGCTATGGCCTATTAATCGTGAAAGCCACGCCTTGGGTGGCAAGACACATAGTGGCTATGCCATCCCATTGGATGTTTCTGTTAATTGTGGTCATGTTTATTTTTATCGGTTATTGGGCTCAGCGAAATAGCCAAGCTTAATATCATTATTATTTTGGCCGTTACTCAAAGTAGCCAGAGTAATTGGCCATTGCCTTTTGAGTTAAGGCTTGCATGGCGCGATCGGGGTAATTGCTGAACACACCATCGACGCCAATCTGCTTAAGTGCATGAATATCATCAATATGATCGACAGTATAAACATAAACCTTGGCACCTCGGTTATGGGCGTCGTCTACTAGCGCTTGGCTGATAAAACTCACATCTAAATGCAATGAATAGGCATTCAGTTCGCTTACCACGCCAGCCCCTTCGAGTGGAATACTGGCAAGCAATGGTGCGACTAACACATCCGGCAACGCCTGTTTAAGTTCATGCAGATAGGGGTGATTAAAAGAAGAGATTAGTAACTGCTCCTTCGTAAACCCAAGCTGACTCATAGCCTTTGGGTATAAGTCGATTAACGGCGTGACGGTATTAATGCCTTTTAACTCTATATTGACTATGCAGCGCCCCGCAATCAGCTCAAGTACTTGCCATAGCGTCGGAATGGATTCACCTTTCACATTGATGCTTGCTAGGTAGTCCTTGCTCACTAAGTGAATGACGCCCGTGCCCGAGCTTTTATTATCGAGTCGTCTGTCGTGAAACACGACTAACTCACCTTCGACATTATGTACATCGAGTTCGACGGCTTGTGCACCCAATTCTAACGCTTTAGCCATGGCGGCTAAGGTATTTTCGGCCTGATAACCGCTGGCGCCGCGGTGAGCAAAAATAAGCATGGTCTGCGATCCTATTAGCTTCTAATAATGCCTTGTTGCTCGCGATTTTGACCATTCTTAATATGGATTTCCATCTGCGGGTAGGCGAGTTCGAGATTGTTTTCTTTGAGTTTTTTAGTCACTCGTTTATGTAAATCATGGCGCAGTGGCCAGCGTGCCGACATATCTTTTGCATAGGCGCGCACTTCATAATCTTGGGTATGTTTACCAAAGCCGGCAAACCAGACCTCAGGTTCTGGGCTGGCAAGTGCATCTTCACACTCTTGCACCGCTTGATACAGGGTCGCTTCAACTTTGGCAGGGTCTGAATCCCGCGCCACCGACACATAAACAATGACCCGAGTAATAGGATCTGACAAGGACCAGTTGATCAGCTGCTCTGTGATAAAGGCCTTGTTCGGAATGATAATTTCCTTTCTATCCCAGTCAATAATGGTGGTCGCCCGAATTTGGATTTTACTGACTGTCCCTGTTAAATCACGAATTGTCACTGTGTCGCCAATCCGCACGGGTTTCTCAAACAAAATGATCAGACCCGAAATAAAGTTGGCGAAAATTTCTTGCAAACCAAAACCTAAACCGAGCGATAGTGCGGCAATCAGCCATTGCAACTTAGACCATTCCATCCCGAGATTAGAGAAGCCGATTAATAGTCCGAGGAAAACCACCAGATAACGACTGACGGTTGTGATCGCAAAACCCGTTCCGGGCGAGAGATCAAGCCTTTGCAGGATCATTAGCTCAAGTAGGCCGGGTAAATTGGTGGCAATCATTAACGAGAAACCCACCACTATCAGCCCAAACATCAGTGATTTCATGGTAATGGGCAATTGTTGCTCTAAGCCATTCACACTGGTATTGGTCGTCCACAGCGTAATGCCATCGAGGAAGGAAAACAGCGCCGTATGGGTTTGAGTCCACAGACCAATCAAACTGGCTAAAAAGGCCAATAACAAGAGTGAACGCACTAGGCCAAGGGATTGGCTCGAAATGGTTTCGAGATCGACTACGGGTTCTTCGTAGGTATCGAGTCCATCGACGGAAGGGTGATGCGTTTCGCCTTTTTCCCTTTGTGCTAAGCGTTCGGCACGTTTTGCCTTCGCGCGATCGAAGGCGATACGGCGGCGTTCGATTAACATCCATCGTTTGATCAATTGGTATAAGAGCAAGAAACCCAGACCCAGCACGATCGATAATTGCAGTTGTAACAGCATTTGGAAAGCGGTGAAGTAGTAACCCCTAAAGGCTAACACTGCGCTTAAAAGCGGCACAGAAATCAGCAAGGTCCAGAGCATTTTCTGAATGAGTTTTTTGTTTTTACCGTCTTTCTTAGCATCTGAGTTTTTACGGCTCAGGATTAAAATATCTTTGTATAACAAGAATAAAACGATACAGAAAATAATGAATGCGCCGCGGCCTATGCTATTACGCACCAGTGATGTGTCGAGCACTTCGGTAAAGCCCATCAGACCCAATAATGGGCTAGCAATCAGCACAAAGTGTCTGAGCCGTGATTGTCCCGCTTGAATGAGTTTTGAGGGGCGTTTGAAATGGCCCACGAGTACGCCTTTGTCGAGCGTCAGAATAAAGATAAAGCGATATAAGAGATACACTAAACCAATCGCCAGTATGCCCATACCCACAGCCTGCACAAAATTGCGATCGGAATGATAAAAAATCAATCCCGCCATGATCACTGGGAAAGGTTTTATCAACGCATAGCTGATACTGCAGGCGAGCGCTTTGAGAGTGTAAATGAATTTATCTTGGGTCACATTGCCCACATAAGTGGTGTAATGATTTAGCAAGCGATTGAATTTAGGAGTGATCAAGTCTTGTACGACTAAACACAGTACCAGCAATATGATCCACCAAGACCAATAATCGTTTTGTTCATCCCAGGCTCTTCCCAGTTCATCCCACTGTGCTTGTTGCACAAGCCAAACCGTGCTGCGCTCAAGATCCGTAAGCCATAACTTACTAATACTTGTAGCGTTAGGCACCCAGAATAAATGTTCGTTAAGGGTATTTTTGAGGGTGAGATTCTGTTGGCTCAGTTGTTGGTAATTGACCTTCAGCTTGCCTAATTCACTTAAGTATTGGTCATAGCTTTGCATCAACTGCGAGATCAAACTCTGTTGCGAGTGTAAGAGCTTAATCTGCTGCTCATTGTATAAGCCGGGTTGTTCTAATTCTTGCTCATTGAGGGCTTGTTGCTGCTCTAAATGGTATCTGTCTAAGCGCGCATCGGCGATCAGCGTTTGCAGTTTTTCGTGATTCGGTGGTTTAGGCAGTGATTGCAACATCTGCAAAAAGCGCTCACCAAAGGCGGAGTTCATTTTGACCCAAGTGATCTGCTCTTGGATGTTTGCCAGTTGTTTGGCTTGGGATTGATATTGGGTTTCAGCCTGTTCCTGCTGTTCGACCACATTATTGATCTGCAAAGTTAACGTTTGCAGCTTTTGACCGTAAATCTGGTTAGTGTCGGCAATATTACGGGTGATAGGATCGATGACTTTTTCGGTATTAACTAAGTTTTTGGCTAGGGTGGCATCCGTTTGTTGCTGACGTTGTTTATTGATTGCCTTGTTGATGGTTTCGATCAAGGCTTCTTGCTGCACCAGTTGTTGGCGGACTAGCTGCAATTGTAATTGCGTCAGTTCAATGCGTTTTTGGCTGCTGGCAAGTTCTGCTTCATCGGTGGCAAGGCTTTGTTCAAAGAAGAGTCGTTGAGTTTGCTGTAACTCTCCCGTAGGGGTATCTAGCGGGGCGAGTTCTGCTTTTTTGTTTTGGGCGACAGTTTGCCTCGCGCTGGCGATAACGGTAGGTAAGTCATTGTGACGTAGCAATAAATCGTTAACTTGTCGGCCAAGGGTGGATTCGCTTTCTTTAAGTTCAGACAAGCGAATATAGGCCATGGAAGCCTGCTGGCTAAGATCAGTACCTTTTTCCAGAGATAAAGGCTTATAGGCGTCTTTCAGTGCTTGGTTAGTGCGCTTCTTATGTTGCTCAAAATCAATCTGAGCTTGTTGGAAACTGGCTGCGTTGGCGGCGAGTTTTTCTATGTTAATTTTTAGTTCGTTAATTTGTTCGTCAATGCTGAGATTTTGTTGCTGATCTTGCTTGTTCATGCCAAGACGTTTGTCCAACTGCAAAGGCGAATTGGCAAGTGCGGAAAATGTGAAAAAAGCAATAATGAACAATAAAATACGTGGCATATAGGCTAAAGACATTTAGGGGCGAAAGACGCTCCATATTAGCCAAATTGCGTTGAGATTGGTATGTTTCAGGCGTTCTTTTTTCGCCGCTGTGACTGGTGCGATTGATGGGTTTCGAAGATGGCGGTCGCGACTATGATAGTGCCACCAATTAAGGTGTTGAGATTGAGCTCTTCACCTAAAATGATCAGTGCTAACATGGCGCCATAAAAAGGCTGTAAGCAAGAGACTAACCCAACCGTTTTGGCGCTCAGTTGCCTCAGCGCAGAAGTAAATAGCGCATGTGGCGCTGCGGTAAAGACTACGCCGAGTAAAATAATTAATCCCCACACTTCTAATGAGATACTGCCCAGTTCCGTTTGGTGCCACGGCATCAGGAACATCACAGCGACCAAAGTTTGATAGAACATGGCATGGGGGCCGCTGTACTGGGAAAAGTAGCGTTTGTGCAATAAGTTACGGGTGGTGAACAAGATGGCGGACACTATGCCGATGGCAATGCCCAGCGTAGTGTCGTTACCTAAATTCGCCTCAGGGATCAGTAATATCACCCCAATCAGCACTAATACACCGCTGATCATATCGTGTAATTTTATCTTATTACCTGTCAGCAACGGCTCGGCAATGATAGTCATCACCGGATAGGTGAAAAACGCAATCATGCCAATGGCGACCGACGATAATTGCATGGCCGCAAAATAGGTCACCCAATGCAGGCTGACGATAACCCCAAGCCCGATGGCGACCAGATAATCTTGTTTGCTTGCCAGCGTTAAACGTTTGCGGCTGAATTTGACTAGCAAACCTAACACAGTGGCGGCGACGATACAGCGTAGGAAGGTGATGTCGAGGGCGCTGAGCGGGATTAATTTAGAAAACAAAGCTGTGCCGCCAAATAGCAGCACAGCCAGGTGCAATTCAATTAATCCCGAAGGTTTAGCAGAACTCAAGAAAGCTTAATCCGCTTGCTTAATGTCTTTCAGGTTAGCGAAGGCTTGTCCCATACGAGTCACTGCTTCGGCTTCGACACCTTCAGCAAAGGTCGCGATAGCATCTTTAACAAACAACATCACTACAGTACTGCCTAACTTGAAGCGACCCATTTCTTCACCTTTGTCTAAGGTGATGGCATCTGGGCCTTGGGTTGGATATTCCCAAGTGAAGACTTGCTTACCTGTCGGCGGCGTGACTGTGCCAGCCCATACGGTTTCAATACTGGCAACAATCGTTGCGCCAACCAATACCATGGCCAATGGACCTAATTCGGTTTCAAAAATCGCCACAACGCGTTCGTTTCGGGCAAACAGACCGGGTACGTGTCTCGCCGTTAACGGATTCACCGAAAACAGTTCGCCAGGTACATAGGTCATTTTTGATAACGTGCCTTTAATCGGCATGTGGATACGGTGATAGTCTTTAGGCGCCAGATAGATAGTCGCAAAATCACCGCCTTCGAAGCGTTTAGCATCTTCGGCTTGATCGCCAAGCAAAGTTAACGATGAATAGTGGTGACCCTTAGCTTGGAAGATGCGACCGTTTTTGATTGGGCCTAATTGGCTTACGGCACCATCGACTGGATGCACCATGATATCGGCGTCCATATCTAACGGACGAATACCGGGTTTAAGGGCGCGGGTAAAAAAGGCATTAAAGCTTTTATAGGCTTCAGGCTCACTCTGCGCCGCTTCGCTCATGTCGATTTTATATTGTTTGATAAACCACTTAATGGCGGCAGTGGTTAAGGCGCCAGCTTCGGCTGCAGCGAGTTTACCCACTAAACGAGATAACAAGTGTTTTGGCAGCATGTACTGCAGCGCTATTTTGACTTTATCCAATTTCAATTCCTTTTCTTACTGCTCAATCTTTGCTGAGACTGTTGTTATTTATCAATAAGTCGTTATTCATCAGTGGCCGCACGGAAATGGCGGGCATGACGTTGTTCATCTAAGCTGGCGATAATTCTATGGTAATTATTAAAGCGATCTGCGCTGATCTTACCTTGGCTCAGGGCTTCTTGAAGTGCACAGCCGGGATCGTCACCGTGTTTACAATCGCGGAATTTACATGCGCCAAGATACTCGCGAAACTCGATAAAGCACCAGCCGACACGTTGTGCAGGAAGATGCCATAGGGCGAATTCGCGCACGCCCGGAGAGTCGATTAAATCGCCGCCACTAGGCAAGTGCAACAGTTTGGCTGTGGTGGTGGTGTGTTGGCCTAAACCTGAGTTGTCGGACACATCGCCGATAATAAGCTCTGCATCGGGTAGTAATGCATTGATGATTGATGATTTACCCACACCAGATTGGCCGGCAAACACGCTGACTTTATCTTTGAGTATACCTTTGATGGTATCGATACCATCACCGAGCTTGCTGCTGACCTTATAAACCGGATAGCCAATGTCTTTGTAGCGCTGTAGCGCTTCATCGATTGCCTGCGCTTCAGCGGGATTGAGCAAGTCAATTTTATTCAAAATGATGATAGGCGGAATATCGGTATCTTCGGCAGCCACTAAATAACGGTCGATGATTTGGGTGGTAAAGCTGGGTAATACCGAGGAGACAATCAAAATTTGGTCGATATTCGAGGCGATAATTTTCACGCCATCGTATAAATCTGGGCGTGTAAGTGATGAGCGACGTGGATGAACGGCTTCAACAATACCTGCGATGCCGCTATTGGCTTGGCTCTCAATGGCTAAGCGTACGATCACTTTATCGCCAGTCACTAAACTGGTGACGGCACGGCGAATATTACAGCGCACAATTTGGCCGCTTTCAGTTTCTATGTCGGCATGTTGGCCAAAACGTGAAATCACAGTACCGGGCTGTTCTTGCCCCAATGAACTATCCTGTAACTCTGGCGTATTTTTATCGCCACTATCACGATTGAGTCGCTTCTCGTGATTAGCGCGCATACGGCGTAATTGACCTTGGCTTAGGGGTTTCTTTTTACTCACTGATTCGTCTTCGTCAATTAGGTGATTTTTTGTGTTGGAAAAAAGCAGTATGATACACACTCTTGAATAAAAAAGCCTGAATTTAGGCTAACTGACACGATAAGGCTGATTTATGACGGCAGATGTAAATAATCTCATTTGGATCGATTTGGAAATGACAGGGTTAGAGCCCGACGTCGACAGGATCATTGAAATTGCCACTTTAGTGACAGATCAAGAACTCAATATTATCGGTCAAGGTCCGGTTATCGCAATTCATCAGTCAGATGATGTGCTGGCCGCTATGGACGATTGGAATCAAAAGCACCATGGTGAGTCTGGGTTGATTGACCGAGTTCGTGCTAGCCAAGAAACCGAAGCGCAAGCCGTGGCCAAGACGATTGCCTTCTTAGAACAGTATGTTCCTAAGGGCGCCTCTCCAATGTGTGGTAACAGCATTGGTCAAGATAGACGCTTTTTAAATCGTTATATGCGCGAGTTGGAAGATTATTTCCACTACCGCAACGTGGATGTCAGTACGATTAAGGAGCTAGTGAAGCGTTGGAGTCCAGAAACTATGGCGGGCTTTAAGAAGCAAAATACTCACCAAGCCCTGCAAGATATCCAAGAGTCGATCGCTGAATTGCAGTATTATCGCAGCAAAGTATTTAAAATTTGACCGATCAGTAGATAAATATGCAAGAAGGGGTTGCAGCCGCATGAATTTTTCATATAATGCGGCCTCAACTTTTTGATGCGAACAGAGATGTGCGGTCATTTAGATTGAATGCGACATTAGCTCAGTTGATAAAGGTTGATAGGCGATACCTTTGTTAATGTTGAAGGCAAATGTAGCAGCGATGCAAAAAGCGACATTAGCTCAGTTGATAAAAGTTGATAGACGATACCTTTATTAATGTTGAAGGCAAATGTAGCAGCGATGCAAAAAAGCGACATTAGCTCAGTTGGTAGAGCGATACCTTGCCAAGGTATAGGTCATCGGTTCGAACCCGATATGTCGCTCCAAATTAAAATTTAGTGATTTGCCAAATCATTAATACAGATTATGCGACATTAGCTCAGTTGGTAGAGCGATACCTTGCCAAGGTATAGGTCATCGGTTCGAACCCGATATGTCGCTCCAAAGTAAAACTTAGTGATTTACCAATCATTAGTACAGATTATGCGACATTAGCTCAGTTGGTAGAGCGATACCTTGCCAAGGTATAGGTCATCGGTTCGAACCCGATATGTCGCTCCAAATTAAAACTTAGTGATTTACCAAATCATTAACACAGATTATGCGACATTAGCTCAGTTGGTAGAGCGATACCTTGCCAAGGTATAGGTCATCGGTTCGAACCCGATATGTCGCTCCAATTTCCTAAATATTCCACTATCACATTACTCAATTGACATTAGCTCAGTGGTGATTTTTGATATGGCGATACCTTTGTGATGGTTAAATTAGTCAAGGTATAGGTCATCGGTTCGAACTGCTCTTGATCAAAATTATGTCGCTCCAATTTCGTTCCATTTCCTTATTGTTTATTTAACTTTCAATTGGTTAAGTTCATAATGTCGCTGTACTTCTCACATAATTCCCTCAATTGGCTCATCTATATTTGTCTTGATTCACTGCTATCTACTTCAAGCCCTCTATCTCAGATTTACCATCTGCAACTAAAGACTTGCGAATACCCTTTGGGCTAAGTGTGTTGAGATCTCTTTTGGCTTTTCTCTTTTATACAAAACAGTGTGATAGGATTTAGATGCGTGATCTATAGCGTGTTTCTTCAAGTTTTCCTAAATTAGATAGCTGCGTGAAAGTTAAATTATGACCTTGTTCAAATATTCGTAACGCTTTTACTCACATAATGGAATTAGACAAAATTAATAGCGCCAAGTAGTTGGCCTGACAATGGAGTGCATTATATGCGTATTCAACAATTACGTGATCTACTCGAGTATGTGGCAAATTGCCGCTTAGATATGGCGCAACTCTATGGCCGACTCAACAATCAAGCTGACTCGGCTCGTGTGAAAATGATGTTGGAGTATTTTGAATCACACCAAAAAACCATGGCAGAAAAACTGCGTGATTATATGGATGAAGCACCACATCGTATTCTTGATACTTGGTATAAAGACTTCACTTTTGAAGACTTTACTAAGCGTTGCCAAGATACTATGTTGCCCGCAAACATGAATGAAGATGATGTGCTCAACTTACATTTAGACCTAGAGAATCGTCTGATTGGTTTGTTAGAAAAAACAGTTAACTCGACCACGGCGGAAGATGCGCGCAATGCGTTAGCCAATTTGATCCGAGTAGAGAAAACTCAGCAGCAACGTTTAGTCCATAGTACGATTCGGATGGACGATATCTAAACCGTCATTTCTTCTCGATTCTCAAAGCCAGCCCAGTGCTGGCTTTGGTTTTTATGTCGACTTTGTATCGGCAACTTTTACTCTACTTTGCTCCATTTGGGCGGGTTTCTGCGCCTGAACTGATTTACGTCATAATTTCTCGCTGCTTTTTTTGCTACTTTCTTGATCTATTGGCTGATTTTTATTGGCTTGCTCAATTCTGCCAAGACTTCTATGGTGAGATTACTCATTGTGAAATGGAGTCATTGGTGTCTAAGGAGATCCTTCATGGCACAAGATCTATCGCAATTTCCCAAAGCTCTATACACCCAAACACAAGTTCGCGAAGCGGAACTGAGTGCAGTGTCTCAGGGAGTATCTAGTCTCTATGAATTGGTCGAGCGTGCTGGCGCGGCGGCTTTTGAGTGTTTAGCGAAACATAGCTCCAAAGTCTTACCTGTGTTAATCCTTGCCGGCAGCGGTAACAATGGTGCCGATGCTTTAGTGTGCGCCTGTTTAGCCCGTGCCAGTGGTATGGACGTTTCTGTGATGATGACGTCAGCGGCAGGTACACCTGAGTGTCAGCAAGCATTGACCCATTATCTTGCTGAAGGTGGAAAATTACTGCCGTTAGAGGTTGAACCTATTCTCGCTGCGAAAATCATAGTCGATGGTCTGTTAGGTACGGGTGTACGTGATGCTGTGCGCGACGATATGGCTAAATATATCCGTGCCATCAATGACAATTCGGCTTGGGTATTGAGCCTTGATTTACCCTCTGGAGTCATTGCTGATACAGGCGCCGTAGCAGGTGTTGCTGTGATGGCGGATATCACCTTATGTTTTGGTGGTGTAAAGCAAGGTGTGTTAACGGGTAAGGCGCGGCATTACAGTGGCGAGCTTGAATTTGCAGATTTAGGATTAACGCCTTTCTTTGCTGAAGCGAGCGCACAAAGAGTTGGAAGAGAGACTCTTAAGGACTATTTTGCCGCCCGAGCACGCGATAGCCATAAAGGCCAATCGGGAAAAGTCACTGTCATCGGCGGTGATATAGGCATGGCTGGGGCTGTGAGACTGGCAAGTGAGGCTTGCCTACGTGCAGGCGCGGGATTAGTCACTGTGATCAGTCGACCTGAGCATCAACTGACGGTGAATGTCTCCCGTCCTGAACTGATGTTTTGGGGTTGTGATTTAGTCGATATGGAAGTGTATCTGCGCCTTGGTTGGGCGCAGGTTATCGTGCTTGGCCCTGGTTTAGGTAAGCATGACTGGGGGTATAATTTGTTTAAAGCCGTGGGCTTGAGCGATAAGCCTTGTGTTTTAGATGCCGATGCGTTGAATCTGCTCAGTAATGAACCAAGGCGCCAAACGAATTGGGTACTAACACCACATCCGGGCGAGGCGGCGCGTTTACTTGGTTGTACCGTGGTCGATATTGAACAGGACAGATTTGCCGCTGTTCGCGCGATACAGCAAAAGTACGGCGGTGTTGTATTGCTAAAGGGGGCTGGAACGGTCATTTTTGATGGTCAGCAAATGGTAGTGGCACCAGTCGGCAACCCTGGGCTTGCCAGTGGTGGGTGTGGCGATGTGTTATCTGGTATTATAGGCGCGCTCATGGCTCAGGGAATGGATAATATGCAGGCAACTGTGCTTGGCGTAGTCGTACATGGTTGCGCCGCTGATCTTGCGGCAATACAGGGAGAACGGGGTATGTTAGCGAGCGATTTAATGCCTTTTATTCGCCAATTAGTGAATAGTGATTTACTCTAGGCGGAATGTGAGACTCAAGCGGGGCTGGACTTTGTTATGTGCCCTGTGCCTTTTTAGGATTGAGTCGCTTCTCCATCAATAATAGCAGTGATATAAGCGGATATGACAGAGTTAACTTTTTTCTTAGACAACGAAGACGACACTATTGCGGTTGGGCAAAAATTAGCCCGCCATGTCCAAGCGCCTTTGACTCTGTATCTTACGGGTGATTTAGGAGCCGGTAAAACGACGCTGAGTCGTGGCTTAATTCAGGGATTGGGCCATAAAGGTGCCGTTAAAAGCCCGACTTACACTTTAGTTGAACCTTATGAGTTAGAAGGTGTCGAAGTTTATCATTTTGATTTGTATCGTTTAAACGATCCAGAAGAACTCGAGTTTATGGGGATCCGTGATTACTTTACGGATAAGAGTCTGTGCATTGTTGAATGGCCAGATAAGGGAGAGGGTTTACTGCCCGCTGCCGATGTCCATATGCATTTAAGTTATCAAAATAGTGGGCGAGAAATACGCATAGAGGCCTTGTCTGAGCCAGGTGAAAAGTTATTAAAAGCGATAAAATAAAAACTAAAATGATAAAAAATAACCCGTATTTTCAAATTATTATTCTTTCTTTGTGTTCTTTTTTCTCTGTGGTGGCCCATGCTGCTAATCAGTTAGAAAGCGTACGTATTTGGGCCGCGCCTGAGTCAACTCGAATCGTGTTTGACTTGAGTGGAGTGCCTGATTACACCTATTTCTCTTTAGATGGCCCTAATCGTTTAGTGGTGGATTTAAAAAAGACCACTGCTAAAGTTGTGCTTAAAAATCTTGAAAACAACAGTAAGTTAGTTAAGGGCGTTCGGATCAGTAAGTCACCGACTAAAGGTGATTTGCGCTTAGTGATCGATCTCGTAAAACCACTGAATGCAAGCTTGTTTTCTTTGCCTGTTACTGCGCCCTATGGCAATCGTCTAGTGGTTGATTTAGAAGATAAAACGTTAACTACGGCAACGGCTATCGTGTCATCTACACCCGTCAAAACTGTCACCCAAGCGGCGCAATCATCCCGCGATATTGTCATTGCTATTGATGCGGGTCATGGTGGCGACGATCCTGGCTCCATTGGTCCTTCTGGTGTTTATGAAAAAAAGGTCGCCCTAGAAATCGCCAGACGTGTTTCCAGCAAAATCAATGACACGCCAGGCATGCGTGCTGTGATGATCCGTACTGGTGATTATTTTGTGAATTTAAATAAACGCTCTGAACTGGCGCGCAACAGTAAGGCAGATCTGCTGATTTCTATCCATGCTGATGCCTTTACCTCGCCCAATCCACGTGGCGCCTCCGTATGGGTGCTATCAATGCGTCGTGCTAATAGTGAAATTGGTCGTTGGTTAGAGCAAAAAGAGAAGCATTCTGAGTTGCTGGGCGGCGCGGGTGAGATTATCCAAAACACGGATAATGAACAGTATTTGGCTATGACGCTGCTCGATATGTCAATGAACAGTTCGATGGCAATTGGCCATTCTGTAGCGGGGGATATTTTAAAAGATTTAGGTGGCGTGACTCAATTGCATAAAAGTCGCCCTGAGTCCGCGAGTTTAGCCGTGCTGAAGTCACCGGATATTCCTTCAATCTTGGTTGAAACGGGCTTTATTTCAAACCCTAAAGAAGAGCGTTTACTGTCGAGTAGTCGCCATCAAGAGAGCATTGCCAATGCTATTTATAAGGGGGTGAGCCGTTACTATCACAACAATCCGCCAGCGGATACTTTGCTTGCCCAAAGAAGGGGAGGAAGTTCTAGCAGTGCTAAGCCGGCCAAAACCACAGCAAAAGCATCAGCAGAAAGAACCTCAACAGAAAGAACACCTACAGCCTATGTTGGTGATGCGGTATCGACAAAGGTTAAACATAAGGTCCGTCGCGGAGAATCTTTATCTGCAATCGCGCAACGTTATAGTGTGCCTATGTCCAGCATCAAACAAGCGAATGGAATGAAGTCCGATGTGGTGCAGTTAGGGCAAACGTTAGTTATACCCCAGAGTTAAATAGGAAAGCATGATGGGCATTCAGATCCTGCCTCCGCAATTAGCCAACCAAATTGCGGCGGGGGAAGTGGTTGAGAGACCCGCTTCCGTAGTCAAAGAATTGGTCGAGAATAGCCTCGACGCAGGAGCGAGCCGAGTCGATATTGAAATCGACAAAGGCGGCAGCAAGCTGATTAAAATTCGCGATAACGGTTCTGGCATACCTAAAGATGAACTCGCGCTAGCCTTATCGCGCCATGCGACCTCAAAGCTACACACTTTAGATGATCTTGAAGCGATCCTTAGTTTTGGTTTCCGTGGTGAAGCGCTAGCCAGTATCAGCTCAGTCTCACGTTTAACTTTAACTTCACGCACGGCTGAGCAAACCGAAGCGTGGCAAGCCCATGCTGAAGGTGCCGACATGGCAGTTAAAGTGATGCCTGCCGCGCATCCAGTAGGTTCGACGATTGAAGTGGTGGATTTATTCTTTAATACACCGGCTCGCAGACGCTTTTTAAAGAGTGACAAAACCGAATTTACCCATATCGATGAATGGTTAAAGCGCATTGCATTAGTGCGTGGGGATATCCATTTCACGCTGACGCATAACGGTAAGATAGTACGTAATTATCGTCCCGCTGTGAATGAAGCCCAGTATTTACAACGTTTGACGCAAGTGTGTGGCCGTCCATTTGCCGAGCAAGCGCTTAAGATTGAATGCCAACACGATGATTTGCGCCTCAGTGGCTATTTGCAGTCACCTTGGTCACCGGTTATCAGCGATACCCATTACTTTTATGTCAATGGACGCCTTATCCGTGATCGCTTGGTCAATCATGCAGTGCGCCAAGCCTTTGCCCAAAAAGCAGAACTTGAGCAACCCGGCTACGTGCTGATGTTGGATATCGATCCCCACCAAGTGGATGTTAACGTGCATCCCGCTAAGCATGAGGTGCGATTCCATCAGAGTCGCTATGTGCATGATTATATTCTGCAAGCATTGCAATCGGCGCTGGAAGAAGCAGGAGAGCTCAACTTCGTTCACTCTAGTTCTTTGGATGAGGTTGAAGATGTGTTTGTGGATGCTTCAACAAGCGCAGCTGAAATAGCTGCTCCTTTTGCACTTGGCGCTGATTCAGCTCTAGTTAATGCGCAAACTGATACACTTGAGTCTGCTCAAGATTCAGTAGCCCCTGCCGTTCAAGTAAAGTCTGTAGGCGCAGGACGAGAAGGCGCCAGTTTTGGCTCTCAAACCAATGCTTTTGGCAGTATGACAATGCCAAGAGACAGCAGCCGTGGCAGTTATTCTGCAGGTGAATCTCGACAACGTACTGAATTACCGTCAAAGGCGGCAATAGCAAGTTATGGTGCTTTACTGCAAACCCCTTCTTACAGTGTAAAAGATCAAGATTATCAGTCTGTGTTACCTATGCCATCGATATTAGATGGGCAATATTGGGTGATGACGTCGGAAGATAAACTCAGTCTATTATCAATAAAATCAGTAGCATTGGCGACGCGATGCCAAGAGATTGAAGCTAAACTAGCGACGGGGTTAATTGGTCAGCCTTTATTGATGCCAGTGTCTGTCGCGGCTGATGCGGATTGGCAGGCTGTGCTCACTGAACACGACACGCTGATCCGCCAATTAGGTTTAGAACTAACAATTCGTTACCAGCAGTTGATTATTAAAAAAGTGCCCCCATATATCAGAGAGAGCCAGTTAGCCAAAGTGATCCCTGAGTGGCTACAATCGCTACGTTTTGAAACACCTGCGCCGAGCGCATTGGCATTTTGGTTGGCAAAACACAGTTTAACGGGATTCGTTTCGGCACCAGAAGTCTGGGCAGCATTTTCGCAGTTTGCTGAAGAGAAAAAACAGCTTATTGCCAACAAAGCGATATTCTTACCTTGGCAATCGTGGCTAGAAGAGCAAGCAAGTGAATAAAGAATTACAGCCTAAAGTGTTATTTTTGATGGGGCCAACGGCCTCAGGTAAGACAGCTTTAGCATTAGAATTGGCCGAAAAGCATAACTGTGAAATTATTTCGGTCGATTCGGCATTAATTTATCGTGGTATGGACATTGGCAGTGCCAAGCCTTCAGCAGACGAACTGGCTCGCGGGCCGCACAGATTAATTGATATTCGTGATCCCAGTGAAAGCTATTCGGCAGCCGACTTTAGAGCCGATGCAATAGCCCAGATAGAAGAGATTGTCAGCATGGGGAAAACGCCAGTATTAGTTGGCGGAACCATGATGTATTTCAAAGCGTTACTCGAAGGTTTGTCACCTTTGCCGAGTGCGGATGAGGCCATTAGAGCCGAGATCCAAGCGGAGGCGGATGAAAAGGGATGGGAAGCACTGCATGACCAATTAAGGGAGATAGATCCCGTGTCGGCAGAAAGAATTCATCCTAATGATCCACAAAGACTTTCAAGAGCGCTGGAAGTCTATAGAATAAGCGGCAAGAGCATGACTGAGTTGACTCAGACCAAGTCAGCCCCCTTGCCCTATGACGTAGTGCAGTTTGCTATTGCACCGCGCGAGCGCAAAGTGTTACATGACTTAATAGCGCAACGTTTTGCGCTTATGCTCAAACAGGGCTTTATTGAGGAAGTCACAAAGCTAAAAGCCCGTGGAGACTTGCATTTAGACTTGCCTTCAATGCGTTGTGTCGGTTATCGACAGTGCTGGCAATACCTAGATGGTGAGTTTGACTATGATACTATGGTCGAAAAAGCGGTTGCTGCTACTAGGCAATTGGCTAAGCGTCAATTAACATGGTTGCGGAGTTGGCCAGAGTTGAATTGGCTTGAAAGTGGTGCTGAGGGGAATTTAGTTATACTTATGCGTCAATGCCGCTAGCTTATTAGCCCTTGCTGTATAATACTAAAACTAAACAAAAAACTATCACTGATATCGATTTATTTTATATAAATTAAAAAAGGAAATAATAAAATGGCTAAGGGGCAATCTTTACAAGACCCATTTTTGAACGCATTGCGTCGCGAGCGCGTTCCTGTATCAATTTACTTGGTTAACGGCATTAAACTCCAAGGACAGGTAGAGTCGTTTGATCAATTTGTCATTCTGTTGAAAAATACAGTGAGCCAAATGGTTTATAAACACGCTATTTCTACTGTCGTGCCAGCACGCCCATTCAACGTTACTGGTCACCAAAATGCCCAAGGCGGATATGGTGCTCAAGATGATGCGCCTAGTGGCGAATAAGTATTATCTGAGGAGTTTGCTTCTTGTTTGATCGTTATGAGGCGGGAGAAACTGCGGTTCTTGTCCATATCGACTTTTCCGATGAGGAACGCCGAGAAGATTTAGTCGAGCTGCAGCTATTAGTAGAATCAGCTGGGGCAAGATCAGTCGGGGTGATTACTGGAAGTCGACGTTCACCGGATCGCAAATTTTTTGTGGGTTCTGGTAAAGCCGAAGAGTTAGCTGCATTAGTGGCGGCGACTGAAGCCAATGTGGTGATTTTTAATCATGCATTGAGTCCAGCCCAAGAGCGTAATCTTGAGCAAGTGTGTCAGTGTCGTGTGCTCGACCGTACGACACTTATTCTCGATATTTTTGCCCAAAGAGCGCGAACTCACGAAGGTAAGTTACAGGTGGAGCTAGCGCAATTGCGCCATATGTCGACTCGCCTGATCCGTGGTTGGACGCATCTTGAAAGGCAAAAGGGCGGTATTGGTTTACGTGGTCCAGGGGAAACCCAGCTCGAAACCGATAGACGTTTGCTCAGAGGACGGATTAAAAATATCAACAAACGCTTAGAGCGAGTTGATAAGCAACGTGAACAGAGTCGACGTGCACGTAAGCGTAGTGATTTGTCGACAGTCTCATTAGTCGGCTACACAAACGCGGGTAAATCAACGCTTTTTAATGCCCTAACATCATCTGATGTTTATGCTGCAGATCAGCTATTTGCCACACTCGATCCTACGCTAAGAAAGTTAGATTTACCTGATGGTGCTGTGATATTAGCGGATACTGTCGGGTTTATTCGTCATTTGCCCCATGATCTCGTTGCTGCATTTAAGGCAACCTTACAAGAGACAAGGCAAGCGGAGTTATTACTACACATAGTTGATTGTGCAGATGAAAACATGGCGGATAATTTTGATCAGGTTCAATCTGTACTGAAAGACATCCAAGCCGATGAAGTCATGCAACTCGTGGTCTGTAACAAAATCGATTTACTCGAAGATGTGACGCCAAGAATTGAATATAACGACATAGGCAAACCCGTTCGAGTTTGGGTTTCAGCACAGAAGCGTTTAGGATTTGATTTGCTATTGAAAGCCATCACTGAGCTTATTGGTGAGGTGATTAAAGAGCTAACACTTAGAATTCCGGCAACTGCTGGACATTATCTTGGCCAGTTTTATCGACTGGATGCGATACAGCAGAAAGAGTACGACGATCTGGGGAACTGTATTTTGTCTGTTCGTTTATCGGACGCCGATTGGCGCCGATTAACAAAACAGAGTCAGGGTGAGTTAGAAACCTTCATCTTCGAAGATTCGATAGATGAAGCTGTTTGTTAATAATCTAATTTATTTCATCCACTTATGGAGTGCTAAATGGCTTGGAACGAGCCCGGTAACAAGGGTAATGATCCTTGGGGAAATAAAGGTGGTAACGACAAAGGACCACCGGACCTTGACGAGGTTTTTCGTAATCTTTCAAAGCGCTTTGGCGGCAAAGGAAATGGCTCAGGCCAGTCTTTTAGTTCGTTTAGCCTAATCATCATTCTTGCTGTTGCTGTAGTTGTTTGGGGACTTTCGGGTTTTTATACAATTAAAGAAGCTGAGCGTGGTGTGGCACTGCGATTTGGTAAACACGCTGGCGAAATTGGCCCTGGACTTCATTGGAAAGCCACATTTATCGACCAAATTTATCCCGTCGACATTCAATCGGTTCGCTCTATTCCTGCGTCTGGTAGCATGCTGACATCCGATGAAAACGTCGTGAAAGTTGAGCTTGATGTTCAGTATCGTATTTTAGATGCTTACTCATATCTATTTAGTGCCGTCGATGCGAACGCCAGTTTGCGTGAAGCGACTGACAGTGCACTGCGTTATGTCATTGGACATAACAAGATGGATGATATTCTGACTACGGGCCGTGATGCTATTCGTCGCGATACGTGGAAAGAGTTAGAGCGCATTCTTGAACCGTACAAATTGGGTCTTGCTGTTGTTGACGTTAACTTCTTACCGGCACGTCCGCCAGAAGAAGTGAAAGACGCCTTCGATGATGCGATTTCTGCCCAAGAAGATGAACAACGTTTTATTCGTGAAGCTGAAGCTTATGCCCGTGAAATTGAACCCAAAGCTCGTGGTGAAGTTGAACGTATGGCGCAACAAGCGAATGCTTACAAAGAGCGTGAAGTCTTAGAAGCTCGCGGTAAAGTGGCTCGTTTTGAGTTGTTATTACCAGAGTATCAAGCTGCGCCTGAAGTGACTCGTAAGCGTTTGTATCTTGATACAATGCAGCAAGTGATGACAGATACGAATAAAGTGCTGATTGATGCTAAGAACAACGGCAACTTAATGTACCTACCGCTAGATAAGTTAATTCAGCAGAAGCCTGCGACAAATGAGCTGGAAGCTAAGCCACAGCAAAATGTTAATTCTTCATCTGTATCAACGACTCGCGCGAATGAGCCTTTGAGTGGACGTCCATCCCGCGATGATCGTACTCGCCAAGGGAGGGAGTAATCCATGGGTAGATTAAGCGTTATTCTTATCGCCGTGCTCTTAGGTATTGGTTTGTCATCTTTAATGGTGGTGAATGAAGGCGAGCGCGCTATTGTGGCGCGTTTCGGTGAAATTTTAAAAGACGACGTTGACGGTAAGCAAGTCACCCGCGTCTACGGCCCAGGCCTGCACATGAAAGTGCCTGTGATCGATAAAGTAAAATTACTCGATGCCCGTATTCAAACACTTGATGGTGCAGCTGATCGTTTTGTAACTTCAGAGAAGAAAGACCTTATGGTCGATTCCTATGTGAAGTGGCGCATTATGGATTTCGAAAAATATTACCTGTCTACAAACGGTGGTATTAAGTCGAATGCAGAATCGCTATTACAACGTAAGATCAACAACGATTTACGCACAGAGTTTGGTCGTCGCACTATTAGAGAGATTGTTTCTGGTAAGCGTGATGAACTGCAAAATGATGCGTTATCCAATGCCTCAGAAAGTGCAAAAGACTTAGGTATTGAAGTTGTTGATGTGCGTGTAAAGCAAATCAATCTACCGGCTAACGTCAGTAACAGTATTTACCAGCGTATGCGTGCAGAGCGTCAAGCTGTGGCAAAAGAGCATAGAGCGCAAGGTAAAGAACAGTCTGAAATTATTCGTGCAACGATAGATGCCAATGTGACGGTGAAGATTGCCGAAGCTGAACGTAAAGCCTTAACCATTCGAGGTGAAGGGGATGCGTTAGCAGCGAAGATATATTCTGATGCTTACAACAAAGATGCTGAATTCTTCGGTTTTGTTCGTAGCTTAGAGGCTTATCGAGCCAGCTTCTCAGGCAAGTCCGATATTATGGTGTTAGAGCCTGATAGCGAGTTCTTCAAGTATATGAAGAGCACTGCACCCAAGAAGTAATGCATTAAAAGTATTGATTTAATAGGTCCTGTTACTCAGGGCCTATTTTTTTATCTGGCGATTGTTAACTTAGTTTGAAAAGTCTGGGCTAATTTATATTAGCGATGCATGCTTTATGCTGAAGAATCCCCTGATGATTTACAAATAAATCATCAAATTAGGGTGGAAGCGCATCTTGTTGCATGATCAAATGGTTTCGCTAAAAACTACACTTGGACAACAAGATGCGCGAAGCCAATATCCTACAACATTCTTTACACCAATACTGCCCAGAACTTCACCTAAAACGATTAAACAGCTTGATGCTGGCCTCTAAGGCACTGATTGAATGTAAGACACTGACCTTGACTGAGTTAGGTCGAAATT